>JAUMXX010000016.1 GCA_030535285.1 bacterium | reverse complement strand
GCTTGGCAGTACTAATAGACCGAGGGCTTGACCTAAGACCTCTTTTATCTGAATCAATTCTTTATTCAGTTTTCAGGGTGTGTTTCGTGTGCAAATGCACCATTAGCTCAAAAGATTATTTAAACAGTTGGCTTTGCCGACTGTTTTTTTGTTTTGTAAAAACATCTTATTTTTCCGTTACGCTTGTTAAATGGAGAAAAAAGCATTAAACACAAAATACCGGAGGCATTTTATTTCAAATGTCTCCGGTATAAACAAACGGTTTTTGTTGTCAAGTAAAAAATTTCAACTTTACTTAATTATAATTTAAAGATAATTCCTATGATGGCTCCCATTGCTAAGAATATTGCAGGGGGAATTTTTTTAAAACGCCGTACTATTAAAAATCCAATTACTGCTAAAATACACTCTTTCCACTTAAATAGGTTAAAAAAACCGGAACTAACAGCAAAAGCAGAGGTGGAAATCATAAGTGTGGATCTGATTAAAACAACAGCCGCAGCCAGAAGCAAGCCCACAGAGGCAGGTCTCAGGCCAGTAAAGGCATTTTTTATGCTACGGTTATTTTCGAAATTTTTAAGCAGTTTTGCTATTATAATAATTATTATTATTGAGAATATGACAAGGCTAAATATAGATACTGCACAACCCGCAATTCCTCCGACCAGGTAACCGATATATGCCGCAAGGTTTACACCAACAGGACCGGGAAGTGATTGTGCAACGGCAAGCATATCGGCAAGTTGTTGCGCAGAAAACCAACCTGTCTTTGCAGAGAGTTCATATAGAAACGGAATGGTTGCCAAACCGCCACCAACCGAAAAAAGTCCTATTTTAAGGAAATGAAAAAACAATTGTAAAAGTATCATTCTCGGGCACCTCTGACAACTCCGTAGGTTACACCTGCAACAGCGCAGGACAAAACCAAAATAACGGGTGAAACTGAAAAGAAGGCGTTTAGTATGAAGGTTACCGCAAAAACGACAAAGGAAAAGATGTTCCTGACAGAGTTTTTAAACATGTTTATAATAACATTTAAAACGAGGGCACAGACGAAAACGCGGATTCCCGCAAAGGCATAGGAGATAATTTGAAGGTGCATAAAGTTAGATAGAACAGACGCAACGATACTGACAAGCACAAAGGAGGGAAAGATCAATCCGAAAGTGGCAACAAAACCACCCAGGGCGCCTTTTCTCTTATATCCGATAAAGGTTGCGGTATTTACCGCAATAATACCGGGGGTGCACTGTCCGATCGCAAAAAAATTAGCAAGTTCGTCCTCGTCGATCCAGTGCTTTTTATCTACAAGTTCAGATTTTAATATCGGAAGTCCGGCGATTCCGCCGCCAAAAGTCATAAGTCCGATCTTAGAAAACAGGAAAAACAAAAGCAGATATTCCTTAATTATGATCACCACATCCCTTCCAAAGAACAAAAAACAGCATAATATAGCGTGAGGCAACCGAATATTTGTGTTGTTTAAAGAATTGGTTTTATTTTACAAGAAAACAAAAAAATATTACTTTATTAGCCGAGCTATGTAGTCGTTTAATTGTTCAAATCCGCCGTGCTCAAACTGAGAGATGTCGCGGTTTGACTGATTAATTAAATTATCGGTTAACAAAAAGGTTTTCATGCCGATGTCTTGAGCCACCATATCATCATCAACATCGTTTCCGACCATTAAACAATCTTCAGGCAAAACATTCAAGCGGTTTGCTATTTCAAGATAGTATTTACGGTTTGGTTTGCAGTAGCAGATGTTTTCATATGTTGTGTACAGTTCAAAATCTTCCGGTTCAAGTCCTGCCCAACGGATTCGGCTTTGGGTTGCGATTGCCGGAAAGATAGGGTTGGTTGCAAGAACCGAGCGAATGCCCGAAATTTTAAGTCTGCGGACAGTTTCGACGGCAAAAGGATCAAACCCACAAACCGATTTAACCTTTTGAAATTCGTTTTTATAGAAATCCGTAAAAACGGGTTCGTTATTTCTTACCGATTTGCCGAAAACACCTTCAAAAAACTGCCAAAAAACCTCTTCGTTGGTTGTTTCGCCGCAATTGTTTATCATAGCGGTCGTGCCGCCCCAAATTGCCTTTATAAGTTCTTCGGATTTAAAACCGAAGGGTGCGAGTTTTTCGGCAAGTCCTTTAAAATATGCCTTTACAAAAATGTTTTGGTCCATTGGAAGCAATGTTCCGTCCAGGTCAAAAAGCACGGCTTTTAATGACATAAAAATCACGCCTTTACAAAAATCAAAGGTCACTCGACTTGTAACGAGAGGTATTTATAATAAGGAATAAAATGCGAAAACAGCCCAAACAACTGTCCGATAACGCAAACTGATTATAAAATATAGAATAAAAATTGTCAACCGCTGTGCGATTGGTACGCACGGTGAGAAAAAACCGATACAACTGTTAAAACACACTTGTATCGGTTGGTATTTACTGTTTATATATAAACCGTTTTTGGAAAATTATTTTTCAAAGAAAAGTTTCTTTGTTTGGGGGGTTTTAAGAAGGATCACGGTTGCTACAAGTGTAAAAATAAGCTCAGGCAACATATAAGAACCGTTATAGGTAATTGAGCCCAAAATACAGGCAAATCCGTTGTCGGCTAAACTGTCCCACAAAATAATTCCGGACAAAAAGTGCAGCAGGAATCTTATAATCAATGCCGAAGCAACACCAAGCAATATACCGTTTTTAGAATTTTTAAACGCCCCGGCAACAAACAGGAAGGTGTAGGGTAGAATGTAGTCGAGCATTATACATCCCAGCAGCACCCACGGCGTGAGTCCCCAGCTTAATACCTTGGCCAAACTCAAAGCTAATTGGATAAGTGAGTAAGCAAAGGTTGAGAAAAAGCCCCAGCGCAGATCATACTTAATAGCAATAAGCATAACCGGAAGCATGCTTAAAAGGGTTGCCTTTCCTCCAAAAGGGAGTTGGATTGCGGGGATCATGCTCAAGACGGTTGAAAGAGCGATCATAATTGCTGTGAAGGTGAGTTTTTGTGTTGTTGTTTTCATAAAAAATATCCTTTCTTTGACACAAAGCACATTAAGAACCCTTTAAAGTGTAAAGGGTTAGTTCAGCTACAAAGGATTCCCATCTGTTTGTGCCGCTGTGCTGTTTTATCGGCTGACAGCACACACCGTTTTTAGTATGAGTTTTCATACTGCCTTTGAAAAAGAAAAACGCCAAAGGATAAAACCCCATGGCGTTAAGATCTTAAAAATTTCCTACGACGGCATTATCCGAATCAGGTTCAAGGGTACTGAAGTGAAAACACTTCATCTCAGCCGACTCAATTACCAGCGCCCCGTATTCAATTTTCATCTAGTATTATAGCAAAAAAAGTCTAAATGTCAACAATTTTTTACAGGCCAGGAAATTAATCGGCGAAAGGTGGAACGAGTCGTTGCGGCGATTTGGATTTTCCCGATAAAGCAGCGCAAGGTTTTTGTTGTGTCAGTCCATGTTTCCTGTGGAAAGCATTAACGCTGCCATCGCAGCAACCGGTGCGGTTTCACAGCGTAAAATTCGCTTACCCAGTGTTACGGCAGATGCAGCAGCGGCAACAAAAGCTTCTGCTTCTGCGATCGAAAAGCCGCCCTCGCAACCGATAATAACGGCAACTTTTTTGCAATGGGAGAGGTTTAACGAGTTAATGGGTGTCTGACCGTTTTCATAGAAAAACAAGGTAGAGTCAAAAGTTGCGAGTTTATCAATACATTCATTGATGGAAATCAAATTATATATCTGAGGCCGGACACCGCGTCCGCTTTGTCCTGCTGCTTCGTTTGCAATTTTCTGCCAGCGTTGGACTTTTTTTGCCAGAGATTTCTGGTCGGGTCTTGAAACACAACGCTCTGAGAGCACCGGAACAATTTCAAAAACCCCCATTTCGACTGCTTGCCGGACAATAAGGTCCATTTTATCACCTTTAGGAAGGCATTGAAAAAGCGTTACTTTTATTGAAGGCTCGGTATCGTTTTTGACCGATTTTAAGACCTTTAAACCAACCCGATCAGGATGGACGGTTTCAATTTCGCAAAAGTAATCGGTTCCCTGTGTATCGTTGACAACGAGGTTTTCACCGGGCTTCATTCTCAAGGAACGGATAATGTGTTGGGCGTCGCTGCCTTCTATTGTTAAGTCTTTGGCAAAATCATGCTTAAAAAAACGTGGCATTAATCATCCAACTCCTTATCGTTTTGATCAAAGTCGATTACAAAACCACCCTCAAAACCCTTATAATAATCGGATTTGTTGGAATCTGTTTGTTGCGGCACATCCAGAGGAGCCTCAAAGAAGTCGTCAACGGGGGTGCTGACCGAATCGGCAATATCGTATGCTAAAAATTTCTCTCGCAAAGCATCCCCTTCGGGAAAAGAGACGTTGTTGAAGTTTTCGGGTCGGTATTTTCTGAGGATAAGGCAGACAAGCAGATAGATTGCCAGGACAATTAAGGATGATACCGAGATGACAATTCCCAGATCCAGCCCGGGTGTCTTATAATCAAAGCGAATAGTAGAGTCTCCTCGGGGGGCCAGAACCGCCATAAAACCTGAATTTACCCGCTCAATCTCAACCGGATTTCCGTTAACGGTTGCAGACCAACCTTTATCGTAGGGTACCGAGAAAAAGACCAGGTTAGCGCGATCAAGTGTAGTTTTAGCAGTAAATCCTTTGTTGTCGACCTCGAACGACTGTGCTGTGCTTGCGGCACGGGCAGCACAGTCTTGACTAAGGGTTTCTTCATTAAAGACCAGACGGGTGGGAAGCTCATCTTCGCTGTCATACACCTGGCCTAACTCATATTCGTCACTCAGAGGTTTAAGGATATGACTGTATTTATCAATCTGCTCAGGAGTTAAAAGCATTGCCTTAAGCATCATAAAACTACGGTTTTCAATACCGTAATACTCACATTCATATGAAGTAATATAATAATCATATGTGAAACCGTAAGGGATATAATTTTGATTGATGTAAACATCATAATGGTTCTCGGTTTTTAAATATTTAAAGCCGGGCATTTTGGGTGACCCGTCGGAATGTAGGAAAGACTCATCATTTTCACGCAACAGCAGGTATTTTACCGAAAGCAATGAACGTGAAGCATAATTTTCAACCTCAGGTCGACTTGCAACATTTCGCTCTTGTCCGACATACTGCCAAAAATCAAAAATCGAGGAAGGAACAATAGAATGAAAGGCGTTAATTGAGGAGTATCCGAGATACATAGCGGTATTATCATATCCGTTGAAAACATCAATACGGAAAGTGTTTGGGTCGTCGGGAAGATTAACATCCAGCTCAACCAGTTGGGGAATAAGTACAGAGTTGGCATCATCGGTGACCTTTTTACCGGTGTGGACAAAAACCGAGCCGTAGATTACCGAAACAATACAAACCATTACAATAGAGGTTTTAAAAAAGGAACGGGGATACTTTTTGCGTATCATTAGAAGTTCAAACAGGACAGCAAGTCCCAACAAGGCTATGATACAGGTGCACCAAAAACGCGCGCCGGCATCCGGGGTATACAGTCCGAACCGCCAGGTGTTATCAGAGTTTTTCTGTGGGAAAAAACCTATAACGACAACAAAGGCAGCCGTCACACCGGCACACCACTTATATGCGGTCCGCCAATTAATTTGACGGTCCTCAAGCGACATAACGGTTGCAAGACACATCATCAATATGGGGATGAAGAACCAGCGGGCATAGTATGCAGTGTTGAGCATATAAAAAACGCTGTTTAATATTGGAACCAATGCCATGAAGATTGTGATGCCTAAGACCCTTCGCAACCAGTGGCCTTTTTTACCTTGCATCCAGGCGAACACACCGCACATGCTGAACACAGGCAACCAACCGCCCAGTGACGACCATTTGACATCGGCGCCCGGGAAAAACACCGGTCTGGCGGGCAAATCGGGCGGGAAGAAGAAGCATTGAATTATGTTAAGATAAATCTGTTCCTTGCCGTAAGTGATGGCATTCCAACCGTTTAAAAATTGGCTGACCCGTGACATACCCAGTACGGCATAAAGGGTCGGAAGCAGAAGCGCCGCTGTCAACATAACGCCCAAAACACATTCAAAGGCAAAGGCTAAGAAGCGTTTAAAAGTTTGTTTATAACAGTGCGAAAGAGTGCGCACAAACCAATAGATTATCGCAAACACAACCATTCCGAAAAAGAAGAAATAGTTCGAAAGTGCGCAGATAAACACCGCAAGTATGACTTCGCCGCGTTTGTTTTGGGTTATAAAACGTTCAATAGCGGTAAGCAACAGCGGGAAAAAGACAATGGCTTCATGAAAGTGATTGAAAAAAATATTATAAATCGAGAATCCGCAAAAGGCATAAAGCAAACCTCCCAACATGGCGGCTTGGGGAGTTTTTGTAAAGCGTCTTAAATATATGTATGCGCAAAGTGCGGAAAGTGCAAACTTGAGAATGAGCAAGGGCCCGAGCAGATACGGCACCATCCAATTCGGGAAGGGCAGGGTTAACCAAAAAAACGGACTGCCCAACAAATAAAATGTGTAGGAGCCTATAAAATTAGCACCGAGATCGGTGGTCCAATTCCAGAAAATATTGCCGCTTTTGACCGCTTCGTGACACAGTTTATAAAACGGAATTTGTTGAACATTAAAATCCCCGTAGAACAAAAAATACCCCGAATCCTTAATAATAAAGGGCACAAAAATAGCAGCGGCAGTAATAAGCGCTGTAAAAAACGTAATAAGTTTTAATTCTTTTTGGGGTTTAAGCGGAGAATATGCACCGTTGAACATTAAAAATCACCCGTTTTTATATAATAAACCACAATATATACTGTATTGATATTATAACAGTTTATGTTATAATATGTCTATACTAAAATTGGAAGGTAAACTCATGGCTTCAAATTTTTATTCTATACTTTTTAAAATGAAGTATATTGACCGATGGATGCTTATGAAGAATATGCGCAGTGAAAGTTTAAGCGAACACACGCTTGAAACGGCATATATTGCCCATGCGCTTTGCGTTATTTCTAACCGTCGTTGCAATACAAAACTTAATGCGGCACAGGCTGCGGTGCTTGCTTTGTTCCACGATGCACAAGAGGTTTTGACGGGGGATTTACCGACACCTATTAAGTATTACAACAGTCAAATAAAGGATGCTTATTCCAAGATTGAAAAAGAAGCAACTCGGCGGATGGTTTCGATGCTGCCTGAAGATTTACATTCGGATTTTCAAGACATTTTTTGTTCACAAAACAAAGAACTTTTGAAAATTGTTAAGGCGGCGGATAAAATATCTGCGTTAATAAAATGTGACGACGAACTCAGAATGGGTAATGAAGAGTTTCGCGTTGCTCGGGAATCAACCCGCAAGGCAATTGAGAAGATGGGTCTTGAATGTGTTGATATATTTATGGAGGAGTTTTTGCCCGGCTTCTCACTTAGTCTTGACGAGCAGGGACTACGGTTTTAGTCGAATATAAAGAAGAGCGCTATAAACGGTTCATATTCGGGGATTTAAATGGTTATTACAGGGGGAAAGATACAATGGATCCTAACAAACTTTGTCTGAATTGCATGAATACAAACTTAAACGAGGAATTTTGTCCGGTATGTGGTTTTGGCACATCGCAACTTGAGGATAATCCTAAATTTTTAAAGCCAAAAACTATTATTAATTCACGTTATGTTGTGGGTACGGTTAAGGACAGTAACGGTGAGGGGATTACGTATATAGGATACGACACACAGTTAGATATTGTTGTCAGGATACGCGAGTATTTTCCGACAGGTCTTTGCAGTCGTGATAGCGACGGTCGGGTTGTTATTGCTGAGGATTGTGAGTTTGTATTCAATGAAGGTATAATTAATTTTATCGAACTGAACAAAAAATTACTTGCACTTAACAATCTGAAGATTCTGCTTCCGATTATTGAAATAATCGAATGTAACGGAACCTGCTACAGCATATCCCGATGGATGCCTGCGATTACTTTAAGGGAATTTTTGCTTCGTAACGGAGGAACATTAACCTGGGAACAGGCGAGGCCGTTGCTTATCCCTTTTATATCAGCAATGAAGGAATTGCATGACGCATCCATTATACATTGTGGAATTTCTCCCGATACCCTGCTTGTTGGCAAGGATGGAACGATTAGAATTATTGAATTTTGCACCCGAAAGGCAAGAACGGCAAAGAGTTCGATGACTGCACAGTTGTTTTTGGGTTTTGCAGCGATTGAACAGTATGGAGCAGAAGGAAACATCGGGACCTGGACAGATGTTTACGGTCTGGCAGCAGTAATATACCGCATAATTGTGGGAAGCGCACCCCCTGAGGCTGCCCAGAGAGAACAAGAGGATACGCTGTCTGTTTCAGCCAGGGTTGTAGAGTCTTTGCCCCAAAATGTTTTGGAAACTTTGGCGAGCGCTTTACAGGTCAGAGCAGAAGACAGAATAAAAAATATGGAAGAACTTAAAAACGGTTTCTTGGCAACAACTCCGACGCCGCAAAAGGTTAAAAATAATGCAAAAAGCGGCAAATCAAAGAAAAAATTTGACAAGAACAAAAAATATGCGCTTATCGCGGCATTGATTACGACGGTGGTTATTGCGCTCATTGTTGCAGCGGTATATTTTGTTTTTTTAAAAAACTCCGACGGTTTAAGTGCTTCCAGTTCGCAGCCGAGTTCTGTTATTGAAATTTCCAGCAGTGAAGAGTCGTCGGTTTCGTCAGAAGCGGATCCGCTTGTTAAACTTTATTCGGTCCCCGATGTAAAGGGTATGACCTATTCACAGGTTCTGTCTGCAAAGAGGGACAACGGTGATTTTTACACCGATGATTTTGCATTTGAAATAGAGTTGAAACAATATAGTGATAAATATGCTGCCGGTCAGGTAATTTCCCAAAATCCCGAGGCGGGAAAGAGTGTTGAAAAAGGCGAAAAAATAAAATTGGTTATAAGTTTGGGAAGTTATAAGACAAAGGTGCCTAATGTAGCCGGATATACCGAGGAGGAAGCTTTGATTGAACTTTTAAAGGCCGGTTTCTCATATGATAGTATTCACGTGGTTGATAAGTATGATGAATCAGAGTTGCCGTCTGTTGCAATAGAAACTTCACCGGCACAAAACGAACAGGTAAATACCGATGAGGGAATTACCCTTTATATAAACTCCTATAATGGACCGGAAAGCAGTTCTCAAACAAACACGACTGAAACCGTTACCAGTGGTGACACATCTCAGTAAATTTTGAAAACAGACTGTAAAACGGTATCACCGGCGAATAAAAATGCCCGTGTGTTTTTAACACACGGGCATTGATTATTTGAACTATTTAATGACGATACAGTTTTGAGGACACTTTTCAACACATACTCCGCACGCGGTACATTTGTCAGGATCAACAACTGCAAGGTTATCAGAAACAGAGATGGCATCGAACTCACAGCTTTTCTCGCAGAGTTTACAACCGATGCATGAAACGGTACAGTTCTTTCTTGCGGTGCCCCCTTTTTCCTTGTTCGAACACAGGACAATGGCGTGATTCTTTTTAGGAATCAGAGTAATAAGGTTTTTTGGACAGGCGGTTACACATCCGCCACATCCTTTGCATAGTTCCGGGTCCACCGTTGCTTTTTGGTCACAAACAGAAATAGCGTCAAAAACGCAAGCGTTTTGACAATCGCCATATCCCAAACACCCATAAATGCAGGATGAATTTCCGGAATAAAGCATATTTACTGCTGAGCAACTTGGCAATCCGACATATTCAAATTTTTCAAAAACCCTGTCGCAATTCCCGTTGCAAAGCACGTATGCTGTTTTGGGCTCCTCGGTAGAGATTTCTATTCCGAGAATATTACTGATGGCAACATTTGTGGCTTCGCCACCCACGGTACACAGACCGGGTTGTGCGCTGCCGTTGCAAATTGCTTCGGCATATCCGTCACAGCCCGAAAAACCGCAGGCGCCGCAGTTGGCACCGGGCAAGGCGGCCTGTATTTGCTCGGTTTTTTTGTCAACCGTAACCGACATTAACACGGATGCTACCGAAAGACCTATTCCGGCGACAAGACCTATTGCAGCAACCACTATTACAGCAAACAGTATATTCATAGTAATGACAATCCTTTCTATACAATAAAAGGCGAAAAATGCTCAGATGAGTGTACGGGTAGGTCTTTGGCCGACGTTTAGGTCGGTTTTCAAAGAGAGAAAAACGAAGTGCGGTATCCTCAGCCCGAACGTTTGATCTTTTGCCGCAGGGTTTAAACGATGCCCGAAAACCCCATAAAAGAGAGCGAAACAATAGATGCGGCAATGAGGGTAATCGGAAGTCCCTGAAGTGCTTTCGGGATGTTGCAGGATTCAAGTTTTTTACGGACACCCGAAAACAGTAACATTGCAAGCATAAAACCTAACCCTGCGCCCAGCGCATTTACGATTGCTTTGGCGAAGCAGTCGATTCTTTGATTTGTAAAGTTTAAAATTGTTATTCCGAGAATGGCGCAGTTTGTTGTGATAAGAGGAAGATAAATTCCAAACGCCTTGTAAACAGAGGGCAGGAATTTTCTGAGTACAATCTCAATTAACTGAACCAGCGCGGCAATAATCAGAATAAACACAACGGTCTGCAGGTATTCAAGAGAATAGGGTACAAGCAGGCACGAATAAACCGGATAGGTTACGGCAGAGGCAATTACCATAACAAGTGTAACGGCAACGCTCATGCTGAAAGCGGTATTTATCTTTTTGGAAACACCTAAAAATGAACAAATACCAAGAAATTTTGCGAGAACCATATTTTCAGTAAGCAATCCGGCGAGCAATATAGATATGTATTCATTCATTTACGGTCACCTCGCTCTCGCTTTCTTTACAGTTTATGCAACCATCACAACTGCCACATTCTGCACAGTCGGGAGTTTTGGCAGGCTTTTTGCCTGATTTTTCTGAAAGTTTATTTGAAAGCGCCACCAAGACACCAAAGACGAAAAATCCACCGGGCGGCAAAATCATAACTAACATCGGGTCGATAACATTTGAGGTTACCGGTAGTGAAAAAAGAGTTCCCGCGCCAATTAGTTCACGAACAGAACCCATGAGCACAAGTGCTGCAGTAAATCCGATTCCCATTCCTATTGCATCTAAAACCGACAGAAAGACATTGTTTTTTGAGGCAAACATTTCGGCTCGCGCCAAAATAATACAGTTAACTACAATAAGCGGCAGATAAATTCCAAGTGCGGCATCAATGGTAGGAAGATATGCCTTAACCAGCATTTGAATTATTGAAACAAATCCTGCGATTATTGTGATGTATGCAGGAATCCGCACCTTGTCGGGAATCAGTTTTCGAAGCAGTGAAATCACAAGGTTTGACCCGATTAAAACAAGCGTTGCTGCAATACCCATGCCGATTCCGTTAATGGCTGAGGTGGTTATTGCCAGAACCGGACAGGTGCCTAAAACCAACCGCAAAACAGGGTTTTCTTTAATTAGTCCGGCGGTTAAAACAGAAAAACAAGATTGTTTTGACATTATTTTACACCTCCGGATGAGATTTGATTGTATAATTCAAGCGCAGTATTAACTGCGGCGGTTGCTGCGTTAGAGGAAATAGTAGCTCCCGTGACTGCTTGAATTTCATTTTTTTGCGGTGAGTTTTTAACAACAGAAACGGTGTTGTCTTTTCCTGAGTATTGTGAGTAAAACTCTTCTTTTGCAGTATTCTGACCCAGCCCTGCAGTTTCGTTTGAAGCATCGGTTATTTCGACTGCAATTATTTTTCCGCTGCAGTCTATTCCGGTCAGCACAGAAATAACGCCGCCGTATCCGTTTGCCGAGGTGGCAAATATGTATCCGGTTACTTCAGACTTATTATAAGCGGTATGGTATGTATATGTAGTGCCGTTTAGCACAAACTCACTTTTTTCATATCGCTCTGAGGGAAGAATACGTTGACGCGCCTGTGTACTCGCCTCTTCGGCCAGGGCGGCAATTTTTTTGCTTGTGAACATATTTGTTGTTGCAAGGGCTGCAGCAATAACAACACAGACAACAAAAAGTGACAGAGTGGGAAGCAGGACTTTCTTCAGCATTTTTCGGCCTCCCATCCAAAAGGTTTTGCGGTTGTGAGTTTGTTAATATGCACAACCAAAATATTCATAATAAGAATAGCAAAGGAAACACCTTCATTTAACGAACCGAACTGTCTTATAATAAAGGTAAGCACGCCGCAACCGATACCAAAGACAATTTTACCCCAAAAGGTTGTGGGAGAGGTGCTGTAATCGGTTGCCATGAAGATGGCACCCAGGAAGACACCGCCCGACAAAATTGCCGCGAGGGCGTTAACTAAAGAGGTTACAAGATCAACCCCTGCACAAATGTTTGAGATAAACGACAATATATAAACCATACCGATAAAGCATAACGGAATTGTGGGAGTGATAACTTTTCTGATAACAAGATATATGCCACCTGCCAGCAGAAGTAATGCACAGGTTTCGCCCAAACAACCGGGGGTCACACCGAAAAACAATTCGGTCAGTGAATAAGAAGCACCGTTTGCCAGAGGTGTTGCAGACGAAACGACATCAACGTCCGGAATTTGCCATGCGCCCGGCTCACTCCAGGTCGTCATCAAAACCGGAAAGGAAATTGTCAGTGCGATTCTGGCGGTTATTGCAGGATTTGCAAAGTTTTGGCCGATTCCTCCAAACAGCTGCTTTGCAACAACAATTGCAATTACGCAGCCGAGCGCGGCTATCCAAAACGGAATTTGAGGAGGAAGATTCATTGCCAACAAGATTCCGGTTACGACGGCTGACAAGTCACCTATCGAAACGGGTCGTTTCATAATTTTATTGCAGACATATTCAGAAAGAACACACATTACAGCACAAACAAGCGTTAAGATAATCGTTCTCGGGCCAAACAGAATTATGCTGAACAAAACAGCGGGAAGAAGGGCGATAATAACATCCAGCATAATGCCGCGGCTTGTATCAATATAGGTAATATGAGGTGAGGTTGAAACAATTGTTTTATTCAATCTGACATCTCCTTATTTGGATTTTTTGAGCTCGGTTTTCGCAAGTCTCATTGTTTGGGTCAGGTGTCGCTTTGAGGGGCAGGAATATGAGCAACAGCCGCACTCAATGCAGTACTCGGGGTGAAGTTTAATAAGTTCTTCCTGCTTGCCGAACTGCATAGCAGAATCAACACGTGCAGGGGTAAGATTCATAGGACACGCCGAAGCACAACGACCGCAGTTTATACAGGAATACGGTGTGTCAAGGGCGGTTTCGTTTTTGCTGAGAACCGTAATTGCATTGGTCTGTTTTAGAACCGACATTGAAGCGTCAGCAACACTTACACCCATCATCGGCCCACCCGATAAGAATTTAACGGCATCGGGTTTAAGTCCTCCGCAGTATTCAAAAATTTCTTCAAACGGGGTACCGATCGGGACTGTGAGGTTTTTAGGATTGTTAATTCCGCCACCGTCAACCGTTATAGACTTAGAAACAAGCGGCATACCGGTTTTGATATAGCGGTTTAAAAATGCTATACTTGTTACATTCATAACAATACATCCTACGTCTGACGGAAGTTTCCCAAACGGAATCTTGCGACCGGTTGCAGAATATATTAAAACTTTCTCAGCGCCCTGGGGATAACTTGATTTAAGCCGCATCAGCCGTACAGAATTATCGGTGTCTTTGCGGTCACAGGCAATATTATACAAGGTTTTAATCGCCTTCGGTTTATTATCTTCGACACAAATTATGACATTTTTAATGTTCAAAAGGGTTTTAATTAAATAGACGCCTTCTAAAATATCGTCGGGGTTTTCCATACATTCGCGATAGTCTGCAGTGATAAAAGGTTCACATTCGGCGGCATTGATAATTAAATAATCAATAGGCTTTTCGGGGGAGGTCTTTAATTTAACATGGGCGGGAAAACCTGCACCGCCTAAGCCCACCAGACCGGAATTGCGTGCAGCGGCAACAAGATCATCAGCAGTTTTAACCTCAACGGGTTTGATTTCGGGATCCGGGGTCATAGAGGAGTCCGACTTAATAACTATTTGCTGGCTGGTCTGACCGCTTGGAAGCAGCACCGTATCGATTTTCGAAACCGTACCCGAAACACTTGAGTGGATAGGAGCGCTGATGTATTTGTCGCTGTCTCCGATTTTAGTTCCCACAAAAACCGAATCTCCCGGTTTCACACAGGGTATACACGGTGCACCGATATGTTGTTGCATTAATATTGCCACATGGTCGACATCAAAGAAGGGTTCTCTTTCAAACTCGGCTGTGTTTTTGTTATGTGGGACATGTGTACCGCCGTGAATACGCTTAATGGGGCGGAGAATTTTTTCTGGCTTCTTCATGAAAAACTACCATATCCTTTCTTGGATATAAAATTAGGCAAGCAATTACCGACAGACAATCTTTGTTTATGTGGGTTGCCGGTTCCAAAGTCGGCATAAAGACGAGTTCTGTTGGCAAAATACACACCGGGACATTTATTTATATGCTTTAAAATGTTTTGAAATAGATAACAACTGTATACTCATAAGTTTAAAAACTATTTTACAACGAAAAAAGAGTTTTTTCAAGCATAACAGACAGCAATAGGCATATTTGGAACAAATTTTGCGTTTTTAGTGTCCGGATTTGCCAAAACTTCAAAAAAAACTTTATTATTTCGGTAAAATAGTATATTATATAATTAGTTTTGTAGGGGGTGGATGTGATGAACAAGGTTAAGTTAAAAATCGCGGGAACAGAGTATTTAATAAATACCGAAGACGATGTTAACAACATGAAAAGGCTGGGGGATGAACTAAACGCTAAAATTGAGGCGATATCCCGTCATAGCACTTTTCTTTCAACAACAATGGCAGCGGTTATGGCTGCACTTGAGTATTGCGAGCAGGCAAAAAAAGTTTCGGAAGAAGCCGAACAACTTCGCAGTGAATTGAAAAAACGGGTTGAAGCAGAGGCTTGTTCAAAAATTGAACTCAGCGAAGCGCGTAGAGAAATCGAAAGACTGAGCCGTGAAAACAGACAACTCCGGATTGGAAACTCAAGGGTATGATTGAGGTTTTGTCCCCTGCGGGCAGTTTTGAATCTGTTAAAGCCGCCGCTGCTACGGGTGCAGACGCGGTTTATATTGGAGCGTCTAAATTTAATGCGCGGCGCAATGCTGAAAACTTCAGTTTTCAACAACTTGAAGAAACCATAAAATATTGTCACAAAAGGGGTGTCAAGGTGTATATTACACTCAACACCCTTGTTTTTGATGCAGAGTTAGACGAAATTGTTGCCACAGCAGTTTCGATTGCAAAGATGGGAGCCGACGCATTTATAGTGCAAGATCTCGGTTTGGCGGGTGTGTTAAAAAAGGTTTTGCCGCAGATTCCGCTTCACGCCTCTACACAAATGTCGGTTAATTCGGCTGCAGCCTTGACACTTTTAAGAAAAATGGGGTTTTCTCGGGTAGTTCTGGCAAGAGAACTTGATAAAACCACGATTTCTGCGTTCTGCCGTGAGGCACAGAGGTTTGGCGTTGAGGTCGAAATTTTTGTGCACGGTGCGCAGTGTATGTCGTTGTCGGGGCAGTGCTATTTAAGTTCGGTACTCGGCTGCCGCAGCGGAAATCGGGGCTTGTGTGCCCAGCCGTGCCGATTGCCTTTTTCTGTCGGAGACACTGCAGGATATGATTTAAGTTTGAAAGATTTAAGCCTTATAGAATACATTTCCGAATTGGAAGAGATGGGGGTTAAATCGCTTAAAATTGAGGGAAGGATGAAGAGTCCGGAGTATGTTGCGGTTGCGACAGCGGCTTGTAGAAGTTATTTGTCAAGTGGAAGTGTCGGTGAAGGGTTAAGGTCACTTTTGACCGACATTTTTTCAAGGAGCGGATTCACATCCGGGTATTATAGAAACACGGTTGATAAAAGTATGTTCGGGGTTCGCACCCGGCAAGACGCAATATTGTCTGCCGCTGCGGCTAAAAAGATACACGAGTTGTATCGGCATGAGTACAAGAGGGTCCCTGTTTCAGCCGGGTTGACGGTTGTTCGGAATGAGCCGGTGGTTTTAGAGATTTCTGACGGTAAAAACAAGGTTTGTGTCAGGGGTGAATTGCCGCAACCGGCGAGAACTGCAGAAATCGACCCGGGATTCGCTGAGGATAAAATTTCTAAAATGGGTGACACGCCTTACTATCTTGAAAGCTTTAAAATGCAGGCGCAGGAAGGGCTTACGGTACTGTCATCCGAACTGACCCGGCTTCGCAGGTCGGCGTTGGAAATGCTTGATCAAAAACGGGAAGTTCCCCGTGAGGTTAAGGTTAATCCGTTTACCCGTCCCGACAATGAAAACTCAAAGTCGGCACAGTTAAAATTCATTGCGCGGTTTTGTGACTGTTCTCAAATTCCTGATAATATAAATTCGTTGTCAGAGATTGTGTTGCCGATTGAATGTGATTTTGAAAAATACACTTCAAAATCAGTGCCCTTGGCGGTAGAGGTTCCCCGATGGATTGCAGGCAGAGAGCAATTTGTGGAAAAGCGGTTAGAAGCTGCCGCACAGGCGGGAATAAAAACGGCTTATTGCGGCAATCTTTCGGCGGTCAGTCTTTGTAAAGCAGCAGGGCTCGAGCCAAAAGCAGATTTTGGGCTTAATATATGTAACAGTGAAAGTTTGAGCATGGTTGAACGTTTCGGCTGCGGTGCGGCGGTTTTGTCGTTCGAAAACAGTGTTGAGCAGATAAACGGTATGGTCGGCAACATAAAAAAGGGATTTATTGCTTATGGAAGATTACCGTTGATGTTGCATAGAAACTGTTCCAATAAGAGCAGAAACGGTTGTCACACCTGTTCGGGCAGATTTGAAATTACTGACAGAAAAGGAATAAAATTCCCGGTAATTTGCAGAGACGGCTTTTGCGAAATGCTTAATTCCAGACCGGTTTGGATGTTTGATAAAACAGATGGGTTTAGCGGTGCCGATTTTGCCGTTATGTACTTTACCGATGAAACCCGTGAAGAATGTAGCGAAACAATAGCGGCGGCACATAAAAAACAGGGTCCGACAAAGGAATACACGCGCGGATTATATTATCGAAAGGTAAAATAATGGTTGCTCTTAGTACCAGAGGTTAATATAGTGATTGATCTTCACTTGATTTAGACCGATAGATGTAAATTCTATCGGTCTTTTATTATGCGGTGAGTTATACAATCAAGCGCTACAGTTGAAATGAGTGTTTGAAGATAGCAATTAACAAAAAATCTTAAGTTGCAGGCAAACAACAAAGGCCCTATGTAAAACTATAAAAATCTCGGCAAAACGATTATATAAAAAATTTTTTAAAAAGTACTTTACAAAACCCTAAGTATGTTGTATTATGGAAAAAAATGTAAAAATGGAAAAAGGAGGTAATTTTGTGATGGTTTTGTAGTTTATAACGGTATAAGAATATAGATTTTTAATGAGGATGGCTATTTGGCATTTGTATTTAAAAGACCGACAGTAAAAATTAAGGAGTGTAAAACATGGATACGATTGCAAGACATTCATTAACTAAAGTGTTGGCGGTTGTTTTATCGGTTTTAGTAGTGTTTCAAGCAACAATAACGTCTGCACAAGCAACCCAAAGTGACGAAATTAAAGAACAATTGCAGATTGCCGATGATAGTGTTGAAAATTCGTTTATCGGTGATGAAATTTTGGGGGAAGATACTTCGTTTAGAGAAGAATCGGTAAAATATTTCCGGTTAAAAAGCGGAGAATATCTGGCAGCCGGTTATCCGGTTGCTGTACATTATCGTGACGAAACAACCCAAGAGTACAAGGAAATTAATAATGACCTGAAAAAAGTGTCCCTTGATGGCAAGTCCTATTATACTAACGAGGACAACCCGTTTAAAGTTTCCGTACCGGAGACTATTTCACAAGGAGAGCCTATTCTTGTTTCGTATAAAGGACACAACATAGGCTTAACATATCTTGAGGATAATGATAATAAGACAACGGCCGGCGATTTTGAGAAGAAGGTAAAAATCACCAACCAATCGGCAGACATTGCGGATGAAAAGAGTGTAAGTGAAGCGGCAACAAAAAAAGAACAGATTCGGGCGAGCAACAAGAGAAAACAAAAGGTCAGCAAGGTACAGTCAAAAGCGGTTTATGCACCTGAATCCAACATAAATTTTGAATATCAGCTTATCAGCGGAACCTTGAAAGAAAATATAATCATAAAGAAAAAGGGCGAGCATCGCAGTTTTGCGTTCAGATTGGAAACCAACGGTCTAACGGCACAACTACAGGCCGATAATTCGGTTTTAATCATCGGTAAAGACGGAAAAAGCATCTTTAAAATGAACGCACCCTTTATGTACGATTCCGAAGGTGCGCGAACCGATAATGTACAAGTAACCTTAGATCAGAGCAGCAACGGTTATGTTTATACAATGATCCCTGACAGAAAGTGGCTTGGGGCGAAGGATAGGGCTTATCCGGTAACTATTGATCCTCACCTACAGGCTATTACAAGTTACAGCAATGTTAAGGACACCACTGTATCGTTCAAAACCAGAGCAAACACGGCAAATGCTTCGACATTGGAATCGAACTCGGAGATTGCATATTTGAAAGTAGGAAAACAATACAACGGTAACGAATTGGGAGCTGCCATTTATTTTGGTATTCCGTCTAACATTCCGAAGTCTGCGAGGATAATAAACGCAAAGCTGTATTTAGCCGGATATAGGGGTGGGCTTTCGACATGCAGCACGGATTTAAAGATAAACGCCTACAGAATTACTTCCGACTGGGGAGTTTCGAATGTTAGCGATAATAGGGTGTTGTATACCGACAGCAGTCCCAGCACGCCTTCTTATGACGGTGCGGCTTTGGATTATATTACCTATAATGACAGTCAACCGTTAGATTCGTGGGATCATGTTGATATTACTCGTGCAGTACAGGAATGGACAAACAATTCAAACAATTACGGAATATTGTTGCGAGGCGTAAATCTTCCGTCGACAGGCGACCGTTATGCAAGATTTTTTGATAGTGATAACGGCATTGACGGCAGTGATCCTTCATATGTTTTCACGTTCAGAGACACCAGGGGCGTTGAGGATTATTGGAGTTATCATTCGCAATCTGCCTCAAGAGCGGGCGAGGGACACGTAAATGATTTTAACGGTAATTTAGTATTTACACATGAAGACTTTTCAACAGTAAATGATTTAATGACGGCTAAAATCAGCCATATCTATAATTCAAGCGCCTCAAACGAATCGTCGCGATTCGGAAACGGATGGCGACTTAACGTAATGCAGACCTTAGAGGCGGTAAGTTCGAGTAGCGGAGTAGACCCGAACATTTATCCTTATGTATATACAGACGAGGATGGAACAAAGCATTACTTTTACAAAGATACCGACGACGGAAACAAGATTAAGGATGAAGACGGGCTGGGAATGGTCTACAGCGCCTATCCCAATCCGACCTATGATAAAAAGCACCAAATCACCTTTAAAGACAAGTCCAAACTGATATTTGGAACAGATAGTTTCTTAAGGAATATTATAGATGCAAACGGAAACACAACGACATTCCAATACGGTCCCCGCACAGACGGAAATTTCCTTGGTCATTTAACCGATCCTACGGGAGCCATGATTTCGTTGACCTATAACAGCGATTACAGCAAATTGACCAAGATTACCGATTCTTCTACCGGAAGGGTTATAAATTATTCGTATGACCAAGCGGGAAATTTAACCGAGATTACATATAATGACAACTCAAAATCAAGGTATACATATGACGGAAAACTGTTATACACGGTTGCTGATTCGTCAAATTTCGGCACAAGATACAGATATCAGGCGGGAACATACAAGGTCTGCAGGATAGAGAGAATGCATAATTCCAACGTATCCGAGAGCATGAAATTGGATTTCAGCAAGACCAATAAAACGACCTTTACCACTCACGGAAAGGACGGAGATTATACAACTGTTAATGATAATATAGTTGTCACATATCAGTTTGATAATTACGGACATCCGGTATCGGTTTATGATTCTGTGGGAAATGCAAACAGTTATAAGTATTACAGCGGTGATACGTCTCCGCATAAATTGATGAATTCGGGAAGTATGCAAAAGCCGATTGTAAATCTGCTTAGTGACTATGGTATGGATTCGTCGGCGTGGACGTCGCACTATAACGGTAGCACGAACTATGCAATTACCAAAAAGACCGATATCGGTTATACAGGCAACAGCAGTTTCCAGGTCACAAGGAATGATGCAAACGGTACCTGTGCTATAGGACAGGCGGTTTCGTTGCCGCCGGGCACCTATACTCTGTCAGCATACATAAAAGCAGAGAATGTGGCGGCTAATGAAGCGGCCGATAAGGGTGCGGGAATATGGATAGACCAAAAAAATGCAGCCGGTCAGTTGGTCAGACAAGAGTTAAACCGCTCGGTGTCGGGAACCACCGACAGTGATTTTGATAATGGTTGGACAAGGGTTTCGCAGACATTTACGGTAACCGAAAACAATATTATAAGCGTTGTCTATGCCGGAATCTCCGGTGTAACGGGTACTGTGTGGATAGACAGTATACAACTGGAAGTCGGAGAAGTGGCAAACAAGGTTAATTTGGTTAACAATTCCGGCTTTGAAAAACTTTCAGGCAGTGGGCTTGAGTCATGGACTTTCAAAGAATGTCCGGCAGGAAGCGGACCGGCGAGTTATGCCGGCTCCAGCCGCAGTGCGTTTATAAATCCGACGACAGCAGGTCGCCCCCAGGTTATGCAGGCTGTTAATGTAAAGGGACAAGAGGGCGACGTGTATTCACTAAGCGGTTATGCAAGCACGGCGGGCGCTCATCCGGGCGGCGAATTCCGCATCGGTGCGGCAGTTTTGTTCAATGACGGAACAGCCAAGTGGACAACGGCAGAATTCAACCAAGCTGTTCCGAGTTCGCAGTTTTCAAGCGCGGTGGTGGTTGTTGATGACGGCGATCCGATCACCAAGATGTCATACAGTGCCATTCATATATATGTTTTTTATGCTGACCAACTTAATCCGGTGTATTTTGACAACATCCAGTTAGTAAAGGATGAAGGACAAAGTTATGCTTATGATGATGAGGGAAATGTGGTTTCCTCGGCGAGTTCAGCAGAAAGTTCGGCGTTTGATTATGACGACAACTCAAATCTGAAGCAGCTTGTTGATGCAAGCGGACATCATTTCGGATACGCTTATGATGACAAAAACAATGTGACATCGGCTAAAAATTCCGACGGTGTAA
>JAUMXX010000015.1:3446-21413 GCA_030535285.1 bacterium | reverse complement strand
TTAAAAAGTCTTACCCATATATTGTCGCTTCCGATACCTGCCAGTCTCAAAATCAAAGCCGTAACCGTAGTTCCGATATTAGCACCCATTATAACATTTATTGCCTGCTTAAGTGTCATAAGCCCCGAATTGGTAAAACCAACAACCATAACAGTAGTGGCGGACGAACTTTGTATGACTGATGTTATTCCCAAACCCGTTATAAGTCCTGCAGTTTTATTGGTAGTTAATCTTCCTAGCAGAAACCTGAGTTTTTCGCCGGCAACCCGTTCCAAAGATTGTCCCATAATATTCATACCGAACAAAAATAAAGACAAACCACCGACTAAATTCAAAACATCGAAAAGATCCATATATCCTCCTTAAATTTATATAACAGTTTGTTTATGACATTTTTCTACAATTTACACTGTTTAAAATTATACATGAAAATATCACCCATAACAACAAAAAATATATTTAGAAATAAATATTTTTAAATTATTGGTTTATTAACAGAAACTCCCTGATTTTACAATACTTACATTTGCAAAATAAGTTACATTTTTGTTACTATTATTACAGTGCAAAAAATGACTATTCGGCCGAATTCGACACAAAATATATTTGCACAAATTTTTATAGGAGTTTTTAAGATGTTAAAAAAATCAATAATTTATATAATTACAATGCTATTTATCTTCTCAGCCTTCGGCTACTCTGTTTCTGCTGCCACTGTTGGTAAATATACCGTAGTCCCCGGGGATTCACTGTGGAAAATCGCCGTAAAAAACGAAATGGGGCTTTCAGAAATTATATCGGCAAACCCGCAAATAAAAAATCCTGATTTGATCTATCCGGGTCAGGTGATAAATATGCCGAGAAATGATACAACCATCCTGTCACAAGAACAGCAGGTAATTAATCTTGTTAACAAAATACGTAGAGAAAACGGTTTGAAAGAATTACAAACAAATGGGGAGTTAAGCAGGGTTGCCAGATATAAATCACAGGATATGCACGACAAAAACTACTTTTCACACACCAGCCCTACCTATGGTTCACCGTTTAATATGATTAAAAATTTCGGTATTTCTTACAATACTGCAGGTGAAAATATTGCAAAAGGATATACAACTCCCGAAGCAGTCGTTAACGGTTGGATGAACTCAAGCGGACATCGTGCCAATATTCTAAACGCCTCCTTTACCCAGATCGGAGTGGGCTATTATGCAAACGGAAATTATTGGACACAGATGTTTATCGGATAAATAAAGAAACCGCATGTTTTGAACATGCGGTTTCTTGTTGTGCATTTTACAAATAACACTAAATTTTGAAAATTAAGTCGCTGTACGTCGGGAACGGCCAATACTGCTCATCAGTAATAGTCTCAAGCTCATCCGCCGCCAAACGTATTTTATTCATCACGGTAATAACCTCGTTTTTATAGAAACATGAAAGTTCAGACGTGTCGGTTATAAAAGCGGCCTCATCTAATTTTTTCTCAAGACCCTTTACCTGCGAATAAACTTCACCCACAAGATCTGAAATTCTGACAAGCAGTTCCTGCTCATATGAACAGTCACAGGTTCTGACAGCCGCTTTCTTTGCAATTACGGTATCTGAAAGTTGTTTTGAAAATGCACTTACTGCGGGCAAAATTTCCCTTTTACACATCTGTATCATTGTCGAAGCCTCAATCTTTAAAATCTTACAGTAATTATCAAGGATAATCTCATGCCTTGCCTTGATTTCAGTAAGATTAAACACCTTGTGTGTAGCGTAGAGATCAATATTTTTTTGCTCAAGCATATAAGGAACACAATCGGGTGTCGAAACAAGATTGAGTAAACCTCTTCGCTTAGCTTCTTCAACCCAATTCTCATCGTAACCGTTGCCGTTAAATATGATACGCTTGTGCTGTTTTATACTCGTAATAATTAGTTCGTTTAACTCATGTTTGAAATCGACTGCATTTTCTAAAACATCTGCAAACTGCCTTAACTCTTCAGCTACAGCAGTATTGATAACGATGTTTGCATCAGCAATTGAGGAAGCGGAGCCCAACATACGAAACTCAAATTTATTACCGGTAAATGCAAACGGTGAGGTCCTGTTCCTATCTGTAGTATCCTTAGGAAATTTAGGAAGAACATGAACACCTATTTTCATCTGCTCTTTTTCCTTCGAATCATAAGCCATACCATTTTCAATAGCGCTTAAAATATCGGTCAATTCATCACCCAGGAATATCGAAACAATCGCAGGAGGTGCCTCATTTGCGCCCAATCTATGATCATTGCCCGCAGAAGCAACCGAGGCACGCAATAAATCCTGATAATTATCAACAGCATTAATTACGGCACAAAGCAACAACAAAAACTGCGCATTTTCATAAGGCGTTTCACCCGGCTCAAACAAATTAACCCCGGTGTTAGTAATAATAGACCAGTTATTATGTTTTCCGCTTCCGTTTATTCCCTCAAAAGGCTTCTCGTGAAGCAAACACACAAGCGAATGTTTTTTTGCCAGTTTCTGCATTATTTCCATTGCCAACTGATTATGATCGGTCGATATGTTTGTTGTAGAGAATATCGGTGCAAGTTCATGCTGTGCCGGAGCAACCTCGTTATGTTCTGTTTTTGCTAAAACACCTAAACTCCAAAGTTGCTCATCAAGTTCACGCATAAAATCCAAAATTCTGGATTTTATTGTTCCAAAATAATGATCTTCCAGTTCCTGACCTTTGGGCGGTTTTGCCCCGAAAAGTGTCCTTCCGGTAAAAATCAGATCCCTGCGCTTTTCATATAATTCCTTGTCAATAAGAAAATATTCCTGCTCCGGACCGACCGTTGTCTTAATTGAAGTTACATTTTCGTTGCCGAAAAGTTTGAGAATACGCATTACCTGGCGGTTTATAGCCTCCATAGAACGAAGTAACGGAGTCTTCATATCCAAAGCCTCTCCACCATAAGAGCAAAAGGCAGTGGGGATACATAGTGTATTATCCTTTATAAATGCATACGACGTCGGATCCCAAGCGGTATAGCCCCTTGCTTCAAAGGTGGCCCTTAACCCTCCTGACGGAAATGACGATGCATCCGGCTCACCGCGCACAAGTTCTTTTCCGGAAAATTCCATTATAACTTTACCGTCTGCGGTCGGAGAAATAAAACTGTCATGCTTTTCGGCAGTTATAGAGGTCATCGGCTGAAACCAGTGTGTGTAATGTGTAACACCCTTTTCAATTGCCCAATCCTTCATAGCATTCGCAACCACAGTAGCAACCTCAACCGGTAAGCGCTTACCGTCTTGTATGGTCTTTTTCATTGAATTATATGTATCCTTAGGCAAACGCTGCCTCATTGTCTCATCATCAAAAACCATTGAACCGAATAATTTGGTTGCATCTTTCATTATTTACCACTCCACTTAAAACTGATAAAAAATCGGCAAAGATACATCGGACATAATCCGCAACATCTTTGCCGTTGTCATCTTTTGGCATTATACTTAATAATATGCTCCTTGTCAATATTTTGATAAACATTTTTTAATACATATATAATTGATCGTTGGTTTGTTGATAGCCTTAATTGCAAATACTAAAACATTAAACCAAAAAACCTCAACATCACAAATCGTTTGTTGAGGTTTTGGATCGGTCACTTGGCAATCTATATATTACATTAACTGTACATCGCATTTGCCGACATATATGAATATATCTTTTCTCCGTGCTGCTGCTCCTCTGTTTGAATATGATTTAATACCTGCCTTGCTTGCGAATCTGAAAACTCAAACACACTGGTATTATACAAAGATGAAGCGTGTTTTTCTGCTGTTAGCATATCCTGACACAAAAAAGCATCATCTTTTTTCTGCTGTTCGTCACTGTAATCAAGCGCAGTATACGTTGTGCTGTCACTACCGGAAGAAGATGACGCTGACGACGATGTGCTCGGCAAACTGCCGCCCATTATTTGATTAATAGTTTTTAAATGGTCTCTCTCAACATTTGCAATCGAGGAAAAAAGGCCCTTAAGTTCTTCCTTGTGTGCACATTGTGAAGCTTTTTCGTATTTTTCAATACAAAGTTGCTCCTGGGTTTTAAGATCCTTAAGAAGTTCGGTTTCTTTTGCAGTTAAATTCATAAATATCACTGTATCCTTTCTTGTATACAAGCCGCGAAAAAATCATACTGGCACATATAATTTTCTCACATCGGTCATCTGCGCTGCTTTATTGCCGAGCAGCAACATTTTATCAGCGCGAGAATCACGTTGACCTTTACACAGGTATTATTAACCACTTTATCCTGATTATTCATTTCTTGTATTTGTATACTTTTGAGCAACTTTTGCCTGTCTTGTGTGGATTTAGACCATAAAAAATAAGAACATTTACATTTTCGGGGTTTTTCCCTTGACCTTATAGGCTTATTGGAGTATAATTGTAAAAATATTTTCAATAATTAAAATTCAGTACCAAGGAGACATAAGCATGGCTATATTCTTTAACGAACCGTCACATACTTTCAACGAATATTTATTAGTACCGGGTTATTCCTCTAGTGAGTGTATCCCGGATAATGTAAGTTTAAAGACACCTGTCGTAAAATTCAAACAGGGTGAAGAGCCTGCTTTAACTCTGAATATCCCGCTTGTTTCGGCAATAATGCAATCAGTCTCAGGTGATAGACTTGCTGTTGAACTTGCAAAAGAAGGAGGCATCTCTTTCATATACGGATCACAGTCCATAGAGAATGAGGCGGCAATGGTAGCGCGTGCTAAAAGTTATAAAGCGGGTTTTGTAAAGAGTGAACTTAATGTTAAACCCACAAATACGCTTGCGGATATCATAGACTTAAAAGAAAGAACAGGCCATTCAACTGTTGCGGTCACCGAAAACGGAAAAAATGACGGTAAATTAATGGGTATTGTAACCAGCAGAGACTACCGTGTAAGCCGTATGGATCCGCAAACTCCGGTTGCGGAATTTATGACTCCTATTTCAAATATGGTTGTTGCCAAAGAAGGTATTAGTCTAAGCGAAGCAAACGATATTATCTGGGATAACAAACTCAACTGCCTCCCGATACTTGACAACGATGGCAGACTTGCTTATTTTGTTTTCCGCAAAGACTATGATCAGCATAAACAAAATCCAAATGAACTTTTAGATAAGGAAAAAAGATATGTCGTAGGTGCAGGTGTTAATACACGCGATTATGCCGAAAGAATTCCCGCATTGGTTGAAGCCGGCGCAGATGTTTTGTGTATAGATTCCTCTGAAGGTTTTAGCGAATGGCAAAAACGCACAATTGATTTTGTAAGGGAAAAATACGGTGACACTGTTAAAATCGGTGCCGGAAATGTTGTAGACCGTGATGGATTTTTATTCCTCGCAGAATGCGGTGCTGACTTTGTAAAGGTAGGTATCGGCGGCGGCTCAATCTGTATCACCCGCGAGCAAAAAGGTATCGGCCGTGGACAAGCGACTGCTTTAATTGATGTCTGCAAAGCCCGTGACGAATACTTTGAAAAAACAGGTATCTATGTTCCTGTCTGTTCTGATGGCGGTATTGTTCATGACTATCATATGACATTAGCTTTAGCAATCGGTGCCGACTTCCTCATGCTTGGAAGATATTTTGCAAGATTTGATGAGAGTCCTACAAACAAGGTCAACTTAAACGGAAGTTATGTAAAAGAATATTGGGGCGAAGGCTCTAACCGTGCACGCAACTGGCAAAGATACGATATGGGCGGTGCACAGAAATTATCATTTGAAGAAGGCGTTGACTCATATGTCCCCTACGCCGGAAAATTGAAGGATAATGTAAGACTTTCTCTTTCCAAAGTTAAATCAACAATGTGTAACTGCGGCGCATTAAGTATCCCCGAACTACAGAAAAAAGCTAAACTAACCTTAGTATCTGCTGTTAGTATTGTTGAGGGTGGCGCACATGACGTTATCAAAAAAGACAGCAACCAAACAACCTATAACGGTTAATGTGAATATATATCAACTTTAACATGGAGGTGTCATTTTGAAGATAAAAGACGGATTTTTGTTGAAGAAAATAGCAAATGAATACATCGCCGTTTCTGTTGGCGAAACAAATAAATACTTTAATGGCATTGTTCATCTGAATAATACCGGTGCTTTTATCTGGGAATGTCTCGAGCAACAAACAACTCCTACACAGATTGTACAAAAGCTGCTTGAAAAATATGACGTCGACGAAAAAACGGCTGAACAAAGTGTTAACAACTTTTTAAATATTATTAAAGAGAATAACTTTCTTGAAATGTAGTTTTTATCTTTCACATAAAACCCCCTGTATCAATTAAACTGATACAGGGGGTTTTTACGTTATACAGAAACTAAACGTTAAATCTAAACAATACAACATCTCCGTCATTCATTATATATTCTTTTCCCTCAGACCTGACAAGTCCCTTTTCTTTAGCACTAACAAGCGAACCGCAGTTTATCAAATCATCATACGCTATAACCTCGGCTCTTATAAAACCTCGTTCAAAATCAGAATGAATTTTCCCCGCCGCCTGAGGTGCCTTAGTGCCTTCTTTAATGGTCCAGGCTCTAACCTCCGGTTGTCCGGCAGTCAAAAAAGAAATCAAGCCCAGTAAACGATAGCAGGTTTTTATTAATCGATCAAGCCCTGACTGCTTCAGGCCGAGTTCCTCTAAAAATACGGCTTTTTCCTCAACATCCATCTCCGCAATATCGGCCTCAAGCGAGGCGCAAATTGCAAGTGTCTCGGCTTGCTCTTTGGCTGCAATTTCTTTGACAGAAACATATCTTTTATTAGATTCTATCCCGGAAATAAAATCCTCCTCACTCATATTGCAGGCATAAATTACAGGCTTGTTTGAAAGCAAATCTATTGTGCCAAGAATCTCCGCCTCACCATCAGAACACTCAACGCTGCGAGCAGGAATTCCTTGCTCTAAATTTGCAAGCAACCTTTTTAAAAAGTCAACCTCACCGGCAAGTGTTTTATCACCCTTTAACGCTTTTGTGGATTTATCAAGCCTGCGTTGAACCATTTCAATATCTGAGAATATAAGTTCCAAATTTATTGTTTCAATATCCCGCCCGGGATCAACCGACCCTTCCACATGAACAATATTACTATCCTCAAAGCAGCGAACGACATGAACAACGGCATCAACCTCTCGTATGTGGGATAGAAACTTATTTCCAAGACCCTCACCTTTTGAAGCCCCTTTAACCAACCCTGCTATATCAACAAATTCAATTGTTGCCGGAGTAAATTTAACCGGATTATACATTTCTGCAAGTTTATCCAATCTCTCATCCGGAACAGAAACCATACCAATATTTGGCTCGATTGTACAAAACGGATAGTTTGCCGATTGTGCCCCCGCGTTTGTTATCGCATTGAACAAGGTTGATTTTCCTACATTAGGAAGTCCGACAATTCCAAGTTTCATTTGTGCTTTCTCCTCATTGTTTCTAACAAAGTAGATTATATAATTATATACCAATAAAAGCGGGTAAAAAAGCTCTGCAAAAGATCACAGAGCTTTTAAACTAAAATTTGAGTTTGCTGTTAATATACTCACTCAGTTTGTCAATAGAGATCCTTACCTGCTCCATTGTATCACGATCTCTTACCGTAACACAGTTATCTGTTTCGCTGTCAAAATCGTAACAGATACAAAACGGTGTTCCGATTTCATCCTGACGGCGATAACGCTTACCGATAGAACCGGATTCATCAAACTCCACCATAAAGTCCTGTGCAAGTAAAGAATAAACCTTTTGTGCTGACTCGGAGAGTTTTTTACTAAGCGGCAAAACAGCGGCTTTTATAGGTGCAAGCGCCGGATGGAGTCGCAAAACCACCCTCAACTCGCCCTTTTCATCAATTTCCTCATCATAAGCATCACATAAAAACGCCAACAACACCCGGTCCGCACCAAGTGACGGCTCAATAACATAAGGAATATATTTTTCATTTGCTTCCTGATCAAAATATTCTAAACTCTTGGAAGAACAATCCATATGAGACTTTAAGTCAAAATCGGTTCTGTCTGCAATACCCCATAATTCACCCCAACCAAACGGGAATAAAAACTCAAAATCCGTCGTTGCATTAGAGTAATGTGATAACTCCTCTTTTTCATGGTCGCGCAGGCGAATATTCTCTTTATGCATTCCAAGGCTTAAAAGCCAATTTTTACAATACTCTTTCCAATACGAAAACCACTCTAAATCAGTTCCGGGTGCACAGAAAAACTCAAGTTCCATTTGCTCGAATTCGCGTGTCCTGAAAATAAAGTTTCCGGGAGTTATCTCGTTTCTGAAAGATTTGCCTACCTGACACACACCAAACGGGATCTTCTTTCGGGTTGTCCGCTGAATGTTTGCAAAATTGACAAATATACCCTGTGCCGTCTCAGGTCTTAAAAATATCTCATTTTTTGAATCCTCGGTTACACCTTGGAAAGTTTTAAACATTAAATTAAATTTTCTGATGTCAGTAAAGTTACATTCACCGCAATCAGGACAGCAAATTGAATTTTCCTTTATATACTCTGCCATCTTATCAAAGTCCCAACCGGCAGGATTAACCCCGGTGTCTTCAATAAGTTTATCAGCTCGATGACGTGTTTTACAGGTTTTGCAATCCATCAACGGATCCGAAAAACCTCCAACATGTCCCGACGCAACCCAGACCTGCGGATTCATAAGTATAGCACTGTCAAGTCCTACATTATATGGGTTTTCTTGAACAAACTTCTTCCACCAGGCTTTTTTTACATTGTTTTTAAACTCAACACCTAACGGGCCGTAATCCCACGTATTAGAGAGGCCTCCGTATATTTCACTCCCTGAATATACAAAGCCGCGATTTTTTGCGAGCGCGACTATTGAATCCATCTTTTTCTCTGAGTTTAACATTAGAATACCTCCAACTTAATATGAATAATATTAAATATAGTAGCTTATCTTTGACGTATTGTCAATAAATCAAGCCTGTAAAACTTTTATATGCGCCATATTTTTTTGACAAGTTCATGTTTTTAGAAAAATATTAATATAATTTATTAATAGTTTATGGTTTAAAATATGCGTATATTGTTCTGTGATATCTAAATTTTGTTCTATTTTGATTGTTTTTCATAAAGTGGCATAGAAAATCACGCCGTTTGCAAAAAAAATTCACTTTTTTTTGTTTAAGACAACCATAGAGATTTTAAATTTTACCCCAAAAAAACAATTTTCAAGGAATATTACAACTTTGTAACCATTTGCATGTCTGGCCGTTTAGTCATTTTTTTGTCTAATTTGCATAATTTTTATTCACACCGATGTTTGACTTCATCAAAATAATTGCATATACTCTTCCCGTAGCGAAAAAATCATAAACTCAAAAAAATAAAAGTTGAAGGTTTATTTATGAAGAAAACAGTATCCAATTGTTTCAAACATATGGTATTACGCTCTAAAATCTCAAAAATAATTTATGCGATTACTATGGCAATAGTAATTGGCGTAAGCGGTATGTTTATGATAGGTGCCAGCAATGTTATCATTATAAAAGACGGTGATAAATCTATTCACCTTACCTCATACAAATCTGAGCTGACTGATATTATCAAGGTTGCCGGCATCACACTCGAAGAAGATGACGAATTAAGTGTTTCAAAGGAAGGCAAATATAAAATTATCAATATTATAAGATCCTTTCCGGTTAAGATTTCAATGGGTAATAATGTCGCAACGGTCAATTTGACCGGCGGAACGGTTGCCGATGCTATACAAAAGGCAGGTATTAGTATAAGCAACGATGACCTTGTAAACTACGATTTAGACGACTGTGTTACAAGGGATATGCATATTGAAATGACACGCATTAGTTACGTCTATGATACCTGTGTTGAGGAAATACCGTTTGAAAACTCAATATCCTATTCAGCCAAAATTGAAAAGGGTTCAAGTTCAATCATTACTAACGGGATCCCGGGTGAGAAGGTTGTAACCTACTGTACAAAGTTAGTTAACGGCGTCAGGCAAGAAAGAACGGTTGTTGAAGAAACCGTTACAAAACAGGCTGTTAACGAAAAAAAATTAGTGGGAACAGGCAAAACGCCTTCAGGTAAAACTGTAGCAACAAAAAAGGCAATTAAAACAAGCGCCTCTGTTTCCTGCATCTCACGTTTAGTCCCCCCTTCTCCTATTGCGCTCGATTCTAATAACCGACCTGTTAAATATTCAAAGGTTTTAACCGGAAGTGCAACAGCTTATTATAATTCAAATAATTCATACTGTGCAACAGGTGTATGGCCTACTCCGGGATATATTGCAGTCAATCCTAAAGTTATTCCCTACGGTACAAAATTGTATATTGTTTCGGCTGACGGCAGATACCACTACGGTTATGCTATTGCTGCAGACACCGGCGGGTTTGCTTCCGGTTCAAGAACAATTGCCGACCTATTCTTTGACACAAGAAGTGAGTGTATTAATTTCGGCAGACGGCAAATTGAAATATATATACTGGAATAGAGATATAGTTTTAATAACCCAACCGACCTTGTTTTATAAGGTCGGTTTTTTGTATGTTGTCCTAATAAAACAATTCTGAATATTTTTTCAGATGCTGCAAAAAATATTATGGGTGTAATTATGTTTATAACAATTGTAAGAACAGCAATTTTATATTTTTTTGTAATCTTAGGGCTACGCATAATGGGAAAACGACAGGTTGGGGATATGCAACCGGGTGAACTGGTTATTACTATTCTCATCTCAGAAATTGCGGCCATCCCAATTGACGACATTAACAAACCGGTAATAACAGGTATTTTAGCAATTTTCACACTTGTTGTCGTCGAAATTTTAATTTCGTTTCTGACAATGAAATTTATTAACTTCAGAAAACTGGTCAACGGTGATTCAGCCGTTATAATAAAAGACGGTATAATTGATCAGAAATTGCTTAGACGCCTTCGTATTACTGTTCCCGACATAATGGAAGTGTTGCGGGGACAGGATGTTTTTGATTTGAACCGCGTTTCATATGCTATTTTGGAAACAAACGGATCATTAAGCGTTCTTCTGAAATCACCCTACCAAACCACCGAAGCAAAAGACTTAGGCTGTAATGCAGATTCATCTACACTCCCCGTACTTGTTATAAGTGATGGTGTAATTATTAAAGACGCTTTGAGCCTTGCCCAGACAGATCGAAAACAAATTTATTCCAAACTACAAGAGCAAAAGCTAAAGATAAAGGATGTTTTTATTATGACTATAGATAAAAACGGGGAAAGCTGCATAGTAAAAAAGGATGGAACTTAAAACAATTCCTGATGGCATATATTCTGTAATTGTCAGCAGATTGTCGAATACAGCCAAAACCAAAACATAACCGGATCTGTCCCTCACAATCGGTCATTATTACACTATTTTCTAACAAAAAGGAATGTTCGCAAGCCCAAAATGAGAAGACTTATAATTGCTATCGTTATCATGATAATTATCACACTGATTTGTTGTATTGAAATATTATGTGTAAACAACATTTACACTGACTCCTCTGAAAAACTGACGCAGGCAGTTACCTATATGGAAAATGACAATTACACCTATGCCAAAGAAACAGTAGAAAGCCTTGAAAAATACTGGATACGTGTCGAAAACCTGTTGTCTACCTTTGTAAACCACGAAGAACTATATGAAATAGGCACCTCAATCGGAAAATTGAAGGCTCTTGCAAACCGGGAAGAAAAAGATACCTTCTTTGCTGAAGCTATTGAAATTAAAATCCTTTTATTGCATATAAAAAACTACGAAAATCTGAATTTTAAGGGAATTTTTTAAATTTAAAATTCCTAAATTTCACTATATATCATAAAAAGCATTGTTTTTATTAAAATATTGTAGTAAAATATAATTAGTTTTTAAAGGATATGGTAATATACTTTAACATTGGCAATACAAACCGGCATACCACTCATTATTGAGTCGATGCAAGAATCATACACAAACAAAAATTATGTATGGGTGATTAACTGCCGCATCTCGTTGTCATGAAAGGATATTGGGGATTTTATGTTTAAAAAAGGGTTTGATAATGAAAAATATATAAAGATGCAGTCGGAACAGATAAAAAAGCGAATTAACCAATTTGGCGGTAAACTGTATCTGGAGTTCGGCGGCAAATTATTCGACGACTATCATGCCTCCCGAGTTCTCCCGGGATTTAATCCGGACAGCAAGGTTAAAATGCTTGTTGAACTTAAAGACCAAGCTGAAGTTGTAATTGCAATAAATGCTTCAGATATAGAAAAAAGCAAGGTGCGCGGCGATATCGGGATTACATATGCTCAGGATGTCCTTCGCCATATTGATGCTTTTCGCGGATTCGGTCTGTATGTAGGAAGTGTGGTACTTACCCGTTACAACTCACAGTCCTCAGCCGGCTCCTTTCAAAAACGACTTGAATCGTTAGGTATTAAAGTATACAGACACTATTCTATTGAGGGTTATCCCTCTGATATATCTACAATTGTCAGTGATAACGGTTACGGAAAGAATGATTACATAGAAACAACCCGATCACTAGTTGTTGTCACAGCTCCGGGACCCGGAAGCGGAAAAATGGCGACCTGTTTGAGTCAGCTATACCACGAACATAAACGCGGTGTAACTGCGGGATACGCAAAATTCGAAACCTTTCCGATTTGGAATTTGCCCCTTAACCATCCGGTTAATATTGCGTACGAGGCTGCAACTGCGGACCTCAACGATGTCAATATGATTGATCCTTTCCACCTCGACAGTTACGGAAAACTTGCCGTTAACTATAACCGAGATGTTGAAATATTCCCGGTTGTATCTGCAATGTTCGAGAAAATTTTCGGCGAATGTCCTTACAAGTCACCTACTGACATGGGTGTTAACATGGCAGGCAATTGTATTTTTAATGATGAAAATGTTCGTGAGGCAGCCAACGCGGAAATTATAAGACGCGCATATGCCGCTTTATGTAACGTTAGGAAAGGCCTTTCAGACAGCCGTGAGGTTGCTAAAACCGAGCTGCTTTTGAAAACCGCCGGGATCTCTCTTGGAGACCGTCCGGTAACCAAAGCGGCAATTAAAAAAGCCGAGCAACTCGGTCAACCCGCAGCAGCAATTGAACTTAATGACGGGCGCATCCTTACCGGTAAAACCTCAAATCTTTTAGGTGCAACCTCCGCTTTGTTGCTTAACGCGCTCAAGGCACTGGGGGGAATTGATGATAGTGTTAAACTTATTTCTCCTAACATTATTGAGCCTATCCAAAATTTAAAGGTCAACCATCTTGGTAACCATAACCCCCGTTTGCATACCGACGAGGTGCTGGTCGCACTCTCAATCTGTGCCGCAAACGACCCAACCGCTGAAATAGCAATGCAGCAGCTTTCCAAGCTCAAAAACTGCAATGTTCATTCAACCGTAATATTATCATCGGTTGATGAACGTATACTCAAAAAACTCGGTATTCATCTAACATGTGAACCAAAATATCAAACTAAAAAGCTTTTCCATAACTAATGTTTAAAACGGTCAACCTGTAAAATACAGGTTGACCGTTTTTTCCTCACTAAACTACATTATAGATTTTAACACTAAAAATTATTAATATATTATAAGACATGCTCCGCTTACTAATCATACACTGACTCTGACGCACGCTCGTATTAATTTCATTCTTCCAATGCTTTTATCATATCGACCCTCCGTTGATGACGTCCACCCTCAAAATCGGTATTAATAAACAAATCGACCATCTCGCACGCAACAGCAGGACCGATCACCCTACCTCCCAGGCACAAAATATTTGAATCGTTATGAAGCCTTGTGAATTTCGCTGAGAAGGTCTCTGAGCAGGCCGCCGCCCTGATTCCCTTAATTTTATTTGCAGCAAGCGACATTCCTATTCCGGTTCCGCAAATTAAAATTCCAAGTTTACACGTACCCTCAACAACTGCATTAGCAACCTTAACCGCAATTTCAGGATAGTCAACCGACCTATTTTCAAGCACCCCAAAATCTTTATACTTAATCCCACGCTCTTGCAAATGCTTCAAAATCTCATTTTTAAGTTCAAATCCTCCGTGATCACATCCTATTGCAATCGTATCGTTCATTGAGAAATCAGACATTTTAAATCATCCTTTATTTATTTTTTTATTTAATTCCCGTTGTGCCTGAGGCAGCCTCAAATAAAACGGAAGTAATTGTTGCGCACCTATACACCCTTGCTCATCCAAAACATCTTCTGCTGCAAAAGCAACCGATGCTGCTCTTTGATATCTGCTCTCCGGCGGTGCAATTTTAAGGTTTGGCAGTCGATCGGAAAATTTGCTCAAGAATAACTCTGCCCCGTCTCCGACAACGATTATGGGCATCTCATGATGCATTTCGGATAATTCCTCAAAGAGTTGCTCAAAAAATAATGCACGATCTTGACAAAGCCTTTGTACTTTGCCGTCAACCACCTTAAAATTAGCATTGTATACCTGATTGCAACGTGCATCCATAACGGCACACACAATACAATCAGTAGCCCTCAGGTTGTAAGCCATTGACATAAGAGAAGAAATTCCTAAACAATTATTTTCTCCACCAAATGCCATACCCTTTATTGCTGCAATCCCAATTCGCAACCCTGTAAAAGAACCCGGACCGTTTGAAACCGCAAATACATCAATATCGCTAAGGTTTACACTGCTGTTTTTTAAAAGTGACTCAACCATAGGTAATAGGGTTTGGGAATGAGTACTTTTAACATTAACAAACGACTCACCGATTAGTTTTCGGTCACAAACGATCGCACAGGAAGCAGCAACTGCAGAACATTCAATTGCCAGTATTTTCATCTTCTGCCACCTTTATTATAATCTTCCTTTCATTATCACTTATCTTTTCAATTCTCACAAACACGGTATCATCGGGAAGCGCAGCCGATATGTTCTCACTCCACTCAACCGCCAATACTCCGCCGCTTTCCAGATACTCAAAAAAGCCGGTGGAATACAAATCCTCCCAACCTGAAATGCGATACATATCAAAATGGTATAAATCTATTTTCCCGCCGACATATTCGTTAACCAGCGCAAATGTCGGTGAAGATACTTCACCCAAAAAGCCCAAGCCGATAGCAATACCCTTTGTAAAACAAGTCTTACCCGCGCCTAAGTCACCCTCAAATGCAATAACCTGTCCGCCTCTTAAATCACGGGCAAACTGTTTCGCAATTTCTTCGGTCTGCTCAGTTGAATTTGATATAAATTCCTGTACCATAAAAACCTCAATCAGTAATTTTATAATTACTTCCTACATTTTCAGCTACAATAAAACCCTGCACAACTTTTCACAGCAACAATTTTTCAAAAATGTGCGACGGGTTTATGTTTCAATGTTCTCTCAGGTGTCAAAATCTTTGATTTTGGTTACACCGTGAGGTTATTCTAACATAAACCAAAAGGCGTTAGCCTTTGTAAAGCGTCAGCGTCGTCACACTATCGGTGCGACAGGTTTATGTTTCAATGTTCTCTCAGGTGTCAAAATCTCTGATTTTGGTTACACCGTGAGGTTATTATAACATAAACCAAAAGGCGAAGCCTTTGTAAAGCGTCAGCATTGTCGCACTCTTAGTGCGACGGGTTTATGTTTCAATGTTCTCAAACGAAAATCTTCGATTTTCAAATGCTTCGCATTTCGTCGGTGTGAAATCACCGACGGTTTGAGGTTATTATAACACATTAATTATTATTATTAAAGTATTTACTTTAAACTCATTTTAATATAATATATAAATATCAGAAAAAAAGGGGGTAATACATTGAAGCACATTTGGTATAACATAGCAAACTATATACGGGAATGTGATAAAGTCTTTATGTTCCTTTGCCTTTTTGCGACAAGTTTTGGCTGTGTTGCTGTACTTTCATCGACCTACAGCATTAATTCGAGCGCAAGACAATTTATTACCCAACTTTTATGTATGATTATTGGCTTCATATCTATAATTACCATTTCAAGATTTAACTATCAAAATTTCGGCAAACTTTGGCCTTTATTTGCACTTGTGGGAATCATACCGGTTTTGCTCACATTTTATATTGGTTTTGCCCCGGGTAATACAGATGACAAGGCCTGGTTGATTTTACCGGGAAATATCAGTTTTCAACCTTCGGAGTTATTAAAGATCGTCTTCATTATAACCTTTTCATATCATATCGGTAGGTTAGGCGACTCGATCCACAAATTTTATAATATTTTACTTCTATGTTTACATGGTGCAATCCCCGTTTTACTTATTCACCTGCAGGGTGATGACGGGACTGCTCTGGTTTTTGCATTTATGTTTATATCAATGATGTTCGTTTCAGGGGTAAAACTCAGATATTTTATTATTCTCGGTTCAGCAATAATAATAGCGCTGCCAATTGCATTTTTCCTGGTTATGAATGATGATCAGCGAAGCCGCGTTTACTCCCTTTTATTCCCAACAGAAGCGGATTACTTAGGTGTTTTGTGGCAACAGTGGCGCGCAAGGATCGCGCTTGCAAACGGCGGACTGTTCGGATCAGGTCTGTTTAAGGGACCGTCCGTGCAATCCGGAAACATCCCCGAAGGATATAATGACTTTATTTTTTCAAGCATAGGTGAGGAGTTAGGCATACTCGGTTGTTTGTGTGTAATTATCCTCATTTTTGCAATTTGTTTCAGAATTATGAGAATTGGACACAAAGCGGCCGACAAAACCGGGCAAATTATATGTACCGGAGTGTTTTCAATGCTTGCGTTTCAATCAATTATAAATATCGGTATGAATTTGTCACTCATTCCTGTTATTGGAATTACACTTCCGCTTTTCAGTGCCGGAGGAACTTCACTTTTATGCACACTGCTTGCAATAGGTCTTGTTATGAGTGTATATATGCATCGGCATTCGTCAACACTTTATCTGTACGAGCATTAAATAGCGCTTTGAACAAATTCTGTGAAATAACCCAACCACTTGGTCAATGCATTAATGCATTGGCCAATAATTTTAAAAAAATGCGGGCAAAAATTAACAGCGTAGTTCTTTATTTCAACTAAAAATCCAAAATTTTCGGGATCAATATTAATACCGAGCACATCAACAGTTCCGTCAGCCAAATAATTTATTGCCGTGGTGTATTGACAAAACCCAATTAACCTAATTCCCTCATATGCTCTGCAAAAACCCCAAAACAATAAAACAGGACACAAAAGCAATGTGCTTGTCAGAAAGAAAGTGCGGAAAAATGTTTTTGTGTCTTTTTTTGTCATTTTTTCTTTCCTCTTTTGAGTTAATACTGAATTTTAAAACTGACTCAACTATTTTTCAGTTTAAACTTTTAAACAATTCGCAAATTGACGCTCCGACCATCTCGCCCGAATACTTTGCCTGTTCCAACGTGTTGGCATCAGTTCCTATTTCTATTAAAAGCGCACCGGTTGACAGATCTTGATTGTATCGGTTCGATTTCAAAAGCATTGCCCTGGCCAGTGACGGATGTTGACTTTGCAACTGACGCTGAAGTCTGACTGCTAATTTAAGATTTTCCTGCCATTTTTCATGTCCCTCAACAGATCCGGTACCGCTACCCATTACAAGCATCACCTGTGCCGCCTTTTTGCCGTTAATTTCTGTAACCGGAGCGACCTTGTCGGTCTCACCGCTTGCAATGGCATCACGGTGAAGATCAATAATAATTTTTATAGAGGGATACTTGCTTAAATATCCCTTTACGGTCTGTGCCGACCTCGTATAACTTCCCGAATAGGCCGGATAATCATGTACCGTTTTGTCATGTATAACTTTATATCCTGCTTGGGTTATGCAGTCGGCAATTATCTGTCCGACCGCAACTATATTTTTAGACTCATCATTTATCCTTGAGG
>JAUMXX010000015.1:0-3436 GCA_030535285.1 bacterium | reverse complement strand
TGTATAGTGCTTGCCGTTATGAAGTAAATAACTTTCGGTTGTATGGGTGTGATAAATCAATATCTGCGGTTGACTGTTCTTTTCAATCTTATAACCAAGTTTACTGTTTAAAAGTTTTTCAATATCGATTGTTACTCCGGTTTTATTATCAATATTTACTCCTGCAAAAGAAGTGTTTGATGTTTTCGGAGAAAATGTTTTTTCGATAACAGAGCCAATTACCTTGCCGTTTGTTACGGTTTCGACCGCCGATTCTGCAGTACTTTGCTCACCGATTTCAACCCCTCTGGCCTTCTCCTCTGATTTTGCAGAACCCACATCCTTTTCCCTCAATTTCTGTTCTGCCTTGAGTTTTGCTGATGAAACAACCCCTGCGGTGTTTTCAAATGACATTGTTAATATTGAAAATCTTGCTGCGCCAACTACAGCTTTATAAAAATAATTGTAGTTTGCAACAATCAAATAAACACCTAATATTATTACCGATAGCAAACCTATTGTCCGTTTAACCGCTAACATACTTTGCCTCCAACATCACAACTTAATAATATTTATGATTTAAATTATTAAGTTAGACACAAGACAGTAAAATATCCTCATCAACATCCGGATGAAGTGCGCAGTTAATAGCGCGTGAAAGCAACTGGGAAGCCCTGTCAATAACCGAATCTATCTCCCGAGGGGTGACAATCATTTCTCTGTTCTCGGTATCGTTTGTTTCTCCGGTTAGCTCATAAACCAATGTTGATGCGTGCACAACCGTCGGGACACCCAAGGAAAATACCGGAACCTTTAAAACATCACGGTTTATCTCAAACCTTCGGTTACCTATTCCCGAACCGGGTGCTATTCCGACATTGGATATCTGCACAGTACATCCGAGTCTTTTCAAGTCCTGCGCCGCAAGGGAATCTATAACCAGTACTGCTGCCGGCTTAATTGAAGCAACCACCGCCCTGATCACCTCAGCGGTTTCTATGCCGGTCTGACCTAAAACTCCGGGTGCTAAAACCGCCACTGATCTTAAACCGATAAGTCCGATTTCGTTGGCAAGTTGCTTTGATATATGCCGCGTTGCAATAATCCTGTTAACGACTGCCGGTCCCAAGGCATCCGGGGTTATATTCGAGTTTCCAAGTCCTACAACCAATATCATCCCACTCTCAGGTAAAAACTTTTCAAGTTCAGTTTTCACAGTATCATAAGCCGTTTGCTGTGCGCTGTTAGCCATATATGGCATTAACTCAACCGTAACATACCTTCCGCATGATCTGCCGAGTTTTTCGGCTGCAGTTTGGGTTTGTATTGATATTTCGGTTGTTTTAACACCGTCACTCTCGTGCTCGTTAACAACAACACCATCAATTTGTCCAACCGCCTTAAAACTTTCAAGTGCTAAATCGGTTCTTACCGCCACATTACCAACCTCCTTCTTTGTGTTTATTCTTCTCTGAGGGCCTGTTTGTATACAAAAAAAAGTTACCTCTTTTAAAAAAAAATAAAAAAAGTGTTGCAATAATGTGATATTAATGGTAAAATACATTCACTGTGATTATTTTATAGGAGGTGGAAGTATGCCAAATATTAAGTCCGCCAAAAAGCGTGTTCTTATAAGCGAAGCAAATTATTTGCGCAATAAAGGTTATCGTTCGGCTTTAAAAACCGCTGTTAAAAAGGCTGAAACTGCAATCGCTGATAATTCAGCTGACAAGGCTGAATGTGTTAAGGCTGCCGTTAAAAAGATTGATCAACTTACTGCAAAAGGTATTCTTCATAAAAATACTGCGGCCAGGAAAAAATCAGCACTTACTGTTAAACTTAATAAAGCTTAATTAGTTTTTTCGGTCTGATGTGGGCTTTATGTCACTTTTGTGGCGCAAAGCCTTTTGTTTTCCCAAATATAATTAAATGTATTCAAATTTGTAAATTAAAACCCCGCCGACTATGAATCTTATAGTCGGCGGGGTTTTTGTAATCTAAATAAAACATGTCGTTCTATTTAATTTTTCTTGATTCAACATAATAACGTTTGTCAACTGCATGTCCCATTGAAAAGGTCTTGCGAGGTAATGAACCATCCGAAGAAATAGCGTCGAACAATTCACTTTTTGTCATACCTTTAAAGATAAATCCCAAAGTATTTTTAGCATTACACAAATCATAAACCGATTGCTCACCATGAATATAGTCAATTTTAATCTCGGGTTTGTCCTTTAAGTATGAATCTAAAAAGGTCTGTAGTGTTCCCACCGGTAATTTTGCGGTTGGCTTTAGTGAAATCTCACGTTTTTTGCCTTCCCAAACACATTCAAATACCTGGGCATCCTCCCCATGATATTCACCGCCCAACGAGATACAAATATCATCTATAACCTTCTCGGCATTAACTCCAAACAAAACCCTGTATATCGGTTCAAACTCCAAAGATGCATCATGAATATTAACAATCTCAACAAGGGCATATCTTGCAAGCTCACATCCGCTTAATTTGTAACATTCCTTCGCTGTCGCAAGTGAATGGTTTCCGTCACCTACCGCAAACAAAAACTTATCTTCCTTATCCTCTATAAGACTTGACAACGCAGACTGAATTCGTTTTTGTACTAAATCATCCAATATGTATCCGCTTATTTGGCCGCCACCAAGCATAAGTTCAAAATCATATACCTTTTCAAACCCCGACTTCTCATCCTGCAAGGGCTCAATAACCGTAAATTCCGGATCGTCAATCAACAACATAATATGCGGCATTTCCACCAATGCATCTTTTCTGATTTTAACCCTGGGCGGAATTCTCTCTAAAACCGTCTGCTCGGTTGCCCTTATCAAAGCCTTTGTTCCGTTTGTATATTCATAATCTTCAAGATCAATAAGTCCAACAATGCCGCGACGAACCTTTTGATCACCTGTTTTTCGTTCAACATATATCATCGAGTGCTTATATTCGTCAAAAACCTGGCCATCCAAATATTCCTGCATTTTCAAATTGATTTGCTCAATCCGCCTATCCGGATTGTCTTCAAGAAAAATCTCGGGTAACGTTATCCTAAGTGCCGACGGCGCACAACCTACCGTTTTCTCAACCTCGTCCCAGTATTCCTGCTGCGAAGTGAACTGATCACAGGCAATAACAGCCCATTTCTCAAAACCGGATTTCGGCAACAAAATATCCGCCGGATAAAACATTTCTTTACACATATTTATTTCCTCTCAGTCTGCGATATTACATATCTAACATTATATAATACTTTGATTAATAAATAAATAATTATTTTAATAATTTTTATGATGTGTTATAATAACCTCAAACTGTCGGTGATTTCACACCGACAAAATGCAAAGCATTTGAAAATTAAAGATTTTCGTTTGAGAACATTGAATCATAAAAGACAAAATGACTGTGTCATTTTGAACGGCTGCGCCTTTCAAGGCTTAC
>JAUMXX010000067.1 GCA_030535285.1 bacterium | reverse complement strand
TTCGGCGGCGGTTCCCGCAACAATCCCAATGCACCGCGCAGAGGAAAAGATACAGCTTCGGCTATTAATCTTTCTTTTGAGGAGGCAGCAAAGGGTTGCACAAAGACTGTTAAGGTCACCCGTATAGAAAATTGTGAAGAATGTGGTGGCTCCGGCGCGCAAAAGGGCAGTGAGGCTAAGACCTGTCCCGATTGTCACGGGACCGGAAATGTTATGGTTACACAGAGAACGCCTTTTGGTGCCATGCAGACAAGCAGGGTTTGTGACAGGTGTCGTGGTAAAGGAAAGATTATTGAAAAACCCTGTAAATCATGCGGGGGTAACGGTAGGGTAAGGCGTACAAAGGAGCGTACAGTAGAAATCCCCGCAGGCATTGATGACGGACAGATTCTCAACGTTCGGGGAGGCGGAGATGCAGGTGTCAACGGGGGACCGTCGGGAGATTTGCATCTTAATGTTAATGTACGGCCTCATCAGATATTTGAGCGTAGAGGCTACGATGTTTTCTGTGAGATCCCGGTTTCATTTGCTCAAGCAGCACTAGGGTGTGAAATTACCGTGCCGACACTTGACGGTAAGGTGAAATTCACAATACACGAAGGAACACAACCCGGTGACGAATTTAAGTTAAAGGGTAAGGGTATTCAGAGGCTTAATTATTCCGGTAAAGGTGACCAGTTTGTAAAGATTGTTGTTGAGGTGCCCAAAGGTCTTTCGAACAAACAAAAAGAGTTGCTTAAAAGTTTTGAATCAGAAATTGATGAAAAAAACTATAAGGGCAAGAAAAGCTTTGCTGATAAGGTTAAACAGTTTTTCGGTGAGTGAAACACACGTATTATCTTAAATTTAATTTAAATAAGTAAACTAAAAAACCTTCTGCGGTTGAATTAAATCATACCGCAGAAGGTTTTGTTTTCACCAAGATTTTTTATTTTTCATTTTCGTTGTCGTTGACAAGCTCCTTAAGTGAACTTGCAAGACCTGCAAGTGACTGTATTTCCGACGGGATTATAATTTTTGTAGCTTTACCGTCTGCAACCTTCTGGAAGGTTTCAAGGCTCTTAAGGGCAATTACACTTTGATTTGCATTGGCTTTGTTTAATAATTCAATACCATCTGCCAAGGCTTTTTGTACGGTTAAAATTGCTGCGGCTTCACCCTCTGCTTCGCGAATTTTTGTTTCCTTAACGGCATCCGCGCGCAAAATAGCGGCCTCTTTATGACCCTCTGCAATTAGTATTTCACTGCGTTTTTCACCTTCGGCGCGGAGCATGGTTTCACGACGCTCACGTTCTGCTTTCATCTGTTTTTCCATAGATTCCTGAATTTCGCGCGGAGGGATAATGTTTTTAAGTTCGACTCGGTTTACCTTTATTCCCCAAGCGTCGGTTGCTTCGTCAAGAATTACCCGTATCTTTGAATTTATTACATCACGGGATGTTAAGGTGTGGTCAAGTTCCAACTCACCAATTATATTACGAAGAGTAGTTGCGGTTAGGTTTTCGATAGCAGGTAGGGGTTTTTCGATTCCGTAGGTATAAAGCTTCGGGTCTGTAACCTGAAAATAAACAACCGTGTCAATCTGCATCGTAACGTTGTCTTTTGTGATAACCGGTTGGGGAGGAAAATCCACAACCTGTTCTTTTAGAGAAACCTTTTTTGCTACCCTGTCAATAAAGGGGATAATTATGTGCAGCCCGGTTCCCCAAGCTTTGTAGAAAGCCCCCAACCTTTCAATAACAAATGAATTGGCTTGTGGGACGATTTTAATACTGGAAACTATTATAATAAAAATAAGTGTGACAATAGCAGCATAGATAAAAAACATATGTATAAACATTCCTTTCTATAGAGCAAATCGGTAGTATAAAGATGTGCTTTTTGGCAGTTTAAATAGTGAAAACAGATACGTTGTATTGGCTGTTTTCAATCACCTGTTAACATTCCTCGGTTATTTCGGTTACTGAAAGTTTGACACCGCTGATTTCGTCGATTTTGACCTTGCTTCCAACAGTGATTGTTTTGCCGTTTGCTGATCGGGCTGACCAAAATTGACCCGATGCTTTTACACTTCCCGTTGCATTATCATTATTTATTTCTTCCTCAACTATAGCGGTGGTTCCAAGAAGCCTATCGGCATTTGTGGGCTCGCTTTTTTGTTTGAGAACATTTTTGAGGAAAGGTCTTGTGAAGATAAGTAGGATAATCGAAATTGTAATAACTACGGTAATCTGTACCCACAGGTCGAAACCAAATGAGGCTGCTGCCAATCCACCCAAACTTCCCACAGCAAACCAAATCGTTATTAACTGCGGCGTGGTTGCCTCAATAATTACGAGCACAACCGCAATTACAAGCCAGAACCAAACCATGATTTTCACCTCCGATAAATATTACAATATAATTATAGCATTAAAACTGTTTTAAATCAAGAAATGTCGGTTTGTTATCACAAGGGGGAACTTGGGAAAACATTTTACAATGTTTAGAAATGTTGTTGCTGAGTAATAATATTTCTGTCTTTATAATTTCGGAAGAACTTATCTTGACATAAAGAGTACTTGAAGGTAGAATTATATTAGGTATTTATATCTATATAAGGAAAAATATACCATTTTTTAATTAATATTATGTTGTACATATTTATACAATACACGGAGGATTTTTAATGCCTAAAACAAACAGTACAAAACGAGAATTGTCCAATAATAAGAATAACGCAAAAGTTAAGGATGGACTTGATAAAAATACTAAGAATGTATCGAAGAGGGATATGTCCCAGAAAAAAGGTGGAGCCGGTGCTGCGGCATCGAAGCAGTCGCAAAACAGTAACCGACACGCTACAACTAATAAAAATAATAAGCAGTATCCAAAGCGTACACAAAAAAAGTCAACTCAACCGAAGTTTCCGCTTCTTATTACCCCTTTGGGCGGAATTGATGAAATAGGGAAAAATATAACACTATATGAATATAACGGGGATATGTTTCTGGTTGATTGCGGAATGTCTTTCCCCGACGAAGAGATGCCGGGAATTGATATTGTTATTCCTGATTTTTCGCATATCGTTTCCAATGCCGATAAAATAAAGGGACTTATTATTACACATGGACATGAGGACCATATTGGTGCAGTCCCTTACTTGCTTAAAAAAATCAACGTGCCGATTTATGCCACCAAACTCACATTAGGACTTGTGGAAGGCAAGCTCAGGGAACACGGTCTCAGCAATTCTGCAAAACTTGTCGAGGTCAGACCCGGAAGCGTTGTTGAATTAGGTTGTTTTAAGATTGAGTTTATTCATGTTAATCATTCGATACCTGATGCTGTTGCTCTTGCAATAACCACACCTGCAGGTGTCGTTGTGCAGACCGGAGATTTTAAGGTTGATACGACTCCGATTGACGGTGATATGATAGATCTTGCGAGGTTTGCTGAGCTTGGAAAGAAGGGGGTTTTGGCACTTCTCTCTGATTCGACCAATGCCGAGAGGGCAGGGTTTTCAGCTTCCGAGAGAATTGTCGGAGATTCTTTTTATACATTATTTAAAAAAGCTGAAGGTCGCAGGATAATTGTTGCTACATTTTCATCAAACATTCATCGTTTGCAGCAGATAATTGATGAGGCAGTAAAATGCGGCAGGAAGGTTGTCGTTTCGGGAAGAAGTATGCTTAACACGGTGACTATTGCCGAGGAATTAGGATATTTAAAGGTTCCCAACGGGGTTTTAATAAGTATTGATTCGATGAACAAGTATTTGCCTGAGCAACTCGTTGTCATTACGACCGGCAGTCAAGGCGAACCCATGTCGGCATTACACAGAATGGCGTTTTCGGATCATCGCAAGATTGCGATATGTCCGGGCGATTTAATTATTATTTCGGCAACACCTATACCCGGAAATGAAAAAATGGTTAACAAGGTTGTTAACGAGCTTATGAAATTAGGGGCAGAGGTTGTCTATGAAAAAATGTATGACGTGCATGTCTCAGGTCACGCCTGTGTAGAGGAACTTAAATTGATGCTCAGTCTTGTGAAACCCAAATTTTTTATTCCGGTTCACGGTGAGCAGAAGCATCTTGTAAAGCACGCGCGATTGGCACAGACAATGGGAATACCTGACAAAAATACTATAATTGCAAATATAGGAAATGTCATTCAGATAGGACCCGATTCACTTAAGATTGTAAATACCGTTCCTGCCGGACGGGTTTTGGTTGACGGCTTAGGTGTAGGGGACGTAGGAAGCATTGTTTTACGTGACAGAAAGCATCTTGCAGAGGATGGCATATTTGTTGTTGTAACTACTGTGGATTCGGTATCGGGTGAAGTTGTTGCGGGACCTGACGTAATATCAAGGGGTTTTGTGTATGTAAGGGAATCTGAAGAGCTTATTGAGTCGGCTAAAAAAATCGCATGGGAAGTTCTCGATTCGAATTTATCGGCAGACGGTTGCGACAGAAACAACATTAAAAACAAAATTCGTGACGGGATATCAAAGTTCCTTTATGAGAAGACCCGCCGCAGCCCGATGGTACTTCCGATAATTATGGACATTTAATGTTGCGATTGGTAATAATTACATCATGGTTTTTTGTTGCTTTTTGAAGGGTGTCGGTAAAGGAAATTCAGGTTTTGCTTTTTTGCCGATTTACCGCACCTCACAGTGTAACAGAAAGGAATTGTCATAATAATGAAAAAATTAATTGGTGTGGGCAGGGTTTATTTGCTGCTTATACTGCTGATGATTGTTAATAATATTTTAGTGTTTGTGTTGTCGGGCGGACTTTACAAACTGCTTTTTGTATCGCTTGCAATAACGGTTGCGGTAGTTATAATTGCACTTTTTAATTATCTTGGGATAAAAAAGCAAATTAGAAATATTTCAGAGGTTTCGGTAGAGGCCGCCTCGGTCAACTCGTTGCTTTTATCAGAGTTGAAAACACCTGTTTTTATCTCTGCAAATGATGAAGTTATATGGTACAATACAGAGTTTGAAAACTTGCTTGAGAATGCTCGGGAATATTTAGGAAAAAAAGTTTCTTCTTTTGTTTGCGAAGAGTTTTACGGGCAACTTTCTGAATCGGGACATAGTAGGCTTGTATTGGATGACAGAGAGTTTTCTGTTTTTTCGGTAGACGCGCAACAAAACTCAGAGATAATGTCGGTTTATTATTTGTTTGATGAGACTGAAAAGGCATTATTGGCAAAAAAACATAATGAGTCGCGCCCGGTTGTTGCAATTATTGCAATTGATAATCTTGATGAAATTGCAAATTCCGCTAAGGACAGTGAAGTTGTTGCATTCAGAAGCAGCGTGCAAAACGAGATTGAAAAATGGGTGGCAAACACAACGGGTATTTGCCGCCGGTTGACAAGTGACAGATACATAATGGTTTTCGAAGAAAGGTTTTTGGAAAAACTTAAACAAGAACGGTTTCAGGTGCTTGAATCGGTTAAGAAACTAAAATTCGGGGAACTGTTTGTTACCTTGTCAATCGGTGTAGGCTGTGGAGGAGTGGATTTTTCAGAGTGTGAAGAATTTGCTATGCAGGCGTTGGATATAGCACTCGGACGCGGCGGTGATCAGGTTGCTATTAAGTCTAAGGATAACGATTACATATTTTTCGGTGCAGCCGCTAATACTGTCGAAAAAAGAACCAAGGTCAGAGCAAGAATTGTTGCGGCGGCCTTGAAAGAAATGAT
>JAUMXX010000014.1:14587-21870 GCA_030535285.1 bacterium | reverse complement strand
GGTATCAAACCGGCAATTAATGTTAAAACGACGCTTATAACCACAAGTATAATTGCACCACCGGTCGGCAATTTTGAGGTTGCGGTAATATCAGCTAAGCTCTGAATTATCATAGTTACAGGAATGTTAAGCAGCATAGTTAAACCTATGCCTATTGCTCCGGCAACAAAGCCGACGATAACCGTTTCAGCATTAAACACCCTGGAGATATCCTTCTTGGAGGCACCGATAGAACGAAGTATTCCTATTTCCTTTGTTCTTTCCAGAACAGAAATATATGTGATTATTCCTATCATGATTGATGAAACCACAAGTGATATGCTGACAAAGGCAATCAGAACATAAGAAATAACATCAATTATTGTGCTTACTGATGACATAAACACCGCAAAATAGTCAGTATAATTAATCACCAATTCGTCCTTGCCCTGCTTGGTGACTCTCTTATTATAATTGTCAATAATATCTGCTATTTTTTCCTTTTCATTAAAGCTTTTTGCATAAATATTAATCGCGGCAGGGGTATCAAGTTCAGCAACACCAAACGCCTTAAGATTATCCTCATAGGTTGCGTTGTTGTTTTGTTGCTTTATCTGGCTGGTAAATGTTTGAATGATCTGCTCCTGCGACATATTACTCATATAAGCATTTATCTGCTCTTGCTGACTCGCCGGCAGGGTCGAAACATACGCCTTCACCTGCTCAATAGTCACCTGTGCATCATCATTAACAAAATTAAAGCCGGTTAAAACATTGACTTGGCTGTTTGCCTTTTGCTGTTTAACAATATCCGACTCATTAACAGCGTTGATAACATACTCTGTCAAACTTTGTGTGTAGCCGACTGTACCGGGATTCATAAAGGTAGACGTCGCATCTTCACTTGGTCTGATAATTCCCGAAATTTTGATGTCAATACCTTTATCGACAATTGACTTTAAATGTATTGCATTTTCGGTATTATCGATCCATAAACCACTTTTAGAATCAAACGAATAATATTCGGTCGGCAAAACGAGCTTGAAAGTTGTATTTAAAATATCATCATAAGTGAAACTCACAGCTTCATTCTCAAACGGCTCATTGTTCTTAACCGCATTAAAAATTTTATCAACATCAGCCGGATCCTTAAGCCCTAATGAAAACAGCGAAAAATCATTTACCTCATTATTTTCATCGACAACCAAAACAATTTCATTAAACTCTTTCGGCCATTGGCCCGCAATGACATCGTACTGTGAATCAAGCAGTTGTTTATCGGAAAGCATTTCACGCCAAACATCAAACTGATTTGTGTGCACATTGCTTTGCATTCCCTCTCCGTAAATTTTTTCAAACATCCTTGAGGGATTAAGTTGCACCGCGCCGTTAGTGGTGTCACTGCTGTATATATTAAGATTTATATCATACGCATAATGTATTGATGAAGCATGTTCATTTATTTCTGCGTCATTTTCTATAAACTTTTTAAATTCCTGCAGATTGTTAACCTTAACCTGTGAAACCATTGTGTTAATTAAATCAAGCATTACAGAGTCTGAATAAATCTTATCCCTGGGATGATCGTCTGTCTTATCAGAGTCACCTACAGAACTCTCAATCAAACCGGAAATGTCAACTGTCTCGGATTCAATGGTGAGAGGGTATGACGATAACGCATCAGCCTGAACCCTGTCGATATATAACTGAATTCCATTCGACAAAGACATAATAAGGGCTATGCCTATTATGCCTATACTCCCTGCAAACGATGTGAGAATGGTACGTGTTTTCTTTGTTAACAGATTGTTTAAAGATAGAGAAAACGCCGTGAGCATGCCCATTGACCTTTTCTTTCTCGCTTTTTTATCCTTACGGCTTTCCTTATTTTGCTTTTGAACATTTGTATCCAATATTTCCTCAGTAACATAAGGCATACTGTCATCAACAATTTCGCCGTCGAGCAATTTTACCGTTCTTGTTGAATATTCTTGTGCAAGCTCGGGATTATGGGTAACCATAATTACAAGTTTTTCTTTTGAGATTTCCTTTAAAATCTCCATTATCTGCACACTTGTTTCCGAATCTAAAGCACCGGTAGGCTCGTCTGCAAGTAATATATCCGGATCGTTAACGAGTGCACGGGCAATTGCAACCCTCTGCATCTGGCCGCCGGACATCTGATTCGGCTTTTTATGAATCTGATCTGCCAATCCTACGCTTTCAAGGGCGGCAATCGCTCTCTTCTTCCTTTCTTGCTTAGAAACTCCCGAAAGGGTCAAGGCTAACTCGACATTTGAAAGCGCTGTCTGATGTGATATCAGATTATAACTTTGAAAAACAAATCCAACAGTAGTATTTCTATAGTCGTCCCAATCCTTGTCTGTAAACTTTCTGGTAGATTTTTTATTTATATACAAAATACCCGAATCGTATCTATCGAGACCGCCTATCACATTAAGAATCGTTGTCTTTCCGCAACCGGACGGACCAAGTATAGAAACAAACTCATTTTTTCTGAATTCAATACTTACGTTTTTAAGTGCTAAAACGGTTTGGTCACCTGCTCGATAACTCTTAGTAATACCTTTTAACTTTAACAAACATCTCACTCCTAAGCAAAAAATAATTTCATTCCAACCAAACCCATATATAAAACATATTGTTTCGTATCTGTGTCTACATTATAATAATGACATTTTCACAGAAATATTATACCACAATTTAACAAAAAAGCAATAAATATTAGCAAAAACTTCCATAGTGATTATGTTCAATATGAGGGCAAAAAAATGAATAATATATAGTCATTATTTTTCAAAATAATTGGTTGACTGGGTTCGACACATACACTATAATATAAATGTATTAATTAATTAGGAAATTTTTATGACCAAAATATTAATTAAAAGTTTTTGTGACTGACGGAACAGTGGATATAACCACGGTGGAGCAAAAAACTTTATTTATGCCGGCCGTCTGGGCAGATCCATTCTACAGAATAGGTCTGTCCTTTTACATTTTTAAAATATTTATTTTGGGGAGGACATATGAAGAAAGTTGCAATCATAATGGGAAGTGAAAGTGATTTGCCTGTTGTCGAGGCAGCCATCACAACGCTTGATGAATACTCAGCTGAATACGAGGTTCATGTCTTTTCAGCTCACAGAACCCCTGTCGAAGCAAAAGAGTTTTCGCAAAACGCAAGAGAAAATAATTTCGGCGTAATTATTGCCGCTGCCGGAAAGGCCGCGCATTTAGCGGGTGCAATTGCCGCAAACACCACCCTGCCTGTTATCGGGATTCCGGTTAAATCGTCAACATTAGATGGCCTGGATGCCCTGCTTTCTACCGTTCAAATGCCCTCGGGAATTCCGGTTGCAACCGTAGCAATTGACGGTGCTGCAAATGCAGCTTTGCTCGCGCTTGAAATCTTGTCTGTGTCGGATTGCGAATTGGCGGAAAAACTCAATAAAAAGCGTGCCGCCGCAGCAAAAAAAGTCTTAGAATCAGATAAAAAAATTATTGAAAAATATAATAAAAAATAACGGGGGAAAAACAATGGAAAAAACCAGCCAACTCTATGAAGGAAAAGCAAAAAAAGTGTTTGCTACCACAGATCCTGATTTGTGCATAGTTTCATACAAAGATGATGCTACTGCATTTAACGGACTCAAAAAAGGGACTATACTCGGTAAAGGTGTAATCAATAACCGTGTGACAAATCATCTTATGAAACTGCTGGAAAACAACGGTATACCTACGCATTTTGTTGAAGAGATATCAGATCGCGAAACAATTGTTAAAAAGGTTTCTATTATCCCTATTGAAGTTATTGTCAGAAATATAGCCGCCGGTTCCCTGTCAAAAAGGCTTGCTCTTGAAGAGGGCACAAAACTAGGCAAAACCGTTATCGAATACTGCTACAAAAACGACGATCTCGGCGATCCTATGATTAATGAGTATCATATTCTTGCCATGGATTTTGCAACCGAGCAGGAACTTAAGCAAATTGCAGATTACTCATTAAGAATAAACAAATTTCTGAGCGAATATTTGCAAGATCTAAAGATTGAACTTGTTGACTTTAAACTTGAATTCGGAAAAACCTCAGACGGTACAATCGTATTGGCTGACGAAATCTCGCCCGACACCTGTCGTTTCTGGGACACAGTGAGCGGGGAAAAGCTTGATAAAGACCGCTTTAGGCGTGATCTCGGCGGTGTTGAGGATGCATATCAAGAAATCATGAAACGATTACTAGGTGAATAATTATGAGAAAACTAAGAGAAGAATGTGGCATTTTCGGAATATTCAGTAATGAGAGAAAGGATGTTGCCGCAAGCGTTTATTACGGACTTTTTGCGCTCCAACACAGAGGACAGGAAAGTTGCGGAATTGTTGTAAATGATGACGGTGTTTTCCACGCCCACAAGGATAACGGTCTTATAAATGACGTCTTCAATCCAGAAACCCTTTCGGCTTTGGGAGAAGGAAATATAGCAATAGGCCATGTGCGTTATGGCACCACCGGGACAAAATCAATTTCAAATGCACAACCGCTCGTTGTAAATCACATCAAGGGGAATATGGCACTCGCCCACAACGGCAGCCTGACGAATTCTTCGGCACTGCGTGAGCAACTTGAAATGAACGGTTCTATTTTTCACACAACAAGTGATACCGAGGTTATTTCTTACATAATTACAAAGGAACGTCTAACCGCCCCATCCATTGAGGACGCTGTCTGTTCGGCTATGGACAAGATTGAAGGAGCGTATTCTCTTGCAATTATGTCGCCTAGCAAGTTAATCGTCGCAAGAGATAAAAACGGATTCAGGCCGTTGTGTTACGGTCTGTGCGAAGACGGAAGCTATATAGCCGCTTCAGAAAGTTGTGCGCTTGATAGCGTTGGCGCTAAGTTTATACGCGATATTATGCCGGGTGAGGTCGTTGTCTTTGACAAAAACGGTATCCGTACAATTACAACCCACTGTAACAAGGTCAAGCCGTCATTCTGTGTTTTTGAGTATGTTTATTTTGCAAGACCCGACTCGATTGTCGATGGCTGCTCTGTACATGAAGCAAGGGCCCGTGCAGGCGAACTTTTGGCACAGGAACATCCCGTTGATGCCGACATCGTTATCGGAGTTCCTGATTCAGGAATAGATGCTGCAATCGGTTATTCAAGAGAATCTAAAATCCCTTACGGGATAGGTTTTATTAAAAACAAATACATAGGCAGAACCTTTATTGCTCCCGAGCAAAAGCAACGTGAAGACAAGGTCAGAATCAAACTCAATCCCATCCCCTCTGTTGTTAAAGATAAACGTGTCGTTTTGATTGATGACTCGATTGTTCGCGGAACAACAAGCGCACGCATAGTTAAAATTTTACGCGAAGCCGGGGCAAAGGAAGTACACATGCGTGTTTCCGCGCCACCCTTCGTAAATCCCTGTTACTATGGAACCGACATTGATTCACGTGACTATCTGATTGCCTGTAATCACACATTAGAGGAAACACGTGAAATTATCGGGGTTGACAGTCTGGGATATTTGAGTATTGACAGCGTTACCAAACTCTCGTGTAATAATCCCGATAAAGGTTACTGTATCGGATGCTTCAACGGCAAGTACCCGACAACCGTTCCGGAAAAGCCTTATAAAAGTCGCTATGAAACTAAGATCTCCGAGAACAAGTAATCGCTATTGTGAACAACCTTAAATTTAAAAATATAATGCATTGTTTTTATACGGATGACCATCCCTCCTTGTTGGTCATTTTACAACACGCAATATATAGAAAGGATGGTTGAAAAAAATGAAAAGTTACAGCGAAAGCTATAAACAGGCAGGTGTTGACATTACTGCCGGTTACAAGGCTGTGGAACTTATGAAAAAACACATTTCAAGAACAATGACATCTGCTGTTGCCTCAGGTATAGGCGGATTCGGCGGTTTGTTTGAATTAGACCTCACCGGCATCTCTCAACCGATGCTTGTCAGCGGCACAGACGGGGTCGGCACAAAGCTGAAAATGGCATTCTTGATGGACAAGCACACAACCGTAGGAATTGACTGTGTTGCAATGTGCGTCAATGATATAATATGCTGCGGTGCAAAACCTTTATTCTTTTTGGATTATATTGCCGTAGGCAAAAATCAACCCGAAAAGATCGCCGATATTGTTTCGGGTGTTGCCGAAGGCTGCGTTCAATCAGGTTGTGCGCTAATCGGCGGTGAAACTGCCGAAATGCCGGGATTTTATCCTGTTGATGAATATGACCTTGCCGGTTTCTCGGTCGGCGTTGTTGACAAATCAAAAATCCCCGATAACAAAACCATTCAATCAGGCGATGTTATTATCGCACTGCCCTCAAGCGGTGTTCATTCAAACGGTTTTTCTTTAGTTAGGAAGGTGTTTGACGTTGAAAACAATAACATTAAACAACCTGTTGCCCAACTCGGCGATAAATCAATTGGTGAAACCCTTTTAACTCCTACAAAAATCTATGTCAAACCCATGCTTTCTTTGTTTGAAAATGTAAATGTAAAAGCAGTTTCTCACATCACCGGCGGTGGATTTTATGAAAACATCCCGCGTAGCATCCCGGATGGATTCAGTGCAAAAATAGAACGAAAAGCAATTCGTGTTTTACCGATTTTTGAACTTATTGCAAAAACCGGAAAGATAGATGAACATGATATGTTCAACACCTTTAACATGGGTGTGGGTATGAGTGTTGTGGTTAGCAAATCCGAAGTTGACAAGGCGCTTAGCGTACTCAACTCAAACGGCGAAGATGCTTATATAATCGGTGAAATCGTTTCGGGCAACGAGGGTGTAATAATATGCTAAAAACAAGGATTGCTGTTTTGGTTTCGGGCGGTGGCACAAACCTCCAGGCCCTTATCGACGCTCAAAACAAAAAACTTTTAAAAAGCGGTGTTATTTCGCTTGTTATTTCAAACAATCCAAATGCCTATGCCCTTATTCGTGCAGTAGATAACAATATTCCGATAAAAGTGCTTCCTCAAAAAGAGTTTGAAAGCCAAAATGCATTTGAAACTTCAATTATTGAAATCCTTGAAGAGTGCAATATTGACCTTATTGTTCTTGCGGGCTTTATGTGTATCCTAAGTGAAAACTTTACAAGCCGCTATCCCAACAGAATTATCAATATACACCCGTCACTTATTCCCTCATTTTCGGGCAAAGGGTTTTACGGACTCAAGGTTCACGAAGCAGCTTTAGAACGCGGGGTTAAGGTCACGGGAGCAACCGTCCACTTTGTAAACGAA
>JAUMXX010000014.1:0-14577 GCA_030535285.1 bacterium | reverse complement strand
CGTTTCCGTGCGTAATGACGAAACTCCCGAAAGTTTACAGCACAGGGTAATGGAGCAGGCCGAATGGATTATTCTACCACGTGCAGTCGAAATGGTATCAAAAGAAATATCAAAAACCAAACAAAATCTCCTCTAGGCAATCTGCAAAGATTTTTTCATAAAACCAAAAATTTATATATAAAATAAAGGCTCTACCTCTACTATATCCGTGAAAGAATATGGTGATTTTAATGAATGTTTACAAAAACGAAAATATAGATAATATCTTAAATTCAAATACATATCCGGGCAGAGGTATCATCATAGGAAAATCCCCTGACGGAAAATTCGCTGTAACCGCATATTTTATTATGGGCAGAAGCGACAACAGCAGAAACCGCATTTTCTCCCAAAATGGAGATGATGTTACAATTTATCCGTTTGACTACTCAAAAGTTGAAGATCCATCTCTTATTATCTACTCTCCTATCCGAACTGTTAACAACTGCTTGATAGTTACAAACGGTGATCAAACAGACACGATTTTCGATTTTCTCAGTGCCGGAAAAACCTTTGAAGAAGCACTCGAGACCCGAGAATTCGAACCCGACTCTCCTAATTTTACCCCTAGAATCAGTGGAATCCTTAACTTTTCAGACAATGACTTCACTTATAAAATGAGCATCTTGAAAAGCGCGGATTCAGACGGATCCGCCTGCAACCGTTACACCTTTTCGTACTCCCCCGTTAACGGTGTCGGGCACTTCATCCACACCTATAATTGTGACGGAAATCCAATTCCCACATTTACAGGCGAGCCGGAACGTATTAAAACTTCTGACAACATTGATGAATTTACAAAAACTATCTGGGATAGTCTTAATGAGCAAAATAAAATTTCTTTGTATGTCCGGTTTGTTGAACTTGCGACCGGAAAAACACAAAACAGACTGATTAACAAATATAATACGGAGGCCTAAAGTGAACGAATTCGAATTAAAATACGGTTGCAATCCAAATCAAAAGCCGGCTAAAATCTTTCTTAGATCCGGTGAAAAACTTCCAATTGAGATATTATCCGGAAAACCCGGTTATATAAACTTTTTAGATGCGTTTAACAGTTGGCAGTTGGTAAATGAAATCAAGCAGGCACTTAATATGCCTGCCGCCACATCTTTTAAACACGTCAGTCCGACCTCAGCCGCTGTTGGAATTCCGCTTAGCGATACCCTTAAAAAAGCGTGCTTTGTTGACGATATTGAGAACTTGAATGACTCTCCGCTTGCCTGTGCATATGCAAGAGCAAGAGGTACCGACCGTATGTCCTCTTTCGGCGACTGGATTGCTTTGAGTGATGTGTGCGATGAAACAACAGCATTAGTTATTAAACGTGAGGTTTCCGACGGTATTATTGCTCCCGGATATACAGATGCCGCGCTTGAAATTTTGAAAAGCAAGCGAAACGGGAATTACAACATAGTCAGGATTGATCCCGACTATATCCCTCAACCTATCGAGCAAAAAGACGTTTTCGGAATCACCTTCGAACAAGGTCGCAACAATTTTGAAATAAATGAGCAACTGTTAGGCGAAATTGTCACAAACAATAAAAATTTACCTGAAAACGCAAAAAGGGATCTTATCATATCTCTTATCACCCTTAAATATACACAATCAAACTCTGTGTGCTTTGCATACGATGGACAGGCAATCGGCGTAGGAGCAGGTCAACAATCAAGAATACACTGCACGCGGCTTGCCGGCAACAAGGCTGATAACTGGTTTTTACGCCAACATCCCAAAGTTTTGGGGTTGCCGTTTGTTAAGGATCTGGGACGTGCAAACCGAGATAACGTGATAGATGTTTATATCTCAGACGAATATGACGATGTTTTAAATGAAAATGCATGGTCTGAATTTTTCACCGAAAGGCCACAACCGCTTACAAAGGCTGAAAAAACTGAATTTTTATCTAAAATATCAGGTGTTTCGGTCGGTTCAGATGCTTTCTTCCCCTTCGGTGACAATATTGAAAGGGCCAGAAAAAGCGGAGTGTCCTATATTGCTCAACCGGGTGGTTCGATCCGTGATAATAATGTAATTGACACCTGTAATAAGTATGATATAGTAATGGCATTTACACATATGCGTTTATTCCACCATTAATTTTCTTGAGGTATAAAGTTATGAATGTAATTGTTATAGGTAGCGGCGGAAGAGAACATGCAATTATTAAAAAAATTAAAGAAAATTCTAAAGTCAAAACCGTTTATGCGTTACCCGGAAACGGCGGCATCGCACAGGACGCTACCTGTGTAAATATCGGCGCCAAAGACATTGATAAAATTGTTGAATTTGCAGCACAAAATAAAATCGACTATGCCGTTGTAGCTCCCGATGATCCTTTGGTTCTCGGTGCAGTTGACGCTTTAAACGCAATAGGTGTCCCGTGCTTCGGGCCCGACAAAGCCGCGGCAATAATAGAAGGCAGTAAAGTTTTCTCTAAAAACCTTATGAAAAAATACAACATACCAACAGCTTGTTATGAGGTTTTCTCAGATGTCGATGCCGCTTTAAAATACTTGGAATCTGCACCTATTCCCACTGTCATTAAAGCCGATGGGCTTGCGCTTGGCAAGGGTGTCATTATCGCGCAAACGCGTCAGGAAGCAGTGGATGCGGTAAATTCTATTATGAAAGATCGCGTATTCGGTGAAAGCGGTTCAAAGATTGTTATTGAAGAGTTTTTGACCGGACCGGAAGTTTCTGTACTTTCCTTTTGCGACGGAAAGACAATTATACCCATGATTTCTTCAATGGACCACAAGCGAGCACTCGACAACGATATGGGTCTTAATACCGGTGGAATGGGTACCGTTGCTCCGAATCCGTATTACACACCGGAAATAGCAAAAACCTGTATGGAAACAATCTTTTTGCCCACAGTCAAGGCAATGAATGCCGAAAACCGAACCTTTAAAGGTTGTCTGTATTTTGGACTTATGTTGACACAAAACGGTCCTAAAGTTATCGAATTTAACTGCCGCTTCGGTGATCCTGAAACACAGGTTGTTCTGCCCCTGCTTAAAAGCGATTTATTTGATATCATGCTTGCCTGCACAAACGGTACTTTGAGTGATATGAATATTGAATTCTATGACAATTACGCTTGCTGTGTCGTAATGGCATCACAAGGATATCCGAAAAAATATGAAACCGGTTTTAAAATTGACTACGATAAAAATGATCCTAATATCTTTGTTGCCGGTGCAAAACTTGAGGGTTCTGATATTATTACGTCAGGCGGTCGCGTACTTGGGATTACCGCAACAGCCGAAACACTCAAACAAGCAATAACTCTGGCATATTCAAAGGTTGAAAAAACACAATTTGAAAACAAATACTACCGCAAAGATATCGGACAATCCGCATTGAAAGCACTTTGATTATTATCGACCCAACAATATAATAAAAGGAGAACTGTTATGGTATATCGGGTTTATGTGGAAAAGAAAAAGGAACTCGCAAATGAGGCTTTATCCCTCGCCGGCGATCTTATTTCTTTGTTACAGATAAAAGGTCTGAATCATTTACGTATTATAAACAGATATGATGTTGAAAACATCGACGGTGAACTGTTTGAGTATTGCAAAAAAACCGTCTTTTCCGAGCCCCAGCTCGATATTGTTTCCGATGTCCTTCAAACCGCACCGGACAATATTGTTTTTGCTGTTGAATACTTACCGGGTCAATTCGATCAAAGAGCGGATTCTGCAGCACAATGTATTCAAATTATTTCACAGCAGGACAAGCCTCTGGTTAAGACTGCAAAAATATATGTGTTGGAGGGCGAATTGTCTGCCGAAGATGTTGCGGCTGTTAAGAAATATGTTATTAATCCGGTCGAAAGCCGAGAAGCATCTCTTGACGAATTTGCAACCCTAAAGACCGATTACGATATTCCTACCACGGTTGAGGTGCTTGACGGTTTTTGCAGTTTGGATGAAAACGGACTGAATAATTTTTTAAACAATTACGGTCTTGCGATGGATTTGGATGATATTAAATTCTGTCAAGACTATTTTAAATCGGAAAATCGCGAGCCCACCATAACAGAAATAAGAATGATAGATACATATTGGTCTGACCACTGCCGTCATACAACATTTTTAACTACCATTGACAATGTTGTTTTTGAAGATGCACTCTTACAAGAGACCTATGACCAATATCTTGAAACCCGTAAAAAACTTAACCGCACAAAACCGATAAATCTTATGGACATTGCTACCATAGCTACAAGGGCACTTAAGCAGGACGGAAAACTTGAAAAGCTTGATGAATCGGAAGAAATCAATGCCTGCACGGTAAAAATTAAGGTAGATGTTGAAGGTGAGCAACAAGATTGGTTGCTGCTTTTTAAGAATGAAACACACAATCACCCAACCGAAATTGAACCGTTTGGCGGTGCTGCTACATGTATCGGCGGTGCCATACGTGATCCCCTGTCAGGTCGTGCCTATGTTTACGCCGCTATGCGTGTAACGGGTGCAGCTGATCCACTTGTTCCGGTTAAAGATACCATGCCCGGAAAACTGCCACAGAGAAAAATTGTCACAACCGCCGCCGCAGGCTATAGTTCCTACGGTAATCAAATCGGTTTGGCAACCGGCATGGTTGACGAGATCTATCACGATGGTTATGCTGCTAAGCGAATGGAAATCGGCGCTGTTATCGGTGCTGCTCCGGCAGAAAATGTGCGCAGAGAATGTCCTGTTGAAGACGATGTTGTCATTTTAATCGGTGGAAGAACCGGACGTGACGGTTGCGGAGGTGCAACCGGCTCGTCGAAATCACATACTCTAAGTTCGCTTGAATCCTGCGGTGCAGAGGTTCAAAAAGGCAACGCACCCGAAGAAAGAAAGTTACAGCGTCTATTCAGAAATAGTGACGCTTCTAAACTAATTAAACGTTGCAACGATTTCGGTGCAGGCGGTGTTTCTGTTGCAATCGGCGAACTTGCCGACGGTCTTGAAATTGACCTTAATGCTGTACCGAAAAAATATGAAGGACTCGATGGCACCGAACTCGCTATCAGTGAATCACAAGAGAGAATGGCGGTAGTTGTTTCACCCTTTGATGTGCAAAAATTTATAGCCCTTGCAAACAAAGAAAACCTTGAAGCAACCGTAGTTGCCACGGTCAAGTCCGAACCCCGCCTAGTTATGCGCTGGAACGGAAAGAAAATTGTAAATATTTCACGCGATTTTCTCAACTCAAACGGTGCACAAAAGCATATAAATATTACTCCGTCAAACCCTGTTCCATTCCAAAAAATATACGACGGAAGTGATTTTAAAACCGACCTGCTTAATCTTGCAGGGGATTTGAATGTTTGTTCCAAACGTGGCTTGAGTGAACGTTTCGACTCTACCATTGGCGCAGGAACAGTGCTCATGCCTTTTGGAGGAGACCGCCAACTAACACCTATACAGGCAATGGTTAATAAAATCTCAATTGAGGATAAACATACCGACACATGTTCACTCATGTCTTGGGGCTATAACCCATTCATCTTTGAGAAAAGTCCTTATCACGGCGCATATCTTGCCGTAATAGAGTCGGTTTGTAAGTTGATTGCCACCGGTGCTGACTTTAAAGACGTTTATCTCACATTCCAAGAATATTTTGAGCGTCCAAACAAAGACTCAAAACGTTGGGGCAAACCACTTGCCGCATTGTTGGGTGCATTCAAAGCACAGATGGACTATTCAATTGCTTCTATCGGCGGAAAGGATTCAATGAGCGGCTCATTTGAAAAAATTGATGTTCCTCCTACATTAGTATCCTTTGCAGTTACAACAGACAAAACAGAGAATATTGTTTCGCCGGAATTTAAATCTGCCGACCATAAGGTTGTTATTTTAAAACCGGAATATGACCAAAACGGTCTCCCGGTTACTAAATCCCAACTTTCACTTTTTGGACTGGTTGCAAAACTTGTACGCGAAAAAAAGGTGTGCGCTGCATATACCCCCACTCTGGGCGGAATAGCCGAAGCGATATTTAAAATGACTTTGGGCAACAATATTGGATTTAAATTTGATGAGGATATTTCATTATCTGAAATTTTCGGTTATTCATACGGTAGTTTTATTATTGAACTCAACTGTGATGAAGAAATAGGTACTCCGCTTGGATATACCACCATAGAATCCGACATAGTTTACAAAAATTCTGTGGTATCCATAAATGAGGTTTTAGAGGTTTATGAACAAAAGTTAGAGCCTATTTACCCATGCAATATTAAACAGGCGCAAGGTGATACTCCCACCTTCTCCTACTCTGCAGATAAATACCCGACTCCCAAAATCAAAACCGCAAAACCGAAAGTTTTAATTCCGGTGTTCCCCGGAACAAACTGTGAATACGATTCGGCAAAAGCCGTGACCGATGCCGGTGCCGAAGCCGAAATTATTGTTATCAACAACCTCACCCCTGCGGGAATTTCAGAATCGGTTGACTACTTTGCAAAGCACTTAAAATCTTCGCAAATTGTGTTTATACCGGGTGGATTCTCCGGTGGTGACGAACCTGACGGTTCGGGTAAATTCATAACCGCTTTCTTTAGAAACGCTGCGGTAAAACATGAGGTTAACGAACTTCTCAAAAACCGTGACGGTTTAATGTGCGGCATCTGCAACGGTTTCCAAGCACTCATTAAATTGGGACTTGTACCATACGGTGAGATTATCGACACCGATTCAAACTGTCCTACCCTCACTTTCAACACTATCGGTAGGCACCAATCACGACTCGTGCGAACCAGAATTGCTTCAAACAAATCACCCTGGCTTGCCGACACAAATGTGGGTGATATTTACACCGTGCCGATATCTCATGGGGAAGGCAGATTCTTAGCAGATCAAGACCTTGTAAATAACCTTGCCCGTAACGGACAAATTGCTACACAATATGTTGATCTCGACGGAAAACCGACAAGCGACATACGATTTAATCCTAACGATTCTATCTGTGCTATTGAGGGAATCACCTCGCCCGACGGACGCGTGTTCGGAAAAATGGGTCACTCAGAAAGAATTGACTTCGACCTATACAAAAATGTCAGCGGAAACTATAACATAAAGATGTTTGAATCCGCCGTCAAATACTTTAAATAGTATTTATATTTAAACAAAAAAACTCATCATAGAGGTAGATTTTCAGTAAATCTCCTTTACGATGAGTTTTATTTTTATAAACTTTAAATACACAAGTGATGCCGGTTCAGTTACGCGAACACATCACCCGAAGCGACCAAAAGTTTAGTGCGTGTGACCGAATACTCCGGCAGGCAAACACCCGTCATTTCCGTATAGGTCCGGGTTAACAAGCGAGGATTTAAATTGTTTTCTCCTGCGGCTAAACATATCTCAACAACCGGAGGATCTTTTTCTTTTAAATCAAATTCGAAAATCATTCCGCCTAAATTAACCTGCTTCATGACGCCCTTTTTAGTCTTTTTTTGTGTGATAATACTGTCACTTTTTAAAAACTCAGTAAATTTTTCAGTATCAAATTTGCCGTCAAACTCCAGCCGATACTCAGCCTTTGAAATTTTGCCCGATTTCATTTTTGGACTATCCACCTTGAATATTTCAATTCCTTCAACCGCATTTTCTGACAAACCCATTCTTATCTGTTCGAAGGAACATTCATCGTCAACCCGCATATCTACAACCTCATATTCGCTTTCAAATCCCAGCGAAAGCGGAAGTGCAAACGTTATATACGGATGCGGATTAAACCCCTCTGTATACCATACCGGCAACTTTGCAAGTTTAACCAGTCGCAAAAAATACCGATTCATATCAAGGTGTGAAACAAATTTCATTCTTCCCGTTTTTTTATAAAACACCCTAACGCTTTTCAAAACAAACACCCTCCCCATATGCCGCTGCACCGCAGTTTGAACACTTTTGCCTGCAATTCGGTGTCGTTTTATTCTGATGCGCCAACCTGTTTTCGTTAATCAGAAATTCCCGTGTAACGCCATAATCCAAGTGACTCCACGGCATAATTTCATCATACTCTCTCTTGCGGTTTGCATAAAATGCAGGGTCAATCGAACACTCACTGAATGCCTCATTCCATAACTTGTCCGAGAAGCACTCGTCCCAACTGTCAAATTTGCACCCCTTTCTGAAGGCTGCCTCTAAAACGTCACAAAGCCTACGGTCCCCACGCGCAAGTACGCCCTCCAGAAAACTTGTTTTTGCTTCAAAATAGTTTAACTGTATTTTCTTTGTGGTCAGATTCTTAAGCAGAAATTGCTGTCTTCTGTCAATCTCGTCCATATCAATTTGCGGTTCAAACTCAAAAGGTGTAAATGGCTTGGGAACAAAGGTTGAAATGCTGATTGTAACAGTAACTCCCCTTCCCTTTTTCACCTTTGGATTATTATAAAACTCATCGACAATTTTTTGGCCTAACTGTGCAACACCTAATAAATCCTCATCTGTTTCGGTGGGTAATCCCAACATAAAATAAAGTTTGACCGTTGAGTATCCACCCTCAAAGGCTACACGGCAGGTATCAATTATTTCCTGCTCGGTTATGTTTTTATTTATAACATCACGGAGTCTTTGGGTTCCGGCCTCAGGTGCAAAGGTCAAGCCTGTCCTTTTAACCCTCATGACCTTGTCCATTAATTCCTTAGAAAAATTGTCAATTCTCAAAGACGGCAGCGATAAACTCACCTTCTGTGCTTCACTCCACTCAAGCATTCCGGAAAGAAGGGTCTCAAGTTGGGTGTAGTCACTTGTACTAAGCGAAGACAGTGAAATATCAGAATATCCTGTGTTTTCACATAAGGTCTTTGCCTGGCAGTTCACAACATCTGCAGACTTTTGCCTCACCGGTCTGTAAATGAACCCTGCCTGACAGAACCTGCACCCCCTTATGCAACCGCGGAAAACCTCTTGAACCGCACGATCATGCACAATATCAATATATGGTACTACAAAATTATCAGGATAGAATACGCTGTCAAGATCTTTTATAATCCTCTTTTTTACGGTCGTCGGTACACCCTGTTTGGCGGTAACAGCTGCTATTGTACCGTCAGTATTATATTCAACATCATAAAGTGACGGAACATATACACCCTCAATTTTAGCTGCTTTTTTCAAAAACTCCTGTTTAGTTTCCCCGTTTGCGCGACACTGTCTGTATAACTCAATAAACTCAAGATCTACCTCTTCACCCTCGCCTAAGAAGAACACATCGACAAACTCTGCCAACGGTTCCGGATTACACACGCACGGACCTCCAGCAACAACAATATTAAACAGTTCTTTTCGATCCCTGCTTCTAAGCGGTATGCCTGCCAGATCAAGCATATTTAAAACATTAGTATAAGACAACTCATACTGTAAAGTAAAACCTATGATATCAAATTGAGCAACACTGTCACGACTTTCAAGGGCAAACAAAGGAATGTTATTTTCTCTCATAACCTGCTCAAAATCAAGCCATGGAGCAAACACCCGTTCACACCAAATATAGTCTTTACTGTTAAACTGTGAATACAGAATCTTCATGCCAAGATGTGACATGCCGATTTCATATGTGTCGGGAAAGCAGAACGCAAACCTAACCTCAACCTTTTCCTTATCTTTTACTATGCTGCCCTGCTCTCCTCCCGAATATCTGCCCGGCTTTTGAACAGTTAATAACAGTCTTTCAAATTCCTTTTTATTCAATATCTTCACCCCTTGTCACCAAAAAAGTGACACCGACTATTTAAACTTCATAACACTTCTACATTTTACCCTAAACCCCGATTCTTTTCAACTCATTGTTTCAAAATATTAAGTATTAAAAGATATACCGCAAACAGTAACACCGACGGGTTGGGAATTTTACAGAATACAACCCACACGCCAAAAAAAATCAGAACTGCTATTGTTATTATAGAAATCCAAAAGCATAACAACTCGGCAGTATGTTCTTTCAACATTGTTCTGATAATACCATAGGTAACAGTACCGCCGTCAAGTCCGGTAACCGGTAACATATTTATACTACCGATTGCAAAATTCACCATTGAAAACATATAAAAATATCTGTTTTCAAACAAAAAGCCTATACAGTAAGCTGCCACGGCGGCTATTAAATTAAACATCGGTCCGAAAAAGGCAATCAACGTCTCCTCTTTAACTGTTTTAAAGGGCGAACCGGTTACAATTATTCCGTAAAGCGTCATCTCTATTTTTCTTGTCGTGCATCCTACTTTTTGCATACATACAAAGTGTCCCGACTCGTGAATAAGTATCGCTATCAGTGATAAGGACATAAAACCGGTTGTGTCTATTATCAACAAAAAAGCAATTAATGCGCAAAAAAATACTGATATGTAAATATTAATTCCAAAAAGTTTAATCTTCATTTTTTATATTTCCGGCAGCAACCACATGGGGTTAGATTTATATCCGCCTAAAATCGTTTCAAAATGTAAATGAGGACCTGTTGAACGCCCGGTTGATCCCGACAGAGCAATCGTTTGTCCGCCTGCCACACTATCTCCCTTTTTTACACAAAGTTTACTGCAGTGCGCATATAAGGTCATAAACCCGTTTGTATGGTCAACAATTAAATAATACCCATAGTTATCGGAATATTCTGCCTTGCATACCTTACCTGCTGCCACCGTTTTTACCTGTGTCCCGGTTTTAACCGCAATATCAATCCCCGAATGAAAAGAAAGTTTCCCCGTAAAAGGATCATTTCTGTAACCAAAACCCGAAGTGATGGGACCCTCAACCGGCCAGATAATAGTATTTATCTCCTTCTCTTTTTTCAGGGTTGTTTCACTGTTCGAAGCGGAATCCTCATCGACCAGTTCAAGTGTTTTAACCGCTGCAACCGTTTCTACCTCGTTCAACAAATTAGCAGTGCCAATCGGCTTATCGGCCTGGTTTTTCGCCTCTCCCGCAGTTTTAGTGTCATCTGCTGCAACACTGCTAACGGTTGTGTCTGTACTGACAGCACCATAATAAATATTTCTCACCTTTTCATAAAAATCCCCACCTATAAGACGTATTACAACCGCAAACAGTATAAAAACGACTGCAGCACAAATCTGTAAAACAAGTATTGCCATTTTAGGATCGTTACCGGACTTTTTATTAATTATTTTATTTATTTCTTCACTCACAAAACCACCTGCCTATAAAGTATATATGCTTACTCGTCCGAAAAAAGACCTTGCCATACAGCAAAAAACCGAGCAGACCGCTTAAAAATCTGCTCGGTTAAAAACCTAAATCTTTTCAATTTTCGCATAATTCTGCATTACCTTTTTGGTCCCTTTTTCGTCAAAAGCAATTTCCAACAATGTGTCATTTCCCATAGGTGTAGCCGCCAGGACCATTCCATCACCAAACACCTTATGCCTCACCCTGTCACCGGTTTTGAAAACAACACCCTTTCCTATGCCGGACGGCTTCACCGATGTCCACACAGAACCCGCCTTGGCATTAGAAAACACTCTGTGTTGAGAATTTTCAGCATAATATTCTCTGGCCGCGTGGGGTTGAAAACCAATTCCTGCCGCTAAAGGTTTGAAGGAATTAACATCGCACAGATTCTCCGGAATTTCTTTAACAAACCTTGAAACCATGTTTCGATTTGTACTACCAAACAACATTCTCGTATATGCATTTGAAATATAAAGTTTGTTTTTCGCCCTCGTAATTGCAACATATGCTAAGCGCCGTTCTTCTTCAATCTCTTCAGGTGCACCGTAAATTGATTGATTACCCGGAAAAATTCCTTCTTCCATTCCGATTAAAAATACATTGTTAAACTCAAGTCCCTTGGCAGAATGTATAGTCATCATAACTACATAATCCGCTTCCTCATCGTAACTGTCTAAATCACTTACCAATGCAACCTGCTCTAAAAATCCTGCCAGAGAAGGTTCTTGGTTCTCGTTTTCATATTGCAGAATACTGGTTGATAATTCCTCTAGGTTCTCAATTCTCTCCTGCCCCTCTTTACCTAAAGCCGACATCGCCTCCAAATATCCCGAGCGGTGAATTATCTGCTTAGTTAACTCGTTAATACTAACATTATCGGCAAGACAGATCAGTTCTTCAATCATAGCAACAAAAGCAGCTATACTTCCAGCACTCCGAGAAATTGACGGATAATCAGCCGCATTCTTCAAAACCTCAAAAACCGATACACCCAATCCCGTTGCGATATCAACCGCTTTTTTGACGGTCGTTGCACCTATTCCCCTTTTTGGTTCATTTATAATCCTTAACAACCTCACGTCATCACTGACGTTTTCAATAACCGACAAATAAGCAATAATATCCTTTATTTCCTTACGCTCAAAAAAGCGATGTCCACCAATAACCTTATAGTTAATTCCGGAACGGACAAAAACATTTTCAAGTGTATTTGACTGCGCATTTATTCGATAAAGCACTGCATTGTCTGAAAACTTTCCGCCGTTTTTTACATTCTCCAAAATACGCTCGGCAATCAATTTTGCCTCAGCTTGCTCGTCCGCAACCGTGCTGACCGAAATTTTTTCAGAATCTAAACGGCTTGTCCATAATCTTTTGCCCTTACGCCCAAGATTATTGGCTATAAGCGCATTTGCAGCATCAAGTATAACAGATGTAGACCGATAGTTTTGCTCTAACCTTATTGTTTTTACATCCGGATATTGATCTTCAAAATTTAAAATATTTTCAATTGTGGCGCCGCGGAAACGATAGATACTTTGGTCGTCGTCCCCGACAACGCACAAGTTGGTATGCTTTTCGGCAAGCATACTGACAAGTATATACTGCGAGTGATTAGTATCCTGATACTCATCTACCATTATATATTTAAAACGATTCTGATAAAATTCAAGTACATCGGTATTTTCCTTAAAAAGTTTAACGGTGTTATTTATGAGATCATCAAAATCCATAGCATTAGCAGATATAAGCATCTTTTCATAAAGTTCATACGCTTTACCTATCTTCGCACGCCTCACATCTGAGGAATTTTGTTCGATAAACTCTTTCGGTGTAACCATTGAATCCTTCGCAGAGCTTATAGCTGACAGCACAGACCTTACCGGAAGCATTTTTTCCTCAATCTCAAGAACACGCAATACCTCTTTCATAACGCGACGCTGATCATCGGTATCATAAATCGTAAAATTGCTTGAATACCCGATTCTATCGGCATACCTGCGCAGAATTTTCGCACAAACAGAATGGAATGTGCCTGCACACACCTGCAAAGCTGCGTCCCCGAGTTTTGCTTCTATTCGATTCTTCAATTCACCCGCAGCCTTATTCGTAAAGGTTATCGCAAGAATTTGCCACGGCTTTGCCACATTCACTCCAAACGGTATGTAGTCAATACTGTCCCTTTTTCCTTCGATAAACTCCCTTGCAGTCAAAATATCATATTCACCCGCACTCTCAGGAACAACAACAGAATTATATGCCTCGCCATAGCGTACAAGAGCTGCGATCCGGTTAACAAGCACTGTTGTTTTTCCGCTGCCGGCACCCGCAAGTATTAAAATCGGACCTTTGACGGTTATAACCGCAGAAAACTGCATATCATTTAAATTTTTAAATTCATGTTCTATGAGTTTTTTCCTTATATCAATAAACTCTTGTTGAAATTGGGTCATCATATCTTCTCCACATATTGTTATACAGTTATTTTACATTATTTTACCGCCGACTTCAACAGATTAATAAATAAAAAGCACCTAATAAAACATTACGCTCAGGTGCTTTTAAATCGTTTTTACTTTATAATACGCAACAGTTTAGGGATGTCGGTTTTAATAAGTACTATATACAAAACCACAATCTCAATTATAATCATACCCGCAGTTTGAACCAATCTCCAGTAAACCATTGGTTCATAGGGCATAGAATAGTAGTAGTGAAGTGAGACGGTAGTTATTACAAGCCCACCGATTAACTGAGATGCTACCACCGCCCAAACTATTCTGACAACGGTGCACTTTTTATATAAAAACAATCCGAAGATTGCACCGGAAACGATCGCCGCTAAGGTGATTCCGGGTGATATTCCCGGCACAGATGAGATAAACGCACCGATTATATCAGCAACACCTGCAATAAGCGCAGTGTAAACTGTGCCGAATCTTCTGGCTGCCACCGCCATGACTATAAAGGCGGGTGAGAACTTAATGAATGTACCTATCCTAAAAGTTAATCCGAAGGGAAAGGTCATTGAACACACCACCGTGAGTGCGGTGAAAATTGCAAGCAATGCAATTTCGAAAGCAATACTGTTTTTAATTTTTGGCATAAAAAAACCTCCTTCTTGCAGAAATAACCACAAAAAAGAGCCCTCATTCTCTTTTAGCAGCGGGATGCAAAAACGAAACCGCAAAAAAATTTTCGTCTGCCAGACAACTCCCCGTTCTGACAGCACTTAACGCTTCGCTTTTTACTCTGCAAAAACACAAATTAATATTAATACAAAAATCGACCATATTTATTATATTTGCTGTGTGAAAAAAGTCAAGTTTTATTTACC
>JAUMXX010000066.1:3335-5994 GCA_030535285.1 bacterium | reverse complement strand
CAAATTCCGATGCAGTAAATAAATAACGGTTTCCTATCAAATTTGAACGTATATAATGAGGACTTTCATTAAAAAAACGCTTTGCACGATAGATCATCATAAGGTCCAGCATTTCGCTTTTTATGTGAAAGATATCGTTTAATTCCTTTTTTGCTGAATCGGGGAAGTCACTCGATGCGATTGAAAGTACGTGATTATAGAGCATACGATCTAATGCTGTTTCAAGCATCGAAAAATCGTAGTCGGTGCTGTTGTTATTCGGTAAAAGATCTGCAATTTTTTTATAGCGTGTTTTAATGAGAAATTTTTTTAATTCATCGGTTGTTTCAACCTGGGCAAGCGCAGAAAGATCAAGGCTAACAAAGGACTCAAAAGATTTAGAAAAGGTGAAGATAAATTCGCGTTGTTTACCAATTGATAAAAGGTGAATAAAATTTAACAGTGATTGAATCTCACGGTCCATTAGAAAATACTCGAAAATATGTTCACCCACCGAGGCTTCATAGCGACAAAAACGTTCAATTTCGGATATATATTCTTTTCTGAGCAATTGTTCAAGATTTTTTCTGTGCAAAAGGGCCTTGCTCGATTTATCTATATATGCGCCGTAATCTGTATTTGATAAATAATCAGCCACTTCAACAACAGACCCGAGAGCAGACATTTCTGAATAGTTCTTTTTTGTAAAACGCTGGCCGTATCGTGCACGGGCACGTGTCATAATTAGGTTTGAAGCACTCTGAGCAGCCAATGTGTCACACCCCTTAATTTTCAGTTTGAAATGGTACGGTTAAAAATATCTTCAATCCAGGATTCTGAATTTTCAGCAGTAAGCTTATCAAGTCTTTTTATACGTTTCTCACAATTTTCCTTAGCAACATTAAGTGTCTTTTCTGAATTGGCGGTAATCTGTTGCTTAATATCTTCTATATGCGTTTCGGCTTTTGCCCTGTATTGCTCCTTGATTGCTTTTTTCTTTTGTGGGAGTTCGGTTAGAATTTTTTTACGCTCTGTGAGTGCATTTTCTTTGAATTTTGTAACTTCGGAATCAATCTTAATCAGATTTCGGATAACATTTTCAAGGTTTCCGGATTCAGATTCAAGAATTTTATTCTTATCCATTTTATCACCGCCGTTTAGTAATAGTTTATATTTTATCACTAATAAAATAAAATACAAGGGCTTTCAGAAGATAAATTTAAATTGTAAGCGTGTTTTATCAATTTCGACGAAAAGACAGACCCTCAAATAAGGGCCTGTCTTTATAAACTAGGATGTTGTTTTTTTGAAAAATGTTATAACCTTTATAAATTCATTTACCAGTGAGGGAATAATTGCCAGACCGATAATTTTAAACCACTGAGTTGTTTGCAATACTGTAAGGTTAAAAACAGTATTAAGTGGTGTAAGCATTAAAACAAGCGTTACTGCAAGCGCGGCAAAGATTGCTAAGATCAACAATGGATTTTTCAGCAAACTTGCTTTAAAAATCATACTGTTGGTTCTAACCGATAACAAGAGAAAAATTTGTGAAAAAATCAGTGTCGCAAATGCCATAGTGATACCGGTAATTGACGAGTGATTGTGAGTTTCAAAGAAACCTATAATATATGCCAAAAGGGTTATGATTGAAACAAAAATACCGTGTCTGAAGGAATACAATCCGGAAAGATTGATAGTAATCGCAGAATTGTTATTCTTGTACGGACTAAGCAGAATATCTGATTCAGCCGGCTCGTTATATATTCCGCAGGCAAGTATAAAGTTTATAATAAATGTAGCAATTAGCGCTTGGGAAGCAGAAATGATAGGAATCTTGAAAATAGTGATTCCCATAAGTACCGCAAGAACTATTCCAACACTGTAGTTTGCAAGAAAATCAATTGTTCTGCGGATGTTATTGCAAACACTTCGTGCCTCCTTGACAGATGACACTATGGTTGCAAAATTATCATCTTCAACAGTCATATCAGCGGCAACCTTTGCGACATCGGTTCCGGTAATTCCCATAGCACAACCAATATCAGCCGATTGCAGCGCGGGGGCATCGGTGAGGTTGTCACCGGTAATAATGACAGTATGACCGGACTTCTTTAAACAGTCGACAATTCGCTGTTTGTCACCGTGAGAGACCCTGGCATAAACTGATATTTCATCAATTCCCTCTAAAAATTCACTATCGGTTAGTTTTTCAAGTTCGTCACCGGTGAGTACAGTCTGAGTGTCGTCTAATATATTCATTTCTTTGGCTGTTGCAGTTGCCGCTAAAACATGGTCGCCTGTAATCATGACAGTTTTAATTCCGCAACGGCGGCAAAGTTTGATAGCTTGTACTGCCTCAGGACGTGGGGGATCAAACAATCCTAAAAGACCCAGCAACGTAAGACCGTTTTCAATTTCTTCGCTTGTTGGATTGGCCGGCAGATTGTCGAGCTGTTTTATTGCAACGGCAATAACCCTTAATCCGTTATTGCTCATTTCAATATTTGCTTTTTCGGATTCTTTTATACAGCCTCCGACACAACGTGAAAACACAATTTCAGGCGCACCTCTGACAATAGCAAAGATTTTACCGTCAATCATGTTCACACTACTCATAAGTTTACGTTCCGGACTAAAAGATATACCGGTCAGACGCGGAGATTCATTTATAAGCATG
>JAUMXX010000066.1:0-3325 GCA_030535285.1 bacterium | reverse complement strand
TTCAATAGCAGCATTAATTATCGCGGTCTGGCTTGGGTCGGCATTTGAAGAATTTGTCTCGCTAATTAAACCGGGATTACAACTGAGTGCGCCGAGTTTAATAACAGCGCGCGCACCGGAACTTAAGGTATCGTTTTTTAGATTGAGTATGTTTTGACCATCGAACACCGTTGAAACCGTCATCTTGTTTTGGGTAAAAGTTCCTGTCTTGTCGGCACAAATAACAGATGTGTTACTTAGCTTCTCAACGGTGGAAAAGTTACGCAATACAATATTTTTGCTTTTTAGTCGGTTAAGTCCAAAAACCAGTACAAGTGTTGAAACTACCGCAAACCCTTGGGGTACTGCGGCAGCAGTAAGGGAAAGACCGTTTAAAAAGGTTTGTGTTATTTTATTAACCCAGGGCTCAGGAGTTGCTATGTTACGCAATATCCCTAAAATAAAAACAAGCGCGCAAATGATGAAAATGCACAATGTAAGAATGTTTCCGATTTTTATTGAACGTGACTTCGTGGGGATATCTTGATTTGAATTGTCGTTTGATAGCGTAACAATTTTACTAATCTCGCGATTACTGCCCGTGCCGGTGACAATTGCTTTTCCGTATCCGCTTAACACATAACAACCGGCGAAAACCATGTTAATACGGTCGTTTATAGGAGTGATATCTGTGATGTCATCAATTGTAATCTTTTTTTCAACCGGGATAGAATCACCTGTCAGCGCGGATTCATCACAACGCAATGCATCAACCTCGATTAATCTGCAATCGGCAGGAATGAAACAACCGGTTTCAAGCAAAATTATATCACCGGGAACAACCTGTGAAGCGGGAATTGTCCTGATAATCTTGTCTCTGACAACCTTTGCTGAAGGTTCGGTTAAATTGCTTAATTTCTTAAGCGCATTCTCGGTTTGGTAATCACGCAAAATACCAACTATAATACCTAATAACGATAGTACAATTATGACTAACGGCTCAACCCACATAGAGTTTTGAAGAATTATACTTGATAAAATAAAAAGGAGTGCCACAGAAATTAATGCAATCAAAACATAATAACTTATATTATTTGAAAAACTAGAAGTTAAATTAAATCGGCTCTTTTTATGAGACTCATTCTTTCCATATACGTTAAGTCTTGAATCGGCTTCGCCTACATTTAAACCTCGCGTAATGTCAGATTTGAGCTCTAAAATTACGTTTTCTAAAGGCTCACTGTGCCAAATCAATGGTACTACCTCCCAAACTAAATTAAATAATATTTTACAGGAAAATGTAAAAAAAATCAATTAAAAGTTAAAATTGTCTTTTATTATTGATGTGGAGTTGTTATAATAACCTCACGGTGTAACCAAAATCAAAGATTTTGACACCTGAGAGAACATTGAAACATAAACCCGTCGCACTGATAGTGCGACAACGCTGACGCTTTACAAAGGCTTCACCTTTTGGTTTATGTTATAATAACCTCAAACCGTCGGTGTTTTTACACCGACGAAATGCAAAGCATTTGAAAATCAAAGATTTTCGTTTGAGGATATAGAAAATAGTTGGGGTAGATATTTTAATGGCTTATTTAGTTGAATCACATTTTCATACTCGGTGTTCAAGTGTATGTGGAAAATATTATCCGGAAGATTCTATTCCTATATATATACAGAATGGTTATTCCGGTGTAGTTGTTACAGATCATTATGTGGAAGATTATTTTAAGAATTGTGATGATTTGAACTGGACGGGAAAGATTGACAAATGGTTAGAGGGCTATAAAAGGGCAAAGCGGTTTTGTAATGACACTGAATTTACGGTTTTGCTGGGCGCGGAAATTCGTTTTGTCGGCAGCTGTAATGACTATCTGGTTTACGGAATGGACGATGAGTTTTTATATAAAAATCCGTATCTTAACAGAATGAGTGTTGAGGAGTTTTCAAGGTTATGCTATGACAATGGATTTTATTTTGGACAGGCACATCCTTTCAGAGAAGAATGTGTCCCTGCTAACCCTAAATATTTGATGGGTGTTGAGGTATATAACGGTCATCCGAACCATTTGAATAATAACAATGAGGCACTTTTGTTTGCTGAGGAAAATAATTTGATTATGACAGCAGGTTCTGATTTTCATGACACACCCCAGTTTTGCAGGGCGGGTATTTATTTTGATGAGATGCCAAAGAATTCAAAGCAACTTGCCGAGTATATTTTAGAGGGTAAGATTGTCGGTTTAAAAACTTCGGAATAGGAGAATTTTTGTGAATTGGAATGAAATTATAATTAAGGTTGCAACTGAGGACTGTGACGTTGCAGCTGCGATTGCGAATGTTGTTGTACCGCACGGAATTTATGTTGAGGATTATTCTGATTTGGAGCAAGGTGCCCAAGAGATAGCTCATATTGATTTAATAGACGATCAACTGCTCAGTAAAGATCGCAGTCAATCATATATTCATATTTATATTAGTGAAGAGGAAAATTGTTTTGAAATTCTAGAATTTCTATATGAACGTTTTCGCAGTGAAGGAATTGATTTCGAAATTTGTAAAAACAAGGTTGACGAAAATGATTGGGCTGATAATTGGAAAAAGTATTTCAAGGTTACCCAGGTCGGCAAACGACTGGTAATACGACCGATCTGGGAAAATTATGATAATGTCAACAATAAGGCGGTTATTAATATTGATCCGGGGGCCGCTTTTGGAACCGGAACCCATGCAACCACCAGAATGTGTTTAGAACTTCTGGATAGGTATGTAACAGATGGGCAATCCGTTTTAGATGTTGGTTGCGGAAGCGGTATTTTAAGTGTTGCGTCACTTTTGCTCGGAGCAGAATCGGCGGTAGGTGTTGATATAGACAGCGTTGCTGTTAAGGTTGCAAAAGAAAACGCCAAGCGTAACGGCGTTGATAATAAAGTAGAATATATCAGTGGAAATTTGTGCGATAATGTAACGGGAAAGTATGATATTATCTGTGCAAATATTGTTGCTGATGCTATTTTGATGTTAACCCCGGATATCAAAAGTTTCATGAAAGAAAATTCAATATATATATGTTCAGGCATAATTGATATAAGAACATCGGAGGTTAAAAAGTCTTTGGTAGATAATGGATTTAAAATTATTGATGTTTGCACAGATGAAAATTGGTATGCGTTTGCCGCAGTCTTAAATGATTAATTGGTAGTCATAATGTTTGTACCTTTTAGAAAGGATTTGGTATTTTTATGGTTGAGTTTGAAGAGCAGAAGCAGACACTACTTGGCTATTCACAGGATCTCAAAGAGTTAGGTGAAGCGCTGGGGTTGAGCGAACTGACCGAGAG
>JAUMXX010000065.1 GCA_030535285.1 bacterium | reverse complement strand
GAAAAGATACCAATGCAAACCTGATTTACAGATAGCATTTCAACAGCGGCAGTCTGCTGCAATATTAGATATACAATAGCCAAAACAATCGGACCAATACCGGAAGCTACAAAGCCACGGCGCAAAAATTCCAAAACAAATTTTTTCATACTCTGTCAAACCTCCTTTTGATTTCCGCAAAACAACGCCTTGAAACATACTCCCGATAGCCGCACCGAAACACGGCATCCACACCGCCGCTGAATACTGCATCAAATTTCTGAATGCGATGTTCATTGGCAAGAGTAGACTTGTTAATGCGGATGAAATAAGAGGGCAAAATATCCTCCAAGTCACGAAGCCTGTCTTTGAGCGAATAGTGGTTGCCGTCCGTATCAATGGCAATCACTTTTCTGTCAATTATGGTAATATATTCAATTTCCGAAAACTCCAGTTTCCGCATCTCATCATCACTGTATCCCATAATGCTCTCCGCACCGGAATAACTACAGACAAGATCTTCGATCTGTTGTGTCAGAGAGGAAGGCGCATGAACGATTGCTATGATTTCCTCATCTGCGTTTTTGTCGATAATAAGTTTGTATTTCATCGCCGGGGCTCCTTACTGTTTTTTCGTTTGTCTTAGGAAGCAGAACACAGCCACCGCCGTTATTACTACACTATACAGAATAATCGGCAGAATGTGTGAAGCTGCGCCCTCAAAATTTCCGTTAAATAACGCTTTTTCCAGTTCTGCTGCGTGAACAAACGGAAGTGCATTTGCTATTTTTTTGAAAGCACCTCCCACAAGATTCAAATCAAACCAAACGCCCGAAAACCAAGCAGAAAGATTGGTAAGTAGTGCTCCGCAAATACCGCCAACCTGTTTCACTCCCAAAACACTGCCACACAAAAGTCCGAGTGCAATATTAAAAATTGCCATGGGGATAATGCCAATAACGGAATAAATAATGTTTACACTAACTTCGAGTCCTAAAGGAATCGCAAACAAATAGCAGATTATGGTCTGTCCGATTGCTATAGGCAGGATTGGGAGCATATATCCTAAGATAAAGTCAATTCCCGTGAGTGGTGTCGTATACAATCTCTGCAAGAGGGCGCTTTCCCGATCTTTAGAAATCAGAGTTGCTGAAAAAAGTGTCATAAACGACAATCCGAATACGGTAATACCCGGAGTCAGTGTGTTAATCTCAAACAAGTTCACCGGAATATTCGCTTGAATAGCGCTTAAAAGCACTAATAAGACCAAGGGGAATCCCAGACCGAAGCCAAGGTTGATTGGATCTCGCAAAATCTCTTTGGCACATCTCTTGGCAAAAGTCATCATTCTCATTACGCACCCTCCTTTACAATAGAAACGAAGGCTGTTTCAAAATCGTTTGTTCCAGCCGCTGCGTTCAATTCTTCTACTGTTCCTACTGCAAGAAGTCTACCGCTTTTCATAATGCCGGTGCGGTCAGAAAGTGCCTCAGCTTCTTCCATATAGTGTGTCGTAAGGATGATCGTAATCTTGCCTTTCAAAGAACGAATCACTTCCCAAAGATCGTGCCTTGCAAGGACATCCAAACCAAGAGTGGGTTCATCCAAAAATAGAATTTTGGGTTCGCTGATCAGCGCCATAGCAATACTGACACGTCGCTGCCAGCCACCGGATAATTTACCGGCTTTCCTCTGAAGAACACTATCCAGGGAAAACTGCTTGGACAGTTCCTGTATCTTTGCTTTCGTTTTTTCTTTTGAAAAACCGTGGATACCGCAGATCAATTCCAAGTTTTCCTTGACGGAAAGGTTAGGAGCAACGGCGGTTTCTTGCGGAGATACACCAATCAAGCGCTTTACCTGTTCGGGTTCGTTTGTAATGCTATATCCACCTACAATAGCATCTCCACTCGTAGGTTTTGTCAGGCAGGAAAGCATTTTAATTGCTGTGGTCTTTCCGGCACCGTTTACACCAAGCAGAGAAAACAATTCACCTTGCCGAATTTCTAAACCCAGCTTGTCTACAGCAGTCAGATTTTTGTACCGCTTGACAAGCTCAATTGTCCTAATTTCTTGCATATATGTTATCCTCCTTTTTCATTTGCAGTACCATCATAGCAAATAAAAATGAGGAAATGTTGTTTTTTGCCTATTCGGTCGTTTCCAGTGTCTCATCGGTAATTACCTTTGTGATTTACTGTCATTTGAACTATTAGATAGTATTATACCACATAATTATAGCTTTTTTCCACCCAAGCCAAGATAATGCCGTCACTTCCTATTTCACTTTTGCATAAGAAAAGACAGTATAGCGTTATGCCATACTGTCAATTTCTATCATCCTACTCGGTTTGCGTAGACTCCGTTAAGGATAACACGCTTTATTATGTGTTATTTTCTTTATGGAGCAATCAACGACGGAATAAATAAAGATGATTATGAAAAAGTAACAAAAGATACTGAATATCATTTTAGTTTTGGCAATGTTAATTCTGTAAATGAATGCGTTGCAAATTGCAACGATAGTTATAGAATTACACTTAATCATTGTGATTGCGATACTGCTATAGGACAAAAACATACTAACAAAAAAGAATTAGAAGAGCTTAAAGATTTACTCTTGAATTTACAAGATGTTCGAGGAATCAAATATGTTTTAATAAGTAAGAATTGGTGGAAAGAAACCAATAACAAACAAAAATCCATTCATATTCAAGATATAGATATTTTGCATTTTCTTGCAAATATGGAAGATAACTGTTTATATAAATTAGAATTGTATAAAAAATATTATTAAAGGCATAATTCTCTTTATTTGATTGCATAACATAACGGCTGTGTAATTGTTATTAATTGCTCAGATAGGTGTAAGGGTTTTAGGTTCTCCTAACAAGTGACATTTGCCACCCAAACAGCATTTGAAAGTAAAATTAAAAACGAATATATTATGCTGCAAACTCAACATTTAAAACATATACCGGGGCACAAGGCTGCCCCGGTATATTCATTAATTAATTCCCGAATTTTTAATCAAACTTAAAATCAGCGGTTGCCTGCGATAGTTCAAAGATATCTTTAAAGACACCTGCCAGATTGTCGGGCACCTGATAAATCATTGTAGAATCATTTTGATAATTGATAAGATAATATTGATCATTTTTAATACCTATATCAACAGCACTCCTTCGAAACTGGACATCGTTACTAAATTCCTCAAGATCCACAACATCAACATAATCTAAACTTGCCATATCCGGTAAAACAACGGGGTTAACCTTTGAAAGAACGGTATCAACCGCTGCCGCTTGATGCTCGGTAAGTTTACAATATTCCATTTTTTGCTTTTCATAATTGTAATAACCGTAACAATACCCCGTAGAGTTGAATCCTTGCTTTATTTTTTCGGACATTTCATCATACTTATCACTGCGACAATATGCTGTAATAACATCACCGCTATAACCAAACACAAATACTTGATCTTCACTTTTTTGATATGTTTCACCGAAAAATTCACTTAACAAAACCGGTACATCGGCATCGGTTATATATACATTTTCATAAGCAGAAACCGGTCTGAGATATTCACAAGGCGGCAACAAAATGTATTCAATATCTCCAGACTTGATTTTATCCTCAGATATGCGTATAAACTGTGCCTCGCGAGCGTCATCAATCATCTGACAACCGCTAAAACAAAAACATATAAGAAAAGCCGCAATAGTAATTGTCAAAATTTTAAATAACTTTTTCATATTCTTATTCCTATTCCAAATTTAGTTTTTTGTTTAAAATAAACCTTGTAACAATAAAAAATACTGCTGACAGGATTAACTCCCATAATATAATACCGCAAAGCCCGATGTGTACTACAGTTTTGGGATGCTCGGTCATAAACCGGATTACAGGTTCAAAGAACAAAAGCAAATTATCAGCATATACAGATAAAAATACAACTATAATTGTAGTTATTATCTGGATGATAATATAATAAACAAAATACGTCCCTACCGCCGCTAATATCCTATTTTTATTATAGAGTTGTCCGATGGCGATACAGGCATAGTAAAGCAAAAACTGAGTAATAACCGAAGCAATTATGAGCACTAATGCCTCAAAAATATACAAAACAGAATTAAAGCCTACGCCCATATAAAACTTATGTAATAAGTATGCTCCCGCCTTTAAAAGTTCGAACAATGCATCACCGGAAGTTATTATACATAAAGACAGTAAAACGACAAATACTGTTAATATTTGAATCGCAATTGCTGTTAAAATCTTTACCAGAAGATGTTGTGTGTTACTTACCGGTAAAGTAAAAGAGAGGTAACCTTCGCCGGTAAAAAAGTTTTTATAAAAACGTATGATAATCAGCAGAAAAGAGAAAACAAATACAGCAAAAAGCGTTACGACATATGTGGCAACCGAAAAACCGCTGACAATGCTATATATCGTACTGTCTGACTCGAAAAAACGGCTTATTCTATCAAAAGCTGCAATTGACAACAAAACAATATAGACTATGCCCATTATTTTGAAATAGGATAAAAATTCATATTTGAAAAGTTTCTTTACCATTTAAACACCTCCCTAAACAATTCATCGACACTTTTTCCGTGTTCACTGCGTATATTGTCTACCGTTTGCTGAAGAACAATATTACCGTTTTTGATAAAGATAACCTCATCAAGCACCTGTTCTATATCGGCAATAAGATGTGTCGAAATTAAAACCGTAGCATCATGATTATAATTGTTGATTATAGTTGAAATTACATAATCTCTGGCTGCAGGGTCAACGCCGGCAATAGGCTCATCAAGAATATATAATTTTGCGTTTCGGCTCATCACCAAAATTAAGCACACCTTTTCCTTGTTGCCCTTTGAAAGAGTCTTTAACCTCATATCCGGCGAAATTCCCAACTTCTCCATCATTTCATATGCTAAATCACAACGAAAATCTGCATAGAAATCTTTGAAATAATCTACGATCTGTGAAACCGTCATCCAGGAATTAAGATAAATATTGTCCGGAAGATAGGAAACCACTTTTTTAGTTTGTGTCCCCACATTGTAACCGTCTATTGTAACTGTTCCAAAATCGGGGGTCAAAAGACCGTTTAAGATTTTTATCAATGTCGTCTTTCCAGAACCGTTAGGTCCCAGCAGACCTATAATCTTTCCGCTTTCCAACTTAAGATTAACATCATTGAGAGCTTTAGTTTTTCCGTATGTTTTAACTAAATCTTTGCAACATAATATCTCACTCATACCGCCACTCCTTTACATATTCTTTTATTTCTTCATCGTTAAGACCCAAAGTATTCATAATTGCGAAATATTCTTTTGTTTTCTTATTTAAAATATTTTCAAATATTTCCTTCGCCAAATCGACATTATCCGAAACAAACCAGCCCGACCCCCGAACAGAATACAAAATACCCTGTCGCTCAAGTTCCTCAAAAGAACGCTGCACAGTGTTTGGATTAACCCCTGCAGACAGTGCCACTTCTCTGACAGAGGATACTCTTTCATTAGATTGAAACTCACCTTTGACTATCTTCAAACATAACTGCTCACATATTTGCGGACAAATCGGTCTGTTCTTGTCGAGTTCCCATTTCATTCGATCACCTCCAAAAAAATTAATTGTACTACCTTTATAATACAATAGTACACTTTGTTGTGTGAAATGTCAAGGTTTTTTTAATATTAAAAAAGAGAACTCAACCGAGTTCTCTTTAAAACTTAAACTTTATAACAGATAGCGCCTATTTTTCTCCAAAATATATCATTAATGTATATGCAAAAAATTCTTCCATTATTACTAATTTCTATACCTCGGATTACTTAGGGTCAACCTCATCAATAGTCAAATGATATTTCACATTTTTTAAATGGCGTGAATCTGAATCCAAAAATACTATTCTGAATTTAAGGTCCTCATCGTCCTGAGCGGTTGCACCGATGACAATACGGTTCAATCCCTTTTTAATTTTAACCTTTCCTAAATCATCACAAAGACAACCGTTAATCCAAAGTTGCGCACTTCCGTTTATATCCAACTTCGCC
>JAUMXX010000064.1 GCA_030535285.1 bacterium | reverse complement strand
TGAACGTCCGCCAAGCCCGATTAACCGCATTGGTTTGTCAAGTATAAATACAATTCTCGACATATAACCGCTATCTTCTAAAATCGCCAGAAAGGTAAACATCAATACAATCTGGGGGAAAAATGACAGCACCGTTCCCATTCCGGTAATAATTCCGTCACAAACAAGGCTTGAAATCCAGCCAGAGACCCCATGTAATTCAAAAAAAATCTCACAAGTTTCAATTGTATGCCTAAAAAATCTGCTTATGCTTTCTGTTAAAATCAATCCGACCGATCCGAAAACTATGTAAAAGACTAATATTATTATCCCGGCTAATATTGGCAACGCTAAATATTTATTAGTTAATATTCGGTCTAAATCAAACCGGGGCTTTGCACGTGTCTCATCGGCTTTTCTGATAACCGCCCTGCAAATTTCAGAAATGTATTTATACCTTGTGTTACTCGCGCTTTGATTATCAATATTTTTCAGATCACCAACGGTGCGGCTTGTTGAAATTTTTTTTAAACTTTCATCAAAGTCAAAATGACTTTTAGAATAAAAAAGATTGTGCAAAATCCCTTGTTTTAAATCAGCAATCCCAACCCCTTTTGAAGCTGAAACCGCATAGGTTTCACTCCCTAGTTTCTCTGATAATTTTACCGTATCAATTTTTATACCGGTTTCTTCCAACATATCTGCCATATTCAAAACAACAACCATTGGAATGTTAAGTTGACATAATTGTGTTGTCAAGTATAGGTTTCTTTCAATATTCACCGCATCCAGCACATTGATAATCAAGTCAGGCCTTTGATCTTTTAAATACCGAATTGTTACCTTCTCCTCATCGGTATACGGTGATAGAGAATACACACCAGGCAAATCTACAACACAAATTTCAACCCCGTTTTGAGTAAAATACCCGTACTTTTTCTCGACAGTCACTCCCGGCCAATTTCCAACATGTTGCGAGAGTCCGGTTAGTTGATTAAACAAGGTGGTTTTCCCGCTGTTAGGATTTCCGGCTATAGCAACAGTAAAATTTTTTATACTAACCACCTCCGGCCATCACAGTAATCATTTTCGCATCTGCTTTTCTTATTACAAGTTTGTATCCTCTAACCGAATATTCAATGGGGTCACCAAACGGTGACGTCTTTATAAGACGAATTTCGGTACCGTTTGTTAACCCCATTTCGATCATCCTGTTTTTGAATTCCTTTTCACACGCAATATCTACAATAATGGCTTTTTGGTTTGGCTTTAAGCGGTCTGCTGAAATTTTCATCATATCCCTCGAAATCTTTTTAATAAAGATATATGACATCTAATCGAGGGATTATTCATTACATAACTCATACGCTATTTTAAGCAACCGATTATACTTCACTGTGCGATCGGTTCGACAAGGCGCACCTGATTTAATAAAATCTGCGCTTGACGCAACCGCCAGGTCCGCAATAAATGAGTCTTCTGTTTCACCCGAACGGTGAGAGATAACAACCTTGTACCCATTTCGTTTTGCACTACTTATTACCTTCAAAGTTTCGCTTACCGTGCCTATCTGATTCGGTTTTATCAAAATTGAGTTTGCGCACTTCCTATTTATACCCTGTTGAAGTCGTTCAACATTTGTAACAAATAGATCATCACCTACAAGCATAATTCTATTGCCCATCAACCCGGTTAAACTCTGCCAACCATCCCAATCATTTTCCGACAGTCCGTCTTCAATCGAAATAATCGGGTAATTATTAACCAGTTTTTCAAGCTTTGTAATCAAACTATCACTATCCAGATTTTGCTTGCGTTTCGGCAAAAAATATTTACCCTTCAAATACCATTCGCTCGCAGCAACATCAAGTGCAATCTTCACCTTATCTAAAAGGCCGGCATTTTCAATAGCCTTTACAATTAATTCTATTCCTTCTTCATCAGATTGAAGATCCGGCGCAAAGCCGCCTTCGTCACCAACACCTACATGCAAACCCTTTTTAGTTAACATTTCACCCAGATTTCTATAAACTGCAGTGCCAAATTCCATTGCTTGTATAAAACTTTTTGCACCAACCGGAACAATCATAAATTCTTGAATATCAACATTATTTTTTGAATGTGCGCCGCCGTTTAAAATATTCATCATCGGTACCGGTAATGTATAGCTATCATTTGACAATAAACTTCTGTAAATAGGAATTTTTTTGCTTTTTGATACTGCTGCTGCAAAAGCCATTGAAACTGCTAAGATAGCATTTGCACCAAGTCTTGATTTGTTGTCGGTTGAATCGAGTTCAATCATTGTTTTGTCGACTGTATCCTGGGTTGGATCTTTTAAATTATAAAGAGCAGTTGCTATTTCGGTGTTAATATTATCAACCGCCTTTAAAACACCCTTTCCGCCAAATCTTTTCTGATCATTGTCACGCAGTTCATATGCTTCATATTCACCCGTTGAAGCACCTGACGGTGATAATGCCAACGCCTTAGTCCCATCGGATAACTCAATTTCAGCACCAACTGTGGGGGTGCCTCTTGAATCGAGAAACTCAAAACCCTTTAAACATTTTATCATAATCATTTATATAACAATCCTTTTAAAAACCTAAAATTTGAAATTAAACACAAAATTTTTTTCACCCCAAAAATAATATTTCCAATATAATAACAATTATTTGCATACCAAAACAAACTTGTTTTGACTTTTTAATCAAAATAGATTAGAATATACTTGATATATATTATTGGAGGATACTATGCCGATTAATAAATATAGATTTGCAGAATTAAATGTTGAAATGGAAACACATGGTGATCTTCTCGACTCACGCGCTGAGAAGTATTTGTATGATTTTTCGGGTGAGCCTGACATTAGTATTCATGTTCCTGTTGATTTTATTAAAAAGCAGCAGAAAGACTATCCTTATTTAACATTTGAAGAATTGGATTACTTGATTACAGGCGCAGGTTTTTATTTTAAACTCTCTGATTTTAATGGATTCATGCTCCATTCCTCAACCGTTGTGTATAATAACAAAGCCTACATGTTTTCAGCACCCTGCGGCACCGGAAAATCCACCCATACTTCACTTTGGCGTAAATATCTTGGTGAGGAAAACACTTATATACTAAATGATGACAAACCTGCAATTCGTATTTTTGATGATGGGATTTTCGCCTACGGTACACCGTTTAGCGGTAAAACCAGTCAAAGTGAAAATAAAAAGGTTGAAATCGGCGGAATAGTCTTTGTTGAGCGTGCCACAAGCAATTCCATTGCTCGCATAACTAATCCGATTGAAGCAATTGGACTGCTTAACTGGCAATCAAATTACTATTCAAAAAAGGAGAGAATCAGTAAAAAACTTACCCTTTTTGAAGAAGTAATCAATCGTGTACCGCTGTATAAATTATCATGTGACATCAGTCAAGACGCATTTATCACCTCATTTGAATGTCTGACCGGTCAAAAATTTCAAACCAATTAATTTTTCATACCATAATAAAACACAACCATGCCGACAATTAATTTTGTCGGCATTGTTTTATTTATATCATCAATTATTTTAAAAAATGTCCCATCAATGATGGTCCGAAATCAACAAATCTTCCCGTCTGTTCAGCAGAAACTTCACAAAAACAATCGACACCGTCAACCTTTTTTGTAGAATCAAAAATCATATACGGAACGGGATCAGAGGTGTGTGTTCTTATCGAAATCGGGGTTGGATGATCGGGCAAAATAAGAATTTTATAATCAAAACACTTCTCAAGTTCACTAAGTACGGGACCAAGCACAAGACTATCAATCAATTCAATTGATTTAACCTTGTTATCAATCTCTCCCCTATGCCCGCACTCATCGGGTGCTTCAATATGCAAATACACAACATCCTGTCCGGATTTAAATAACTCAATTGCAGCCCTGGCCTTTGCAGAGAAATCGGTATCAATATATCCGGTTGCCCCATCAACATTCTTAACTACCATTCCTGCACAATGACCAATACCCTTAAGTAAATCTACTGCCGAAATAACTGCGCACTTTTTATTATACTTATCATAAAAGTTTTCCAAACGCGGTCTTGTTCCCTCTCCCCAAAGCCAAATGGAATTTGCCGGTCTTTTGCCTTGAGAAATTCTTTTCAGATTAACCGGATGATCCTTTAAAATATCATAACTCTTTTTCATTAGTTCAATAAGTTGGGCAGCGTTAATATTATCTGAAATATACTCTCTGATAACCCTTCCGCTTATGTCGTGAGGGGGTGTTAATTCTCCTAGTTGTGTTGTTCCGTTATCAACTACTAAACAGTGCCTATAACTTACACCACTGTAAAACTTGAATTTCTTACTACCCAAAACATCATCAACGGTTTTGATTATTTGCGCGGCTTCTGAGGTAGAAATATCACCGGCACAGTAATCAACCATCGTTTTGTCCTCATAGTTTTCCTCATCAGAAAGAGTAACAAGATTACACCTGAGCGCAACATCGGTATCCTTTAAATCAACACCGATACTGACAGCCTCTAACGGTGACCTTCCGGTATAACAAACCTTTGGATCATATCCCATAACCGACAGATTTGCAACATCACTCCCCGGTTTGAGTGAATCGGCAACCGTTCTCACAAGACCGACCTCGGCAGACATTGCAAGCCTATCCATGTTGAGTTTTACGGCTTTCTCCATTGGGGTAACGCCACCCAACTGGGATAATGGACGGTCAGCCATACCGTCACACAGCAGAACTAAATATTTCATATCCATAACCATTCCTATTAATTTTTCTGTTAAAAATCAATTTATTTTTTTGGTTCCTTATATTTTATATATCGTTTGGTATGCGATTTCTTTTTGTTATAATTCAAATAAATACAAGCAATTACAAACCAAACAACCAAAAACAAAATTACCAGAAGTAAAATTTTAACCCAAACCGAAGTTAAAACCATAACAATACAGTCTAATATATATAAAATTATACTTCTTTCAACACTATTGGCAGCAACAACATTAATCGTACCAAGTACCTCACCGGCAAAAATAACATCAGCAGTGCCCAAAAATTCACCTTTCTTAACCGGTGCCTTTACCGTCTTTGATTTCAGATGAACATCAAGCGTGACTGTTGAATTATCAGCATCTTTTGGTAAAATATATGAAAAATCTGTCTCGGGAACAAATTGAAGATAATCCACATCCCAAGAATACTTAACCTTTACTTCACCTTCGCCAATACCGTTTGAAGAACCTGCCTGAATTATCTTTTTGTATTCAAAATCATTAAAAGCCCATTCAAACAACTTTTTTGTATCAGCAAACTCATATCTGACCATCGTTTTGTTTTGATCATATATAGGAGAGTTCAGCAGTACACAAATATAACGCATACCGTCCTTATCAGCGGTACTCACCAGACAGCGACCCGCCTCATCAGTGTAACCGGTTTTCAATCCGGTTGCATGCTCATAATAATATCCGTAAAATGCGCCGGTGTTATAATCAATCAAATAATTGGTGGTGACAAGGGTTCTCGGCTCTGACATATTTGATGCGGGCAACTTATACCTTGTAGTAGCAACAACCTCGGTAAAAATTGAATGAGTTATTGCCTGCTTAGTTAGTAAATAAACATCATAAGCAGTTGTATAGTGATTGTCATCATGAAGCCCGTGGGGATTCATGTAATGTGTATTAACCATTCCCAATTCTAAGGCACGTTCATTCATCAAATCAACAAAACCATCAACAGTTTGACCCACGTGCTCAGCAATAGTTAATGCAACATCATTACCCGAAACCATAAGCAACATATATAACATCTGCTTTGCGGTATATTGCTCACCCGGTTTCAACCCGGCAACAGATGAACCTGTTCCGTATAGTGATTTAACAGCATTGTCAGAAACAGAAATGATTTCGGCGTCAAGATCAGGAGTTTTTTCGATTAAAAGTAATGCCGTCATCAATTTAGTTATAGATGCCGGATATAACCTTTTGCTGTCATTTTTAGTATAAAGAATTTCATCCTTATCAGCAGATGCCAGCACTACACCCTCAGCCCGAACATCAAAATCTGTA
>JAUMXX010000152.1 GCA_030535285.1 bacterium | reverse complement strand
GCAGATGCATTTTGTTTTGTTGGATTTAAGATGTAATCTTCATACTCAAACGAGTCCATAACATCAGGACTTTCTTCGAGCATTTTATCGATAAATTCCATCTGTTTTTTTGTTGGTTTACCAATCAAAACATTCAGATTTACCGACTTGTCAACGCCTTCACGAGTCGCAACATAATTCACATAACCACGAACAGATTTTGATGCTTTCACATGCTTAATTTTAACGATTAATCTTGGCATTAAATATCATCCTTTGTGTTATAAGGGAATTGTATTGCACCGTTGATTTTTTTCACTTCATCGGTACAGCTTGCGTGCAAAGTATCAGCGTCTTCAGGATTAACATCCATCTCTTTAACCATCAACCAAAATATTTTAGATATTTCAACAGACTGTTTGAACAACTGTCGAGCCATTCTTCTTTCAAAACTATCAAGCATTCCTTGTACTGTATTGACTACATTTTTATTTACATACTCCTCGTTATGCTTATTGTGTAAATATCCGTTGTAGAATTCAACTGCAGTATCAATGTAATCGCTTCTGCTTTTACAACCAATGGCTTTCATATTAATTTCAGTTTCTTTCAGATTTGAGTCTTTAATCCAGAAGCTAATATGATGTTTATTGCTCATATTTTTCCTCCTTTCGCTTATGCACATGAGATATGTGCATTCAAATAAGGCTATTTTTCTCGCCCGACAGGAACACCGCACCCCCAAACCGCACTACTTTCTGCAAATAGCACCATACCGAACGGCACTGCCGGTCGGTGTTTACGGCGTGGTGGGCGATGAAACGCACCCACGCTTTTTCCTGCTTAAATTTATTTTGCCGACTTATCGTGCTAAAAGCCGATTTTTGCGGCCTATTTCAGAGAGTTGGTACTGTCAGGTGTATTGATGCTATTTTTGTTTTAATCGTTTCTGTGGTAAAAAAAGCCTATATTACTTTTCGTAAAAAATACTTTTCCTTTATAAGTTGGTATCAAGCCCCTGTATTAGTTCTTTTTTTCCTTTTTGGGATATATCACCCCTTTACCGACCTGCCTTTTACCGTGTTCGCTTAATTTTTTCCTATGTTCTTCCGATATGGGATTTCTTATCACTATACTCATCCGTTGTTTAGGTACAGTGAAGGTATAAGCTCCTGTGTTGTCTTTTCTTTTCATTCTTGCTACGGTCGGATGGCTTTTGAGTTTAGCAATTAATTTGCGATTGTATGTATAAATCTCCGCTTCATTCTCTTCTTCATTGAAGAGAATTATTGTTTCTTTTTCAATAAGAGTTGGCTTGTAATTGCTCATTTATTCCCACCCTTTCCAGGAATATTTTCTTCGGCAGCAAGCATTGCTTCGATATATAATCGAGTTGATTTGGGTACATGTTTTCGATATATCTTGTCCATACCTTCTGCCAAATGTGTTTCAAGATTTTCATAAACTTCAGGTGAATGAACCTTGATTCCACGGAGTTTTTCAACGCTGTAATTGAATGAAATTTTTTCAAGTTTCA
>JAUMXX010000151.1 GCA_030535285.1 bacterium | reverse complement strand
GCTGTCAAAATTCAGTTTGCGCAGTATAATAGCATCTATAAAACCAATTTACAGAAAGAATTATCCAATTGAAAAGCTCCCACAAAAAGCGAGGTGAATTTCACCTCGCTTTTGCTATGTATAGAAACCGCAGAAAACCCGATTTTGGAAACACCGTGTGGTTCTTATTATCTGTATTTCTGGGAGAAATATACCGCAAGATTTACTTTTGAAATTAAATATGATATAATAAATTAAAGGCGGTGGTTTTGTGAAAAACAAAAAACTAATAATTACTATTATTCTTTCCGTTCTTATCACTTTAGCAGTTGTTTTTGCTGTCTTGTTTGGTATAAAGATATATCAAGACAAACTTGTTGAATCAGGTTATAGTGAAACGCCAAACTCTGCTAATCAATATGCTAAAGATGTAACTATGATTCAATTGATTGCCACTCCCGAAAAATATGACGGTCAACTCGTTAGAGTAATCGGTGTCGGCAACCTTGAGTTTGAAGGCGATTGCATTTCACTCAGCAAAGAAGATTTAAAATACAGTGTTGGCAATTCCATTTGGATTGAGCTTGGTGAAAAAGCAATTTCATACCAAGAAGCACAAAAATTTAATGGCGAGTATGTTATCATAGAAGGGACTTTTGATAAAGACGATTGCGGACATATGGATATGTTCTGCGGTTCAATCAAAAATATCAGTCGGTATGATTTGTGGGATGTATATAAATATTATAATTCCCTTGATATGTATTCAATTACAAAAAACGACGATTTAACATACACGTATAAAGTAGTTGATAAAAATGGTAATGTTTTGTTTTCAGAAGACAATGCCACCCGTGAACCAAAGGTTGAGCAAGTCAATACATATATTCTAGGATTGAAAGTGCAAACAGGAACGGGGCAGTCAACTAATTGGGCAGTATATTGTGATGTTGAAAACAGTAAAGTGTCTGAAACTTTTCAATATGTTTTAATGGCACAAGGCGATTATGTTATTTATGGAAATTATGAAAATGGTGAGCATAGTGTTATTGTCCAAAATATATTTGATAAGTCACAGTATTATAAAAAGCACATTCTAACAAACTGCTCTCCTGTTGCTGGAGATATTGTAATAGGAGCGAAACCGAATGGTGAGGGGATTGCGGTTGTCACATATCTAACTGGCAATGATTACAAGGAAACTGAACTCACAATAAAATTCCCGTAATATAACTACACAAGCGAGGTGAAATCCACCTCGCTTTTGTTATGTATAAAACCGCCTAAAACCCGTTTTTGACACCAATGCGTTCAGTGGGGCAAACTGTCGAAAGCCTTAGTGTTTATGCGACTTTCAAGCGGTTTGCCCTATCTCATACGAGTGAAACGAGTATCTATGTTCTCCAAAATTGTCTGAATTTTAATTCAGCAACAATTTTGAGAGGTTATAATAACGCATTCCTCTATTCTACGAACTATTCCTGTTGCTTTCATATATAAGAACCTCACCCATTTGCAAAATCAAAGATTTTGAATGGGT
>JAUMXX010000150.1 GCA_030535285.1 bacterium | reverse complement strand
CGAACCCACACAATCAGCTTGGAAGGCTGAGATTCTACCATTGAACTACACCCGCGCATACTGCGATTAATTACTGGTTCTCATCAGCGGACCCTTATAATTATATACGTAAAAGTGCCATTTGTCAATAGTTTTTTGAAAATTTTTTATAAAATTCTAAAAAAATACTGTATATCTTAACTTTTCCTATAAATATAAATTTTATTCACAAAATAAAAAACAGGGCCTGAACAACAAGCCCTGTTTAGAAATTCACTTATTCTGTCACTTTATTTTATGGAATTAGTCCCAAAAGCTGTGATATAACTTTTGAAGATTCTGCTCGTGTCAAATTATCAAGAGGTCTGAATTCATTGTTGTAACCTTCTATTAAACCGATAGATTTCATAAATGCAACAGACTGTTTTGCATAATCAGATACTTTGTCAACATCTGCAAAATCCTCTGCTTCTGCACCGGATATTTGTATGCCAAGATTTTCTATAATACGGCTTATCATAACCGCCATATCCTGACGTGTTATGTTTGAGCCGATACCAAAGCTTGACTCACTGATTCCGTTTACAATACCAAGACCTTTAGCCATAAGGACATATGATTTAAACCAATCGTCATCGGACACGTCATCAAATGTATTTTCTGCTTCTTCAGAATCTACCTCCGCAGCTATCAAAAGCATTTTAAGGAACTGTTCACGTGTTACGTTATTTTGAGGCTCAAAACCGCCTGAGCCGTCACCTGAAACAATACCTTTTTCAGTAAGTTCATTGACATAATCATAAAACCAATCAGTCTTATCAACATCGTCATAAGACGGAGTTGAAGGTACAGGGTCAACCGGGTCTATCGGATTTATAGGGTCAACAGGCTCTGTAATTTGGTCTTCATCATTTTTGTCATCAGTTGAAGGTTTGGAAGCTCCGCCTCCTCCGCCTCCGCCACTAATAGCACCGGAACCGCCGCCATGGTTATCACCAATATTATTATTTGGATTATTGTCATTTGAAGAATCTGCTGAAGTATCAGTTTCCGAACCCGATACAATCGGTGTATCTCCAAAATACAAGTATCCACCCGATTTAGATGTACCAGAAACTATATTCAAATTATATACAGCACCTCTGGAATTTGTTCCCACATAGATTGTTAAATCCTTAAGGTCTTCAGTTGCAAATGCTGTTCTGGTATTGTCAGGGTCGTTAATAACTTTATCAGTAGAAATTTCAACCATATTAGAGCCGTTAAGCTTGTAGCCCAATGTTTTTGGTTGTGTACTCTTGAACAAATATTCATCCACATATGTTGAACTCTTAACATATGTACCATCGTAAATAAATACGGAAACAACTTTACCGGTTTCATCTTCTTCTATCAAAACCGAAGTAGCGTCAGTTGTATATTCACCGATTGTAATTTCGGGCTTAGGTGTTATTGATGTATCATTAAGATGATAGTAATAATAATCACCAAATTTTCCGCTGTTATTGTCGGTAATTCTCACCCACATTGCCGAAGCCTTATGGTCGGCTATACCTGTTTC
>JAUMXX010000063.1 GCA_030535285.1 bacterium | reverse complement strand
CAAAGTTTCATTGGTTAACACAGACGGCAAAGTTTATTTAACATACCTCGACAGATCTCTTTTCAAAAAGTCACCGTCATGTGAAATTAACGTTGCTTTCCCTATCGTTCACGGAACAAACTGCGAAGACGGTACACTTGCGGGATTTCTGGAATTTCTACGTCTGCCATATGTCGGATGCGATGTTTTATCTGCTGCAATCGGAATGGATAAAGCAAAATTTAAAACCATTCTTGAAAAAGAAAACATTCCTGTTCTGCCTTGTATCACTTTTTCATCAAGACAGTGGGCTGATAATCAAAGCGATATAAAGTCCGATATTGAAGCGAAAGTCGGTTATCCTCTCATCGTTAAACCGATAAATCTCGGCTCTAGTGTCGGAATAAGCAAGGTGGAAAACGAACAGGAACTTTTTGACGCTGTCAATCTTGCCTGCTCATTCTCAGAGAATCTACTTATTGAAAAAGCAATCACAAAACTTAGAGAAATCAACTGTTCGGTTCTCGGTGACAGTGATAATTGCAGCGCTTCGGTACTTGAGGAACCTATTATGAGCGACAAAATTCTTTCATACAGCGACAAATATCTGTCTAACTCCAAAAACCAAGGTTCCAAGGGTATGGCTTCTTTAAGCAGAGAAATCCCTGCAAATCTAAGTAAAAATAAAACTGCAGAAATTCAACTGCTTGCCGAAAAAACATTCCGAGCCATCGGTGCAAGCGGTGTTTGCCGAATTGATTTTCTGGTTGATACCGAAAACGACGACACGGTATATGTAAACGAAGCAAACACAATACCCGGATCTCTGTCTTTCTATCTGTGGGAAGCCAGTGGTATGCCTTATAGAAAACTTATTGACGAATTAATTTCTCTCGCTTTTAAACGCGACAGGAAAACCGGCAATCTTATGTATACAATTAAAACAAACATTCTTTCAAATGCTAATCTTTCGGGTGCAAAAGGTTCTAAGGGGAAACTATAATATTTATAAAGCAAACCATTGTTTTTCATTTATCTTGCTATCTGAAAAATATATTGGGGTGATATTTAAATATGACCAAACTTCTTATTAGATTGTTTATAAAAGACCACAATAACATCAACAATCCCTTAGTACGTGAGAATTACGGTAGACTATGCGGTTTCACCGGTATTGCATGTAATTTTATATTGTTTATCTTAAAACTCCTTGCCGGGATTTACTCGGGTGCTGTTTCTATAATTGCTGATGCCTTTAACAATTTTTCAGATATGGGTTCATCAATTATTACCCTTCTGGGCTTTAAACTTGCAAACAAACCGGCTGATAAGGGGCATCCCTTCGGACACGGAAGAATGGAATATCTGTCGGCAGCAACCGTTTCGGTACTCATTATTCTTGCAGGCATAGAACTTTTAAAAGGTTCTATCAATAAAATAAGACACCCCGAGCAGATCACTGCAAATTATATAACACTCGCGATACTCTTAGTATCTATTTTTATAAAACTTTGGATGGCACTGTTTAACCGAAAACTCGGTGGGATCATTTCCTCCAAGATGCTGCTTGCTACTGCAACCGATTCCATATTCGACTCGGTTTCAACGGCAGTTGTCTTTGTTTCGGTGCTGGTCTCAATAGTTTCAAACGTAAATATCGACCCCTACTGCGGTATTTTTGTTTCAGTATTGATTATTTTTGCCGGTTTAAAATCGGTCAAAGAAACTATTGATCCGCTTTTAGGCACCCCACCCGAACCCGAATTAATTGCATCAATACTTAAAATCATTTCGGACTTTGACAATTTTGTCGGAACTCATGATTTAATCGTACACAACTACGGTCCCGGTAGAATTTTTGCCTCAATTCACGTCGAAGTTCCGTCTGATATAGATATTATTAAATGCCATGAAGAAATTGATCTGTGTGAAAAAATGATTTATGAAAATTGTAATGTTCAGACTGTTATCCATATGGATCCAATTGTGACTGACGATACTTATATCAATGAAACTAAGCAAAAACTTGTTGAAAAGATTAATGAATTTGATCCCGCCTTGACAATTCACGATTTTCGTGTGGTAAGCGGTGAGAAAAAAACTAATCTTATTTTTGATATAGTTATTCCCCAAAAATACAAATTAAGTAACGATCAGATTGTTGAAAAAATCAATTGCCTTGCAAAGACAATTGATCCAACCTTTGACTGTGTTATCACGATTGATGTGGATTATAACTGTATTAATTCAACAAATTAATTCTTTCTGTCTTTTACAGGAGGGCATCTATCCCGATGTCCTCCTCTTTTAAAAAGGAAGTGAACCGATGTCGGATATAATTATTATAGGCGGCGGGGCAAGTGGTATTGCCACCGCAATTATGACAAAACAAAGATGTCCGAAATGTAGTGTTACAGTTTTGGAATCACAGGACCGTATACTAAAAAAACTGCTGGTTACCGGAAACGGTCAATGTAATATTTCCAATAAAAACTGCTCAATCGAAAACTATCACGGTGAAGACATTACACTCGCGTCAAACATTATTAATCAATTTGACTATAGAAAACAGGTGCAATTCTTTGATTCACTGGGACTGCCTATTGTTTTCGAACAAAGCGGCAAAGGATATCCTATGTCTTATCAAGCAGCAGCCGTTGTAGATACTCTCAGATTCAAGGTTGAGGAATTGGGAATTAAGCTTCACTGCAACTGCGAGGTATTAAAAGTAGACAAGGTTGGAAAAATTTTTAATGTTTACTGTAAAGAAGAAACCTTTCAAGGTTGTTGTGTTGTAATCGCCTGCGGAGGAGAAGCAGGTGGAAAACTCGGCAGCAAATCAGGTTATACCCTATTTAAAAATCTCGGACACAAAATAAACCAAACAAACCCCTCAATTGTTCAACTTAAATCCGACTCTCCGATTGTAAAGCAACTCAAAGGTGTTAAGGTCAATGCTTTGTGTAAAATAACACAAAATAACCGTACACAAAGAAGTCAGGCAGGCGAAGTTTTATTTTGTGACTACGGACTCTCAGGTCCCGCTGTTTTACAACTATCAAGGGTGGCCTCGCTCAACAAAAACTGCACCGTTAAAATTGATTTTTTACCTGAAACTACCGAAAATCAATTGTTTGAAACTCTCAGAAAACGCAAGAGTTTACTTCAAACCCGTTTTCTTGCAGACTTTTTGACCGGAATGTTAAATAAACGCTTAGGACAAGTTATTATCAAGCAATCGCAACTAGGTTTACAAGATCTGGTTTCCTCGCTTTCTGACCGTGATATGCATACTATCACGCACAATATTAAAAATCTGTGCTTTAGCATAACCGGAACTACCGGAATGGCCAATGCACAGGTCACTGCCGGAGGGGCTTCGCTTAAACAATTTTCTTGTGATACCCTTATGTCTAAGAAGATTAACGGCCTTTTTGCCTGCGGAGAAGTTTTGGATGTTGACGGCGACTGCGGTGGATTTAACCTTGCTTGGTGTTGGGCCTGTGCAAATGCAGTTTCAAAAGGAATACAACAACTATTAAAGGAAACTCTCAAATGATTTTACTCAAAAACTTAAAATTTCCACTCGATACTGATTTTAACAATTTAATCGGTGAAACCGCTAAAATTCTAATGATTAACGAAAAAAGCATTACCAAAACAAAATTGTATAAAAAATCTATTGATGCCAGAGATAAGGATAATATATTCTTCTGTTGCTCGGTTTTGATAGACGGAAACAAACCGGCTATTATCAAACATGCAAAAAAATATTCCCCACAAGATTTTTTCGAAAAACCTATCATTTGGCATAAACCAAAAATTCTTCCGAAACACCGCCCGATTATTATCGGATTCGGTCCGGCGGGTATCTTTGCTGCTTACACACTCGCTAAAGCCGGTTTGAACCCACTTGTGTTAGAGCGTGGAAAGGACTGTGACAGCCGCAAAAAAGATGTTGAGGCCTTTCATAAAACCGGTATCCTAAATCCCGATTCTAACGTGCAGTTCGGCGAGGGCGGAGCAGGAACATTTTCTGACGGAAAATTAAATAGCGGCATAAAAAGTGAATATTTCCGTACGGTTTTAAAAACCTTTCATATGTTTGGCGCAGATGAAGATATTTTGTATGATGCAAAGCCACATATTGGAACTGATGTGCTCATTAATGTTATTAAAAACATGCGAAAAGAGATAATTGCTCTGGGTGGGGAAATCCGTTTTTGCAACAAGGTGACCGACATAATAATCAAAAATCAACAAATTGCGTCGGTCGAGGTTGTTTCCCCAGATAAAACCTATTTTGAAGAATGTGACAGTTTAATACTCGCTATAGGTCATTCCTCACGAGATACGTTTGAAATGTTACACCGAAACAATGTTAATATTGAACCCAAAGCCTTTTCTATCGGTGCTAGAATCGAACATCCGCAAACGTTAATTAACCAAGGCAGGTTCGGTAAATTCTGCAATAACACCGCCTTGGGTAGCGCTGATTATAAATTTGCACAACACCTTGAAAACGGACGTAGTGTTTACACATTCTGTATGTGTCCCGGCGGATACGTTATCAACGCATCAAGTGAACCCGGGTGTGTTGTTACAAACGGTATGAGTTATAAACGCCGTGACGGAAAAAATGCAAATAGTGCCCTGCTTGTAAATATAACTCCTGAAGATTTTTACCACGGTTCCGTTTTAGACGGGGTGTACTTTCAACAAAAAATTGAGAAAAAAGCCTTTGTGTTATCACAGGGCAAAGGTATATGCCAAACGGTTGGTGATTTCCTCAATAAAACTACTTTTCAAAAGGGTATTTCTCCAACTATCAGCCCCAGCCCCGTTTACGGTTGCCTTGACGACATCTTGCCGGACTATGTAACCGACAGTCTTCGAACCGGTATTAAACTCTTTAACGATAAACTTCCCGGATTTTCAAACCCTGATGCAATCCTGACCGGTCCTGAAACGAGAAGTTCTTCCCCGATAAAAATACTGCGATCAACATCGTTTATGTCACAAATCTCCGGACTGTATCCCTGCGGCGAGGGCGCGGGATATGCAGGAGGAATAATGTCTTCGGCTGTTGACGGAATTAAAGTAGCGCAGCAGATAATTAAATCACTCGCAAATTAAAACTGCAGAACTGAAATTTTAATTTAAAATAGTAAAACAAAATGTTTATTACCATATTCAAAAACGCTTTACTGTTTACTGAATTATTAAATTTCAGTTCTCTTTTTATTTTTAATCAAATTGTTTTTACTATTTCTAACACCACTATGCCACTCAGGGATAAACAACGGATTCTCACAAACACTATATAATGCAATATATGCAATTGAAAACGGATCAGACAAATATTCAACCGCTGTGCATGGATATGTGTATACATTTTTTTGGGTAATATCTTCATGAACAAATTCTGCACAGTCATAGTTTATCGGTATTAATAGATAAACCGACCTACACAATCCTGAAACTGTCTCTACGATCTTCCCGCCAATTTTTGATACAAGCATTTGAGAGTACATAAAATCTGTAGTTACCTTTTCACACACTATTTGAAGTCTAAATATTCTTCCGCTAAAATCTGCTACAATTTTAAGACAGTCACCTTTAAAACCTTCGCACACCTCACGTATAAATGTGAGCAGCGACAACTCCCACAAACGCATATCGTCAAAAACAACCGCAACACCTTCTAATTGGGTTTCTAATAATATACCTTTTCCGGCACACAAAACTACCGCCGCACCCAGCACAGAATCAACAAGTCTTGAAACCTCAAATATGCTGCTTTGAACAGGTCTGCAGATTAGCGATTTAGCGATATTTCGGTACAAACGAGACATGGTTGACTCATCAGCCGTACCGTCAAAAAAGTCCCGTGCAATTTCTTCCCTTTCACATGCTAACTTAACTTCAAACATTTCAGGTTTAAATTCCATTATCTCACCCGTTATATTATCCCCTTTTTTACCGTTTGCCACTTGTTTTTTATTATTTATAAAAAAAATAAAAAATTATGTTAAAAAATAAACAAAGTTCTTGCAAATTGGGAAATTTCGGGTTAAAATAAGTTTTAGTAAATTTTTGGAGGTATTTTATAATGGTTAAAGTTGCTATTAATGGTTTTGGTCGAATCGGCCGTCTCGCTTTCAGACAAATGTTCAATGCTGAAGGCTATGAGATTGTTGCTATTAACGATTTAACTAAACCCAGCATGCTCGCTCATCTTCTTAAATACGACTCTGCTCAAGGCAAATATGCATTGGCAGACACCGTTTCTTCCGACGATGAAGCAGGCACAATCACTGTTGATGGTAAAACAATCAAAATCTATGCTATGGCTAATGCTGCTGAACTGCCTTGGGGTGAAATCGGTGTTGATGTTGTTTTAGAATGTACCGGTTTCTATGTTTCAAAAGCAAAATCTCAAGCTC
>JAUMXX010000149.1 GCA_030535285.1 bacterium | reverse complement strand
AGGCAAAATCGGTTGCCGCGATGTCGGGTGTAACCCCCGCCTGTGTCGCATATCTCACTCTGAGCATATCTATATAACTATCAGAAAGAGTAGTCAAAACTACCATATAATTAATCTTCATAAAAAACAGATCATTCAAAATCTTCATTGCCATTTCAGCGTTCTTTGCAACAATAAATTTTGACAGACTGTAAATTGAAGCCTCCACTGATTTTACGCAAATTTTATTAATGTCATCAACCGTAATGATTCCGGTTTCACTACAATATGCACACACCTTCTCAAGTTCACCGATTAGGTTATAAAGATCGAATGAACAGGTATTTATTAAATATCTTGCAACAGTCGGCTGCAAATTGCAGCCGCGTTTTGCTGCTGCCGAACAGAGAACCCGCACAAGTTCCGATTCTGATTTGAAGTCGATTTGACAAACCACTCCACCGTTCTTTTCAACAGCTTTTATAACAGCCTTCACAGATTCGGTTAATTTTTTAGGATTTATCTCAACCGTTTCAAACATAAAAATTAAGACTGTACTGTCGCATAGGTCCTCAATTACAGAAAGTAATTTTTTCAACTCATTGGCAGAAACCTTGGAAATTCTATAATCCGACACTATAACACACTTTTTCTCGGCAAGCATCGGTAAAGAAAAACAGGCGTCATAGATCTGCTGTGCATCAGAATCACTACCCAGATTTATCAGATTGAATTCAAAATTATCAGCAACAACACATTTAGAAATGTCGTTTACCGTCTTTCTTATTAAATAATGATCCTTACCGTAAATAAAATACACAGGAGCAATTTTTTTGTTTTTTAAATACTCCCTCAACAAATTCTCACCAATTGCAGCCAAATGATATCACCCCTCTACTCACGAATGATTTTGATATCCGATGTCCCCTTAAAACGTGCAATAACACGGTTCCCGTCGGTTAAAACGACCTTATTATTTTCAAGGTTTAATTTATTTATAATTTCACCGCTACGCTCACTGTCACCCGCGAAAACCATCTTTGTTGTTGAATTTATTGCAACACCGGTAGTAATTACGGGCGGCGTGATTATTAAATCAACACCACCTATTTTTTCACAGTAATCCTCATAATTACCGCTGCACGAGGAAATTAAACAAGTCTTATTACCGTGTTTCACAACCAATGCACAGCCGTATTCATTCGGTACCGATCTGACAGTAATATCATTATAAAATGTCATAAGGGCATTCTCTAACTCACACATCTCAAAATCAACACTTGATTTTTTGATATCATCAGTCAATCTGTTAAGCGGAGCAACTACTGTATCACACTTATAAAAATCAACAACACTTCTAAAACCTCCGGCAACATTATCTAGTGCCGTCGGCATAATTATAACATCCGGATTATCAATACCCCTTGAAAGTAAATAATTACTTATAAACGTTCGCTCATCATATTCAGACAAGCAACCTATTAATACACAGTTGTTATTTTTCCTGATAACACAGCAAAATCCGGAGCCGTCACCTATGACTGCCAACTCAACGACATTTCGGTCAACTACTTTCCAGGTGACCGCAGAAACCAAAAGCATAAATA
>JAUMXX010000062.1 GCA_030535285.1 bacterium | reverse complement strand
GAAAAATGCCTGTCACACGTTGCTTCAACTCACCCGATGAACAGTAGGTAGTATCAACCACATAATCTGCATATTGCCTTATGGTTTCCAGTACTTCCCGTTCCTTTTGTACCGCCTCGAGAACCGTCATGTTTTCCTCGTTTTTTATAACCGGATGTTTGCGCCTTGTTTCTTTATATCTCCTCACAAGACACTCATCACTTGCATCTAAAAACAGAACCTTGTATTCTACGCCATTGTGCTTCAGATTTTCCAAAACATTAACAACATCTTTAAAATGCTCACCGCCGCGAATATCGGTAACTATTGCCACCCTTGAAAGTTCATTGCTTTGCACCGCAAGCTCAGCAAAGTTCTTTATTAACGCAGGCGGCATATTATCAATACAATAAAAACCGATATCCTCAAGTGCGTTTGCAGCACCCGATTTTCCTGCGCCAGACATTCCCGAAATGATTAAAAGTTCCATATTATACCCTACACTATCTTCCTATAAATTTAATTTCATTTTCAAGCCATACGCCTTTTTTTGAATACACGGTGTTTTGTATATGCTTAACAAGACTTAAAACATCTTCGCAAGTTGCGCCGCCGGTGTTGACAATGAAGCCTGCGTGCTTCTCGCTCACACATGCCCCACCGATACAATGACCCTTTAAACCGCACTCCTCAATAAGCGCCCCTGCATAATAGCCCTCGGGTCTTTTAAACACGCTTCCGGCACTGGGAAATTCAAGCGGTTGTTTATCCCTTCTTCGATTCATAAATTCCTGCATCATTTGATTTATTTCTGATTTCTCGCCCAAAACCAATTTAAATGTAGCAGAAATGACTAGATTATCGGTCTTTTGATAACAACTGGTTCTGTATCCAAATCCAAGCCTGTCACCCTTTATTTTTTCAATTTTGCCTTCGGGTGTTATATGTTCACACTCAACAACAACATTCTTTATTTCGGAAATATAAGCACCGGCGTTCATGAAAACGGCGCCCCCTACACTTCCCGGAATTCCATATGCAAACTCAAGCCCCGAAAGTGAGTTTTCCATTGCCACGTTGCAAAGCCGTGACAACTTGACACCCGCATCGCACCTTACAGTGTCGGATGACAACATTTCAATATTATCAGTGCATATGTTTAATACTACACCGTCTATTCCCGCATCCGAAACAAGCAAATTTGAACCGTTTCCAAGCACAAAATAAGGAATACTGTTTTGATGTATATATTTCACCAACTCAACAAGTGCATGATTATCATTAACACTAATAAACAATTGTGCAGGCCCGCCAATTCGAAAACTTGTATGTCTGCTCATAGGCTCATTTTCCAAACATTTACAACCTCTTGATTCAGCAAGGTTAATCAGCTCAGAATACCTATTCAATCGTAATTCCCCCATTTGTATAATAACAGTTGTTAAACTTTGCCTGCATTACGCATATTTGAAGTTTTTGTGCGTCATTCCCCTGTCAGAATTTCGCCCTACGTAACTTTTCGGTTTGATAGAAACTTCATTGCTATTTGCTGTACAATTCACCTAAAAACGCTGCGCCGATAACCCCTGCATCGTTTCCGAGTTGAGCCACCTTTAACACAACACTTTTTTTATTATTTTTAGCATAATCCTGCTGCAAAAGCATTTCCCTTATCGGACCGATTAATGTTTCACCCTCATTGGAAATACCTCCGCCAATACAAATCACTTCCGGCTGAAAAACATTAACCATATTAATAAGTCCGACCGCAACATATTTTACATAATTATCAACAATGGCTTTTGCGGTTTTATCCCCGGCGCGCATACCGTCAAACGAAGTTCTGCCGCTGACATTGTCAAGTTTGCCGCCGACAAGTTCCCAAAGTTTTGTGTCGGGATTATTAAGCATAGCGTCTTTCGTCTGACCTACCAGAGCAGTCGCTGATGCGTAAGCCTCCCAGCATCCCTTTCGGCCGCAACTGCATTGTTCACCATCAACCGTAATAACAGTATGCCCTAACTCGCCTCCTGCACCGTTACAACCGGTCAGAATTTTATTGTCAATAATAACCCCGCCGCCTACACCTGTACCCAAGGTTATTGCAACAAAATTATTCGTACCTTTACCTGCACCCGCAAGCATTTCACCAAAAGCCGCAGCATTCGCATCATTTGCTACAAACACGTCACAATTCAAACGGCTCTCAAGCATTTGCTTAAGCGGCACCATATCAAATTTTAAATTGTTCGCCGTCAAAACCGTACCGGTTTCGGCATCAATACTACCCGGCGAACCGACACCGCAATACTTAATGTCACTAATCTCAATCCCTGCATTTTCCAAAGCGATTTTAGCAGCTGTTGCCATATCATCAACAATCTGTTCTGCCGGTCTGGGTGAATTGGTCTTAACCTTCCCCTTAGCAAGAATATTAAACTTTTCATCTACTACACCTGCGACGATATTTGTACCGCCCAGATCAATACCTAAATAAAACACTGAACATCCCCCTTGATTATTCAAAAATATCCCATTCAAAATCTTCTGACTTCTTATCTTTCGGTTGAGCAAGTCCGAGTTTTTCAAGAAGCTCATTCGCAGCATTAAATCCCATCTTCTTCTGACGGTTATTCATTGCAGCAACCTCAATGATGACAGCCAGGTTACGACCGGGTTTTACCGGTATAGTGCTTGACGGTATACTTAATCCCAAAATATCGGTATACTGATTTTCCAAGCCCATTCTATCATAAACCTTACCGGCTTCCCAGGGCTCTAGATTTATAACCAAATCGATTTTTGAGGTGAGTTTTACAGCACCCATACCGAAAATACTTCTGGCATTAATTATTCCTATGCCCCTGAGTTCTATGAAATGCCGAATATTTTCGGGAGATGACCCAACTATAGACCTCGAGGAAACACGCCTTAATTCAACCGCATCATCAGCAATAAGCCTATGTCCCCTCTTTACAAGTTCAATGGCAGTCTCACTCTTTCCGACTCCGCTTTCACCCAAAATAAGAATACCTTCACCATAAACTTCAACCAACACGCCGTGATTCGTGATTCTGGGTGCTAACTGCACATTTAAAAATGCGATTAAAGCGGCGGTAAAACTCGAGGTTGAATCGGGGGTTCTCAATATCGGAACATTATACTTTTTAGCCGCATTAATAATTATGTCTGAAATATCCAAGCCCCGAGAAAATACAACCAAAACCGGTTCTGTTTTAAAAAAGTCCTCAATAACCTGTTTATACTGCTCTTGCGAAAACTGATCTAAAAAACTTTCCTCACTTTTACCGATTATTTGTATTCGGCGATTATCGTAATACTCATAATAACCGCTGAACTGTAACCCGGGACGGTTTATTTCCACACTTGAAACATATATGTTCTTAGGGTCGTCGGGCAACCACACAGACTCAATACTACTAAACTCCCGTAATATTTTATTAACAGAAACCGATATCGGCGTCTTCATAAACAAACTCCCTTTTTATATTATTCAAAACCATTATATATCATAAAACAAAACAAATAAAGTGTTTTCTTATAATATTGGTAATAAAATACAGTTTTTTCTATTATTCCAAATCGCAACTTTTAACCACAACACATGCTATGTGACTATCAACCGGCATTGCGCAACGAAATAACAGGAGTGTCTCCCTCGCTTATTTGTAAACCCGAAGTGACCGAAATATCGCCCGAATTCATTATAAAAACCGCCTCAACATCCTGCATTTTTTCTACCTCTTTGCAAGCCTCTTCATAACCAACAGTATAACAAAAAGTAGACATGATATCAGCAACTGTAGATGACCCGCAAACAACCGTTACGGAATCAAAAATACTGTCTATCGGCATACCGCTTTCGGTATTGAGAATATGGTGATAAAGCGTATCACCTATCTTAAAACATCTTTCATATGTTCCCGAAGTTACAACCGAACCGGCGTCAACCTTTATGACAGCACTCAACTCTCCGGATTCACTAAACGGTTTTTTTATACCGACTGTATATTTTTCGCCGTCCGATTCAGACTTGATAAACTTTAAATTTCCACCCAAATTTATAATCGCTTTCTTAACCCTTTTTTTCTGTAAAAACTCGGCAAGTCTATCGGCAATATACCCCTTTGCAACTGCACCTAAATCAATCTTTGCCCCGTTTTTTACTGCAACAAAATTTCGGTCAACTACTATATTTTTATAATCAACCAAAGCACATGCCGCTTTTAATTTGCTCTCTTGCGGCACAAGAGGCTGTTCGGCTGAAAAATCCCATAATTGTGTAACCGGACATATAGAAATATCGAACCTGCCTTTTGACAATTCACAATATTCAAGCGCTGTTTCCAATAATTCAACAGTTTCGGCATCGACCTCAACCGGTTCGCCCGAGGATTTATTTACCCTGCTTATGTCACTGTTTTCTACCGTGCGGCTAAAAAGATTCTCATATCTTTCGCAAAGCAAAAAGGCCTCCTTTAAAATCTCTTCTCCGCAGCCGAAAACCTTAATTTGAACAACCGTATCAAACAATATTCTGGTAGCCGAATGTTCCGTCAAAGTTGTTTTACACCCACTCAATAAAAGCAATGTAAAACTAAGCAAAACCGTTATAACTTTCTTCATTTTATAACCTCAAACATTTGATAAATTAACACCCGCTGACATAATTATACAACAAAAAACGCGATATTAAAACAAAAATAAAATGTATTGATTCTATTGCCAAAAATATAGTATAATTTATTTAATCACGGTGTACTTTAACTCGTCTAATTTCTATAATAAGGTCGGCACCCTTTTACTAAATCAATAACTTGTAGTTCAGGCAACCCGCTTTTTATTCGGGTCTGTATATTGAAATTATAATTATGGGAATGCGATAAGAATGATTAAAAAAACCGATATATTTTTAGCCGTTTCAATTATTTTGATAACTCTGATAATATCAACTTTGATATACAATAACAAATCATACGGTGACCAAGTTTTTATATCAAAAAACGGCGAAGTGATTTATAACTATCCCCTTTCCTCCAATAAGACAATTAAAATTGAAAACGGAAAAAACATTCTAAAAATCGAAGACGGATATGCCTATATGGTGTCTGCAACGTGTCCCGACCTCATCTGTGTATCGCAAGAAAAAATATCGAAAAAAGGTGAAAGCATCGTTTGCCTTCCCCACGGGATTATAGTAGAAATAAAATAGCGAGGTATTTATGTCAAAAAAAATAACTTTTATCGGTTGTGTGCTCGCATTTGCCGTAATCTTAGGATACATTGAATTCCTTTTGCCGATAAGCATCGGTATCCCGGGTGTTAAACTCGGACTCGCAAACACAGCCTTTGTGTTTCTGCTCTACAAAATCGGTTTTAAAGAAGCGTTTGCGGTCAACACTGCACGAATAATTCTAACCTGTCTATTGTTTGGAAACATCTTAAGCGCTTTTTACTCAATTTGCGGCGGAATATTGAGCATGTTAACCATGTTACTTTTTAAAAAACTAAAATTTTTCGGTTGTACCGGCATCAGCGTTATCGGTGGCATATTTCACAACATAGGTCAACTACTTGCAGCAAAATTGATTCTGCAAACAAACGCCGTTTTCTTCTACACTCCGGTTTTGATAATTTCGGGTGTTGTAACGGGGTTTCTGATAGGTATAATTTCAGTAATACTAATTAAAAAATTAAGATCAGTAAATATTTAAAGTCCTGCGAAGTCATACCTCGCAGGACTTTTTAGATTAATAAACACTATAACGAAAATCTACTTTGCATAATCAATAACCCTGTTTTCCCTAATTACATTAACCTTAATTTGACCGGGGTACTCAAGATTTTCTTCAATTTGTTTAACAATATCTCTCGCAACTAAAACCATTTTGTCATCATCAACGGCATCAGGTTTAACCATGATTCTGATCTCACGTCCGGCCTGAATAGCAAACGAGCCCTCAACACCCTCAAAGGAATTGGCGATTTCCTCAAGTTTTTCAAGTCGTTTAATATAATTCTCAATGTTTTCTCTTCGTGCTCCCGGACGCGCTGCTGAAATTGCATCCGCCGCCTGAACAAGACATGCAATAACGGTTTTAGCCTCAATATCGCCATGATGCGCATGAATAGCGTGAACAACATTTTCGTGTTCTTTGCACTTCTTGGCAGCCTCAACACCTAATTGGATATGAGAACCCTCGCGCTCATGGTCAAGTGCTTTTCCGATATCATGTAACAAACCGGCCCTCTTGGCAACAGATACATCTTCACCGAGTTCGGCCGCCATTAATCCGGCTAAATAACAAACCTCTAATGAGTGATCCAGAACATTCTGACCGTAGCTTGTACGGAAATGAAGTTTACCCAGCAATTTAACCAATTCGGGATGCAGATGATGAACACCTGCGCTGAGCATCGCACGCTCACCCTCTTGCTTAATAATACGGTCAACCTCGTTTCTTGCTTTTTCAACGGTTTCTTCAATTCTTGCAGGATGGATTCTTCCGTCCAGAATTAATTTTTCAAGCGATAGCCTTGCA
>JAUMXX010000148.1 GCA_030535285.1 bacterium | reverse complement strand
TAAATTCAACGCGTCAGAGACACCAACAAAAATGGGTACTTTTTCACAGTATGATCATCCTCACACACTTTCGCGTTATGCCGAAATTGCTGACTATCTTAATATTGACGGAAAAACTGATGAGGAAAAACTTGAAAATCTAATTAAAGCAATTGACGAGCTTAAGGAAAGGGTTGGAATCAAAAAGACAATTAAGGACTATGGCGTTGATGAGAAGGAATTCCTGCAACAGCTTGACGAAATGGTTGAACAGGCATTCGACGATCAGTGTACCGGAGCAAATCCAAGATATCCGCTTATGAGCGAAATGAAACAAATGTATTTAAATGCATATTACGGAAAATAGGAGATGAAAATTATGTTTGAAAATGTTATTTCAAAACGTGAAACTAAAACTATTTACCGCTATGGCGAGCGCGCAATCAAGGTTTTCGAGCAAAATCATTCTAAGGCTGATATTTTGAATGAAGCACTCAATCAAGCTCGCGTTGAAGAGACCGGACTAAATATTCCGAAGTTACTTGAAGTTTCAATAATAGACGGAAAATGGGCCATTTCAACCGAATTTATTGAGGGCAAAACATTAAAACAGTTAATGAAAGAAGACGAAAGCAAGTTTGACCAATACCTTGAACTGTTTGTTGACCTGCAAATGCAGGTTCATTCTAAAAAATCGCCTTTATTAAACAAGCTTAAGGATAAAATGAACAGTAAAATATCACAAGCAGATCTTGATGCCACTACTCGCTATGAACTGCACAGCCGTCTTGAAGGAATGCCGAAACACGATAAGGTCTGTCACGGTGATTTCAGACCCGGCAACATAATAATTACGCCTGACAACAAGGCTTATATTCTTGACTGGTCTCACGCCACACAGGGAAACGCATCTGCAGATGTTGCCAGAACTTATTTATTATTCTGTCTGCTATACGATGATAAGATTGCAGAGAAATATTTAAATCTCTTCTGCAAAAAAAGCGATACCGCAAGGCAGTATATCCAAAAGTGGCTTCCGATTGTAGCCGCATCACAATCAGTTAAAGGAAATCCGTCAGAACGTGAATTTTTGCTATCATGGACGGACGTAGTTGAATTTCAATAAAACAAGCAATACCGCAGTCAAATGGCTGCGGTATAACTTTTTTATATTTTAAAATTACTAAATAGCAATCGTTTTTAAACAACGAATTATAAAAAAACAACAAATTTACTTTCTTTGGCTTATAAATATTGAAAAAATCAATAATTTGCAATACAATATATTTATAACTGTTTATATTATCGGTGATTATTTTTCGCATTCTATATAGATGAAAGGATTTGGTGATTTTAAATGGCTATGACCGATAAAATTAAGACCGTCTATATTTGCTCACAGTGCGGATTTGAATCTCCGAGGTGGGCAGGGAAGTGCCCGCAGTGCAATGAATGGAACACCATGAATGAGGAAATAAAGAAAACCGCAAAAACCGTTTCGCACAATTCTGCAACTGCCTCAAAAAGCATTTCGGTTACACCTTTATCTGCTGTTGATACGGATTCGGAATTTAGATTTGTTACCACAATTTCCGAACTTGACCGTGTCCTCGGCGGCGGTATTGTTAA
>JAUMXX010000061.1:370-6622 GCA_030535285.1 bacterium | reverse complement strand
AATTTATATCTATTTCATTTTCTTCAATCAGACTCAAAAGTTTACTGAAGGTTTCGTTAAGACTGGTGTTTGAAATTTTCACAGCACTACCTACTATGTAATTCTGTTCTTCCAGTCCTCGCAGTTGCACAGTATTTTCAAACGGATTTGTCGAAGTTTCAAGTACAACTAATTTCTCTGATAAAAGGTAATAGTTATTACCGGACTCGATGCTGTATGCCGCTTTAGCATCAGTGACCCTGATCTCAATACTGCTGTCAAGTTTTTTTATCAATTTAACATCATCAATATACGGAAGCTTTGCCGATAATGTTTTTTTAACATTATTCTGTAATACCAACAACATATTATCGTCAATTTTTATGCCGCAGTTTTCAACTATTTGTTCACTTGAATAACGGGTAACACCGGAAACCTTTATAACTTTAATCTTAAAAAAACAAGTAAGAAAAAGCACGGCAAGGGCAACAATAAAGACAAAAAATGTAAACAGCCAAAGAATTATCCGTCTCTTTCTCTGCTTGCGTTTTTTTCTGTCCGATCTTGTTTTAGACATACTTTGCCTGCCCGGATTATAACTGCTGTTATACATTTTAAACCTCCGATATTTACACAATCCTACTTATTTCTGCTCCTAATCCGCAAAGTTTATTTTCAATACATTCATATCCCCTATCAATATGCCATATATTCCCCACGGTTGTCGTACCGTGTGCCGCAAGTCCGGCTAAAACCAATGCTGCTCCACCACGTAAGTCCGTCGCCTCAACCGCTGCACCTGTTAAATACTTAACACCCTCAACAACTGCTACCCTGCCGGCAACCTTGATTTTTGCACCAAGTCTTTTTATCTCGTCGACAAACTTATACCGATTATCAAATATATTTTCTATAAACATTGACGTTCCGTCTGCAACTGTAGCTGCCGCCATCATAGGCGGACCGGCGTCGGTTGGGAATCCCGGATAAACCAAAGTATTGATCTTTTCAATTCTATAAATTCTCTCAGGCGCCGTAATTCGCACACTGTTGTTGTATTGATTAATCCTGCACCCCGACTGCTCAAGACAGTTAATTATTGAAATAATGTGCTCGTTATCAACATTTTCAACCAAAATATCTCCGCCGGTAATTGCCGCAGCGGAAAGATAAGTAGCAGCGGCTATTCTATCAGGTATCACGCTGTGTTCACAGGGTTTTAGTTGACTAACTCCGGTTATTTCAATAACGCCGGTTCCCGCACCACTGATTTTTGCGCCGCACTTTTTCAGAAAATTCGCTAAATCAACTATCTCAGGTTCACGCGCTGCATTCCTTATTACAGTCAAACCCTCTGCATTTACCGCCGCAAGAATTATATTCTCGGTTGCTCCCACGCTTGGCATTGAAAGATTAATATCTGCACTATGAAGTCTATCTTTCACTTTGCAATCTAAAATTCCAAAGTCCTCTTTAATTTCCAATCCCATCTGCCTTAATGCAGATAAATGCAGATCAATCGGACGCGGACCCAATTCACAACCACCGGGTGTGCTCAGTTTTGCAATCGAACATCTTGAGACAATCGCGCCTAAAAATACTATTGAAGAACGCATTTGTCGCATCAGTGTTTCGGGTATACAGCAATCAAAAACACCCGAAGAATCAACTGTTATCGTATGACCTTCCCGCTTGCAAACACAACCAAGCCCCTCTAATATCTTAAGGGAAATATCAACATCAGACAGTATAGGGCAATTATGTAAAACACTTTTTCCGTTGCACAGTATCGTTGCGGCGAGTAGCGGTAAAACGCTGTTTTTTGCACCGTCAACCTCAACCTTGCCGGTAAGTCTTTTATTCCCGTTTATAACTAACGACGGCATAGTACACACTCCTTAAACCTACGGTAGAATCAAACCACCTTATCAGTTTATACTATGCAACACGTTGTTTTTTGTGAAGAGGAATTAAACTAAATCAAAAATAACCCTGCAAATGCGCTCATTTGCCTCAATAATCAATTTGTTTTTTGCATTATCTGACATACTTTTGAGTTTTTTAACATCAAAAATCAGTGACTCAACCATTTTCCTGAGTCTTTGACCGGACAAATCTTTTTCTTCTATTATCTCAGCAGCACCACGTTTTTTTAACATCATAGCGTTGAAAAACTGATGATTTTCGGCAACATACGGAGAAGGTATTAATACCGACGGCTTGCCTGCGGCCTGTAATTCTGAAACAGTTATGGCACCTGCACGTGAAATCACCAAATCTGCTGCAGCCAAATAATCGCCCATGTCTGCAATGTATTCGAACAGTTTTATATTTTCTTTCTCGGTATATCCCTTTTGCTGTAATAAGTCCAGCATTGTGCGATAACCGGACTTGCCTGTCGCGTGAAAAATATAATAATCTGCTCTGTTGTCTAAAATCAGTTGTGAAACTGCTTCATTAATAAGCCTTGCCCCTAAACTTCCCCCGAAGGACAAAACAAGTGGACGCGAATCAAGTCCTAATTTTTTGCGCGCAGCAGCCTTATCGGCATTTGTTATTTCAAGTCTTACCGGATTTCCTGTTATGACCGGCTCATTTTTGCATTTTAGATATTTTTTTGCATCTTCGGTCGACAATAACACACGATCAACAATCGGCGCCAACATTTTTACGGTAACGCCCGGTATTGCATTAGACTCATGCACAACGGTCTTAATGCCGAGCTTTGCTGCCTCTCTGAGCACCGGACCGCAAACATAACCTCCGGTGCCTACAACAACATCTGGTTTTAATTTTTTCAGAAGTTTCTTTGCCTTACCGGAAGCTGTAATCACCTTAGCAAGTGCCGAAATATTACGCTTTATATTTTTTAACGAAATTTTTCTCTGGAATCCCGCAACATCAATTGTATAAAAATCATAACCCTTTTCGGGGACAAGTTTACTTTCAAGTTTATCGGCTGTTCCGATATAACTGATTTTTATTTCAGGCAGTTGATTTTTCAGATAATCAGCCACCGACAATGCCGGATTAATATGTCCGGCAGTCCCACCGCCCGTAAATAAAACATGCATTTTTTCTCCCCCAGTCTATGTTTTTTGCAGTGAACACGTTCGGGAAACCGAAAGCACTATTCCCATTTCAGCCAGTAAAATCAAGAGTGATGTGCCGCCGTAGCTGAAAAACGGTAAACTTATACCGGTATTAGGTATTGTGTTGCTAACGACCAGGATATTCAAAACCATTTGAATTCCAACCTGAAATGTTAGGCCGAGTGCCAATAATGAACCGAATTTATCGGGTGCTCTCATGGCAATAACAAAGCCACGCCATACCAAAAGACAGAACATTAAAATTATTATCATTGCTCCGATAAAGCCCAGTTCTTCACAAACAATTGAAAAAATGAAATCATTGTGAGGTTCTGGTACCCACAGATATTTTTGTCTTGACTGCCCTATTCCTCTACCCAGAAATCCACCCGAACCAATTGCCAATAACGACTGAATTGTCTGATAACCGTCACCTGACGGATCACCCCAAGGATTTAACCAGTTTTGAACACGACTTGAAGCATAACTTACAATATATGCTCCTGCGCCCAGTGCTAATAATCCGCCCAAACTCGCGCCGAGTATCATGTGTTTCTTCTTTATTCCTCCGGCAATAAGCATAATTATCCCGATTGATAGAATCAAAACTGTGGCAGAAAGGTGTGTCTCAACAACTACTAAACCGCAAACCAACACCAACAAAAATCCTAAAAAGAAAATACCGAATTTCAACTCTTTCATCCGGCTGTAATTTGACGAAATCAACGAGGAAAACAATAAAACAACCGCAAACTTTGCAATCTCTGACGGTTGAAAGTTTATAGGTCCTATAACTATCCAACGTTTATAATCAACACCGGGAATCATTGGCGGTAAAACAAGTAAAACTGCCAATAAAATAACCGAAATTATATATAGAGGCCATGACCATTTACGATATTTATGATAATCAATTTTCGAAACTAAACACATTATGATCACGCCGACAACCGCAAACAGTAATTGCTTTTTGATGAAATAATAACTGTCCTCAAAATATGTGTATGCATACTCATAACTCGCAGAAAAAAGCATAATTAGCCCTATTGTTAAAATCAACATTAACAACACAAAAAATGAAATATCCATTTTTCCTTTTAAAAGTAAACCGGAATCTTTGCTTTTTAATTTACTTTTAGGCACAGCCATATGTTCTGCCTCCTGCTTACCACCGTAATAATATCGAAAGAAATGCGATTATACATCCGACAACCGTAACCAGTGAAAAAACAACGTCAATTTTTTCCTCATTCCAACCGCAAAGTTCAAAGTGATGATGAATCGGACTCATTTTAAACAGACGCTTCTTGGTTTTCTTATAATATACTACCTGTAACATAACCGACAACGCCTCGATGAGATAGATGATACCCGTAAAAATCAGCAAAATCGGTCTGCCGATTCCAAATGCAAGTGAAACAACAAGTCCGCCCAAAAACAGTGAGCCTGTGTCACCCATAAATACCTTTGCAGGATGTGCATTCCACATGTAAAATCCTATTATTGCACCTGCTGCACTACATGCGAATATGCTATTTAATCTAAACCCAAGATAACCTGAAGCCATTATAAAGAAACATACAACAACAGTCGTAACTGAAGCATCAAGTCCGTCAATTCCATCTGTTAGATTGACTGCATTAACAAAACCGTAAATGAAAAAGAGCGCAACGGGCCAAAACAGTAAACCCCAGGAACTCGTTATATCAATATCCCCTACAAACGGAAGCCAGGTAGTCCTCATACCACCCAAAGAAAGACTCATTAAATAACACGCCGAAACTAAAATCTGTCCAAAGGTCTTCTGACGCGCAGTCAGTCCTAAATTGCGTTTTTTGACTACCTTAATATAATCGTCTATAAACCCAATAAAACCCATGCAAACCGGCAAACCGATACCCGCAAAAAAATGGGTTGACTTTATAGATATTCCCAATTCGCTGAATGTATTTGATCCGGTCAATGAAGCAATAGCATAGGCTAACACTAATCCTACGAAAGTGCCTATTATAATTAACACTCCACCCATAGTAGGTGTTCCCTGCTTTGATTTGTGCCATGAAGGACCTTCATCATATATAGTTTGACCGAACTTCAATCTTTTTAAATAGGGAATTACAATAAACCCAAGCAAAAAACTAACAACGAAAGCTGTAACAGCTGCGAATATCGGTATATATAGTTCCATTTTTTCAATCCTTTCAAGGAAATTTTAATTAAGGGCCTGTGCAACAACCTCTCGCTCATCCAGATGAATGACCCCATCAGAAAGTATCTGGTAGGTTTCGTGACCCTTCCCCATTAAAACTATTATATCACCTTTCTGAGCATTTTTAATAGCATATTTTATTGCTTCTACACGGTTTTCAATAACTTTATAAGGAGTCTCATATCCCTTAACACCCTCTAAAATATCCTCAATGATTTTTGCGGGTTCTTCGGTCCTCGGATTATCACTTGTAATTATCATATAATCTGAAAGTTGCGCTGCAACCGCACCCATTTGAGATCTTTTTGTTCTGTCGCGGTCTCCGCCGCAGCCGAACAGTGCAATAAGCCGGTTTTTCTCACAGTTTCCGAACATTTTTAAAATGTTCTCAACACCGTCAGGAGTATGTGCGTAATCAATAATAACCGTAAAATCCCTGTCGCACGGCACTACTTCTGCCCTGCCTTTTACCCCTTTATATTTGCCTAAAGCCTCAGCTGCATCAGCGAGTTTAACGCCTAAGGACAATGCGCAACCCACTGCACACAGGGCGTTGTAAACAGTAAACTCGCCTCCGGTTGACATTTTAATCTGATTGATAAGATTGTATCCCACAAACATAAAATCAACGCCGTTAGGTCTGTTGTTAATGTTTTTTGCTGAATATGTTGCCTCACCGCTTTTTATTGAATAGGTGTTTATTTCGCACTTTGCATACTCAATAATCTTCCGGCAACTTTCATCATCGAAATTAACTATTCCAATCTTTGCCTGATCAAAAAGTTTCAATTTGGCAGCAAAATAATTCTCCATAGTCTTGTGATAATCAAGATGATCCTGTGTTAAATTTGTAAACATAGCCGCCTCAAACTCTATACCAAAAACCCGCTTCTGATCAAGAGCATGAGAAGAAACCTCCATAACACAATAGGTGCATTCGGATTTTCTCATCAAATCCAACATTGAATGAAT
>JAUMXX010000061.1:0-360 GCA_030535285.1 bacterium | reverse complement strand
GAATTTCATAGGCACTCGGAGTCGTATTCTTCGATGATAAAACTTCATCACCGATTATATTATGTATCGTACCAATCAACCCTGTTTTATATCCGCAAAAGTCCAAAATTGCCTTCAAAAAGCAAGAAACAGAAGTTTTTCCATTTGTTCCCGTTACACCTATAATTTTCAAATCCTTGGCAGGATTGCCAAACCAATTGGCACACATAACAGCATATGTTTCCCTTGTGTCCTCAACTATAATTTGATTTTTAAATCCCAAATCTTTTGTAACTATCAGCATCACTGCGCCGCTTTGAAGAGCATCAGCAGCAAATTTGTGCCCATCAATATCAGTACCCTCTATACAAACAAACACAA
>JAUMXX010000060.1 GCA_030535285.1 bacterium | reverse complement strand
GGATAGATTTTATTAATATTTCTAAAAGAAAGCCCAGACATAATAAACACCCATATTATTCAATTTAAGTTCGACTAATTATATCAAACACGGTTGGTTTTTTCCATTATCTTATTAACCAAACTTTAATTAATTTTATTAGGCAAATTGCATATGGGTTTGTTAAACGCCACAAAAAATGAGTAATTTTATTGATTATTCTATTTATCTTACATAAAACGCTACTTAAACGGCTTAATATCGCCATTTAATTCCAGCGAACAGATATCTCCGCCGATTATACTGTTGTCATGAACAAGCAAATTGATTCTTACATGTTGCCCTTTAAACTCCTCGTTTTTTACATTATAACTGTATCGCACAGCACTCAAGCCAGCATAATTTTCAAGATTAAATCCCTGCGATAGTTGTATACTGTTATACTGCTTATAAACATCATTAAATTTATACGGAATAGTTATGTTTTGAACTTCAACAGGCTGTTCATCAATCAGCCAACCGAACTCTTTAATATACATAACCCTGGCACTGTTGTCTGTTCCGTATGATTCCGGTTTTTGTGTTACACCGAATACTCCAAAACAATCAACTAGCGTCAAACTCACAAGGACGAACAATAATAAAACTACCGAAAGAACTTTTTTATTTAACTTAAATACCACCGAAAACATAAAAACACCCCTCCATACAACTTATGAAGAGGTTTAATTTAGTTATTACTTAATTATTAAACAAACAGCGTATGCAGAAATTCCTTCAAGATTTCCTGTGAAACCAAGTCCTTCTTCTGTTGTCGCCTTTATATTAATCCTCTCGGGCTCAATCTGACAATCACTCGCAATATTTTGACACATTTTTTCAATAAATGGGGCCAGTTTGGGTTTTTGAGCAACTAAAGTAGCATCTATATTTGAGATTGAATAACCGCACCCTTTTAGCAAAGCAACAACCTCACATAAAAGCAACCTGCTGTTGATCCCTCTAAACTTTTCACTTGTGTCAGGAAAATGCTTACCAATATCTCCAAGCCCTGCAGCACCCAGTAGCGCATCACAAACTGCATGTATCAAAACATCTGCATCAGAATGGCCTAAAAGACCGGTATTATGTTCAATCTCAACCCCACCCAGAACTAATCTTCTGCCGGTAACCAACTTATGAACATCGTAACCGTGTCCAACCCTAATATCAAATGTATTCATCACTGTACTCCTCATAAAAAGTTTTGGCAATCAATAAATCCTCAGCGGTTGTGATTTTTATATTCCTGTAGTCGCCCGGCACAACGAAAACCCTTTGCCCGCTGTGCTCAACCACAGCACTGTCATCGGTGAACACCGATAAGCAATCGTTGACTCTGTTTAATGCTTCTTTTAAAATCTTACACGAGAAACCCTGAGGGGTCTGGACCGCAACAACCGAACTTCTGTTGACTGTTCCGACAACCTCACTTTCACCCGAAACTTCTTTAATAGTATCCTTTACACCTACTGCACAAACCGTGGCATTATGTAAAACCGTGCCGTTAATTACATTGTTAATGACTGTTTGGTTGACAAGCGGCCGCGCTCCATCGTGCACCAATACAAAATCAAAACTATCGTCTAAACAATTCACTGCATTCTGCACCGATTCTTCCCTTGAGGCACCGCCTTCAACTATATCGGTAACCTTTGTAACATTGTATTTATCAATTAAATTTTGCAAAACATTCATATTGTTTTTGTGCGCCGCAACTACAATGGCGGAAATGTTTTCATTGCGTTGAAAAGCAAGCATGGAACGAATTGCAACCTCTATCCCACCAATTTTCTCAAGCTGCTTATCTACACCAAGCATTCTGGAAGAACTTCCCGCGCACATAATTACCGCCGCAATTTTAGCATTACAACTATCGTTATTAACTTCATAGCATAAACTAAACTCCACAGTCTTCATAATATCACCTATAAAAAAACCCGTCTTAATTAAATTAAAACGGGTTTAAAATAAACAAGCCGATAATTATTATTTCTTCTCACTGTCGTGACAACAATCGCAACCGGAATCATCACAGTCACAGTCACAATCGCAGTCGAAATCAAATTCTAACTGTGTATCACAATTAGGACAGCAAATTTCACCCTCATCTATCATTTCATCGTCCAGATAAATTACATTGTTACAGTTAGGACACTCAACTTCATAACAGAAATCATCGTCGCAATCGCAATCGCAATCACAATCGTCATAAAAATCGTCTTCAATTGCAGATAGATCTTCATCAACCGCATCCAATTGTTCGCCCATCTCTGCACAGGTATCCTCAATATCAGAGATTGACAATGCAATATCCTCTAAAACATCAATAATATTAGACAAAATCTTATTGCTGCCGTTGTTATCCAATTCTAAACCGTCCGCAAGACCTTTAATGTACGAAACTTTTTCAGAAATAGTCATAATAATTCCTCCTAAATATATCTAACAAGTTACAGACGTAATTAATATCTGCATCCAAATTAATTTTATGCACTATGCACGTTCCATATATTCACCGGTTCTTGTATCAATTCTGATAACGTCACCCTCATTAACAAAGAGCGGAACACGAATTTCACAACCGGTTTCCAATGTTGCAGGTTTTGTAGCGTTGGTGGCTGTATCACCCTTAAATCCGGGTTCGGTCTGTGTAACTTCAAGCTCAACAAATGTCGGCGGCTCAACGCCAAAAACATTACCTTTATAGGATAAAATCTTACAAACCATATTTTCTTTAACAAATTTAAAGTTATCGCCTAAATCAGACTCATTTACCGGAACCAATTCATATGTTTCCTGATCCATAAAATAATATAAACCGCCGTCACTGTACGAATATTCCATTTCCTTACGCTCAACAAAGGCAGTAGGAAATTTTTCAGTCGGACTGAATGTTTTTTCAACAACAGCACCGGCAATAACGTTTCTGATCTTTGTACGCACAAAGGCAGCACCTTTACCCGGTTTTACATGCTGAAACTCAATAATCTGGTATACATTACCATCCATTTCAAAAGTCACGCCGTTTCTAAAATCTCCGGCACTAATCATATTTTTTACCTCCAGAAAGTTTGTATGTTAATTTTAACCGATTTTTACAATATTTTCAAGCACTATTTTACATTAAATAATTATTAACTGCTTATCCGCTTTTGTTATACATTCAAATCCGGTTTCAGTAACAAAAACCATATCTTCAATCCGTACACCGAACTCTGACTCAATATAAATTCCGGGTTCAATAGTAATTACATTTCCGACTTCAAGTTTGTCATTATTAATTCTTGAAATATTCGGGGACTCATGAATTTCTAAACCAACACCGTGTCCGGTTGAATGAGTAAAGTTGTCACCATATCCCGAATCAGTGATTATTGAACGTGCAACTGCATCGACATTCGAAGCCAGGACCCCCGGTGCCACCGCTGTGACAGCATTCATCTGAGCAGTTAAAACAGTATTATAAACATCAGCCATCCTGTCACTTACACAGCCAACCGCTACTGTCCGAGTCATATCACTGTGATACCCATCATAAACCGCACCAAAATCCATTGTAACGAAATCACCGTGTTTTACGGTTGTTGCACCGGGCACACCGTGCGGCATTGATGTGTTTTTCCCACTGATTGCGATGGTTTTAAACGATATTTCATCGGCACCGTATTTTTTCATAAGATACTCAAGTTCCGTTGCAATCGATTTCTCGCTGACCCCAACCTTGATATAATTCAAAATTTCTTGAAAAGCTTTATCAGTTATACTTTGTGCTAAGCGGATCTTCTCAAATTCACGCTCACTTTTTACCGAACGCAATCTTATAATTTGTTTATTAATTTCAGTATCCGCTTCAACTTCAATAAAACATAAAATCTTTTTGATTTTTTCAAACATGGCTACTGTTATTTGATTTTCAACCAGCACCCTCTCAACACTGAGTTGCCTTATAAACTCAGCAAGCTGATCTGAAAAATCCCGTAGCAATTCAACCGAACAATCCTCAGCTTCTCTTTGTGCAGCCTCATAATACCTGCCATCAACAAAAAGCGTGCTGTGTTCATTTGTGACTATCAAAAACCCATCTGACGATTCAAATCCGGAAAAATATCTACGGTTAACAGGAGTAATCAGTAATATTGCAGTTTTATTATCAATTAACTTCCTTAATCTCTTCACAAATCAACGCTCCCGCTTTGCAGCCTATTATAATAATTCTTCATTTGTAGCGCATCTTCTGCCTGCGTAGAATCAGATTCACAAATAATAACAGGGCTGCAGTTTCTCTTATAAACAAGTTCTATAAACGGTTGAAATTCCGGTCCGAAAACCTTGTCGTCGAATGTGAGATGTCGTTTTTCTCCGCCATCCGTATATTCAATTTTTGAAAAATGTGAATGAAACAATTTAAGCCGTGAATTACCGAGTTTATCCTCAACAGCATCAAACACCGCTTCAAAATCAGCCATGCTGTTAAGTCCCCCAAGCGTGCGTGCATTTAGATGACCGAAATCAATACAGGGTATCAATCTCTCATCCAGACGGCATAATGTTAAAACTTCATCCAATGTCCCCAACTGATTTATTTTACCCATTGTTTCAGGACAAATATGAATATCTCCGAGTCCTTCGGCGTCAAGGGCCGAAATTGCCTTTTTCATTGTATCAATCGCAAGATCAAGTGCTTGCTCACGGCTTATTTTGCCGCACGAGCCTGTATGAACAACTATACGATTTCCACCCATAGACTTGACTGCTCTTGCACTGCTTAATATATAATTAATTGAATTATCCCTTTTATCCGGTTCAACGCTCGACATCGAGATATAATACGGTGCGTGAAGTGAAAGTGTAATATTTCTCTCTTTAGCAAGACGGCCCAACTGCTCAGCCTTTTCGGTGCCGATATTGACCCCTCGTCCACACTGATATTCAAAAGCATCCAGGCCCATTCTTTCAATATACTCAGGCACCTGTAAACTTGATTTATATCCCATTTCTTTAAAGCTCAAGGAATTACCTGCCGGTCCAAACTTAGCACTCATAAGCCTTCACAATCCTTACAATGTTTTTTAAGATACCTGTTTTCAAGCCGCCTGCGAATTACAAATGAAAACTTAACCTCCGGCTCAATCGGCTTAACCAAAAATGCCTTTGCCCCGCTCAACTTTGCTCCAAGAACATCGGTAAACAGTTGGTCACCAACCATTAAAATATTTTTAATTGGCGTTTCTAACTTTATGGCCGACAACCAATAACTAAAGGGCAACGGCTTTGCACTCATTGAAATACACTCCAACCCGACCGCACCCAGAAGTTTACTCAAGCGTTTCCTTTTTCCGTTTGACATAATCAGAATCTTCCGACCGCTTTGTAATACATCATCAATCCACTGTTGAGCGTTTTCAATAAATGCCTTACCGTGATCAACAGTCAATGTATTATCAACATCCAGCAAAACAGCCTTAATATTTAGTTCATCTAAATCTTTTATTTTAATATCAGTTAACCTGGGGAAAATTTTGTTAGGTAATAAAAAGCTCATAAAAACCTCAATATTAAAAGCGGACGGAACACTCCGACCGCTTTTATTAATTAATTATTAGTGAAACTTACGCTTACGGGCGGCCTCCGACTTCTTTTTACGTTTTACAGAAGGCTTCTCATAATGTTCCCTTTTACGAACCTCTTGAATAACACCATCCTTAGCAGTTTGCCTTTTGAAACGTCTAAGAGCGTTATCAAGTGATTCATTATCCTTTACGCGAACTTGACTCATTTTTACAATTCCCTCCCCCCGCAAAACTGTAGAGGCTAAATAAACTCTAATAGCCATTATACATATATTATAAATTTCTGTCAAGGTTTTTCTTTATTTAACAACTATGTTGACAAGTTTATTTTTTATATAAAGTTCCTTGATAATTGTTTTGCCGGAAATTTCAGCAGATATTTTTTCATTTGATTTGACAAGTTCAATTACCGCTTCGTTCGAAATATCTGTCTCAACTGTTAACTTCGCCTTTATTTTACCATTAATTTGGGCAACAATCTCAACACTCTGTTGCTTACATTTACTTTCATCGAATTCAGGCCAACTAACCTGGTTCAGCATACCCTCATATCCACACTGTTCCCACAATTCTTCAGTTATGTGCGGTGCAAAAGGATTAAGCAATGTCAAGAAAACTTTATATTCTTGATGTGTAATACTACCCTTGCTGAAAATGCTGTTTAACAATGTCATCAAAGCAGCAATTGCCGTATTCATTTTCAAAGAATCAATGTCCTCGCTGACCTTTTTAATTGTTTTGTGAAAATCAGACTCAAGTTCCAAAGTCAGTCCCCCATCGACAACCATATCAGCAAGCGAAACAACACGATCCAAAAATCTTCTGCAGCCCTTAATAGATGAAGAACTCCAGGGTGCTGCCTTTTCAAAGTCACCGATGAACATTTCATACAATCGCATTGTATCAGCACCGTATTCGTTAATAATGTCATCCGGATTCACAACGTTTCCGCGTGACTTTGACATCTTCTCGCCGTTTTCACCCAAGATCATACCATGACTTGTACGCTTATTATATGGTTCCGCAGAAGGAACAACACCAAT
>JAUMXX010000059.1 GCA_030535285.1 bacterium | reverse complement strand
ATATTACCACATCTCCTATACCTATGTCAACACCTTTTTTTAAAAATTTTAAATAATTCTATTAACCCGTAAATGTATTCAACGAACCCTTGAAATTTATTATAATAAATGTATTAATTTGCAAACTATTATTATTTAAACAGAATATTTTTTTAGAATTTGGAAACAATCAATTTATAACAAAACAAATAAAAGGTGAGAGCAATGAAAAAAAACAACAAGTTTAAAGTATTAGTGCTCGTAATGTCAATTCTTTTCATATTTGTTTCACTTCCGGTAGATGCACTTTCAAGTATTGGAAGCCGAGGAAGCGAAGTAACAAAAATCCAGACACGACTGAAAAACTGGGGTTATTATGCCGGGGCGGTGGATGGAATTTACGGGACCCGGACACAAGCGGCGGTTAAAAAATTCCAAAGAGCAAACGGGCTGACCGCTGACGGAGTTGCCGGACCTCGTACACTCCAGGCACTAGGATTGCCAAGCGGCAGTAATTCCGGTTCCGGATCCTCCTATTCTTCAGATTATACACTGCTTGCCAGACTAATTTCCGCCGAGGCACGAGGTGAACCCTATGCGGGTCAGGTCGCTGTGGGGGCAGTTATCTTAAACCGTGTTGAACATCCTTCCTTTCCCAATACAATTGCCGGAGTTATTTACCAACGGGGTGCTTTCACATGCGTAACCGACGGTCAGTTCAGTCAGCCGGTCAGCAACAGCGCATACTCTGCTGCCCGAGATGTGCTTAACGGACTTGACACTAGCGGAGGAGCAATTTACTATTTCAATCCCAACACAGCAACAAGTGGCTGGATTTGGAGTCGCCCTCTCATTAAAATTATAGGAAACCACAGATTCTGTGCATAATTAAATATCAAAGAGGTTCACCCTATTGTGAACCTCTCATTATTTTTACGGTGTGTTGAGATCACGAAACTTTTTTACCCTTTCATAATCTTTAGTTTCAAGATCTATTTTTGTAACCTCACTTGAATTAAGTTTTAAAAACTCAACAATTTCATAAACATCAATCCAGATCTCATTATCACTTTCTTTTTGTGATTCATCAAATATGAGTTGAAGTCCGAAATGCAAATGCGGGGTCTGTATGTTATTTTCATCTTCCGACATACTGTAACCGGTTCTGCCCAGATATCCGATAACATCACCGGCCTGCACAATATCCCCGGTCTTCAGCCCCAATTTATATGGGTACCCTTTCCTCAAATGTGCATAATAATAGTAACGTTTTCCATCAAACGAGCGTATCCCTATCCGCCAACCCCCATACTTATTCCAACCCATTGCTTCAACAATACCACCTTCAACTGCAACTAACGGTGTTCCTACTTGGCCCAGCAAATCATTTCCAAGATGTTTACGCTTAAACCCATATGATCTTTGTGCACCAAAATCTTCATAATGGCTATACGGGTAATTCTTTGCTATCGGTGAGAATGCCTTCAGCCCATACTTTTTCACCATTATTTGCTGCCCATTGGCATCAGTCTCTTGTATCTCATGCTCACCTACAAACCCGCCAAGTACCGCCTGATAAGCCTCAAAATAGTAGTTATATAACTTCATATTTTGCACTATGTCCTCTATGCTTTCACGGTCTTTAATTCTCTTAGCAACTTGGTTGATATATTTTAAATCGGCCTGCTTAAACTCGCCCGCGTTTTTTACCGCTGTTGCCGCAAGCAGTTGTATCCAATCAATATGAACACTCTGTGTATGAGTTTCTATATCGATCTTCATTGCACATTCCATTGCCTCACAGGTAACCTTGAAATCCACCCATTTTATGTAGTCGCGTTCCGAATTGACCGACGGAATAAATTTTGAGTAAAAAACAACCACAGCAATCAGCAAGAAAGCCGTTACCGCTATAATTGTTCTTTTATTGCATAATTTGCCTATCATAAACTCCCCCAAAAGCCTTTTTCCTGAATACATAATAAGTTTATGCAAATCAGTCACTCTACATTAATTATTTTGAAGAAATTTAAACTAAAACAAAATGAAACCTGTGACATTTAATCACAGGTTTCTTAAAAAATAATAAATACTATCCGGTAATATGGCTATTGCTGACAAAACCTTGGCAGCCGTTATCAGCATAAACATAAGACCAACTTCCGTAGACAAACAGCACCTTCATTGATACACCCTTGTCTGCCGTTCCTACCTTATTAGAATCCGTACTGGGCTGTGAATAAAGTGTAGTCGAAACACTCGTGGTTTTTCTTACAACAGTAGCGGTATGTTTTTCAAGTTTATAATTACAGTTAAAATCCCAATAGGTCCTGTTTATATCAACATTTCCTACTATACCTTTAATCGAATCCACCGGAGCATACCCATACTGCCATATATCAATATCAAGTCCATTCAGTTTTACCGCACTAAGATCATTATCCGTCGAATGAGCAAACCAGATATAGTAATCACTAAATTCCTCATAATAGGTTGCATTTTTAAAGAAATTAGAAAAACTGTAAACCATGGGTGTATATCCGGCAGTTGATATCGCATTGCAAAAAGCTTTAACCATGTCGGTATTCTGCCGCTTCAGAGTGCTTTTATTTCGCGAAGTCTCCTCAATATCAAACGCAACCGGAAGTTCTAAATCGTTAGGAGTAACGCCCAAGGAGTTCAAAACGCCTAAGCAGGTGGCGGCCTCTTTCTTTGCATCTTCAACGCTATCAGCGTAACTATACCAGTATATGCCTATTTTTATTCCGTTTTCTTTTGCCTTCTCAATATTATATCCTACACGCTTGTCAATCTGGACCGATACAGTTTTATCACTCTTCACCTCATAAAGACAATTCCCATAACCCGCCCTGATAATAGCATATTTAACACCGGATTGTGCGACAGCCTTCCAATCAATCTCGCCCTGGTGTGTAGAAACATCAATTAACACCGCCGGTGTCTGTAATGCGAGCGTTTCATGTTCAACATTACTAAGATAAGGCAATTTGGAATATCCGGAATGATTGGCTAAATGTCGGGCAATGACAATAACATCAACAGAGTTCACCTGTGAATCACAATTAACATCGCTGTTTGCTTTGTTAACTATTAAATCATATCCCTGCCAACCCGCAACGTACCTCGTCAGAACCATCAGATCAAGCGGATCAACACAACCATCAGAATTAACATCGCCATAACCTGATTCGCTGACAGTATCTCCCTGAACGGTCATAAGTTTTGGAATTGCCGTAAACATTACACAAATAACTATTAAAAAACAAATTGATGCATTTTTTATTTTAAACATATGCACACCACCAAAACCTAAAGCGCAAAATTTATTACTGCCTAAAATACTATTTTAATAGTTGCAAAATCACGGAGTTTGAGAGCAAAAAACCTTCTTGGGTAAGACTAACTCTATCCATATCTGATTTTAGCAATCCGCTTTCTTTTAATGCTGCTGCATTTTTCATGACCCTTTGAGTACATTCGGTCCCAAAACGCTCAGTAAGGGTTGAAAACTTCACACCTTCACTCAATCGCAGTTGTAGCATTACATACTCTTCGAAACTGCCACCCTCACCGTCGTCCTGCAAAATGGGATTCCTGATAAACTCATCAATATCACGGTTATAGTAATACCGCCGACCATTAATAAAAGAATGTGCTGCCGGACCGATTCCTATATATTCCTGACAATTCCAGTACTTCAAATTATGGCGAGAATGAAAACCCGGTCTCGCAAAGTTTGAAATCTCATAGTGCTCATATCCCTCTTTTTTCAAACGAGCACAAACATATAAATACATCTCTGCCGTCTCGTTATCATCAGGAAATTTAAAAGACTGTGAATTCCGGTAAAGCGGAGTGTTTTCCTCGAGTTTAAGCATATATGCAGAGATATGTGTCGGATTGAGTTTTAAAACCTTGTCAACCGTCTCAGCAACACTTGAAAGGGTCTGATCCGGAACGCCAAGCATTATATCCACCGAAATGTTACGAAATCCCGCAGCAGCAGCGGATTTCACCGTTAAAGTTACCTGCTCAAATGTATGTCTTCGCGATAAAATTCTAAGTTCCCGCTCAACTGCCGACTGGACTCCCAACGATAAACGGTTTACCCCTGCTCTTCTCAAATAATTGAAAGTATCCGCCAGATCATCTGCAGGATTTGCCTCAACCGTAATCTCGGCACCTTCGAGTATAAAACTCTCTTGTGACTGATTAACGATTTTTACAAGGTCCTCAGCGTCCAAAACCGTCGGTGTTCCACCGCCGATATATAGTGTATCGGCAACTGTTTTAAACCTATGGCCATTAAGCCTTATGTTCTCACAAACCGCACCAACATACTCTTTGTGTTTAGTATGATCGGATGCCAGTGAATAAAAGTCACAGTACGAACACTTAGAAACACAAAACGGTATGTGGACATATAACCCTATCGGCTTCAATTTTAAAGAATTTCACCCATGCAACCATTCTCAACGGCGGCTGCATTGGATTCATCAGTATCTATATGCATCGCGAGTTTGAATTTTTCACTCACCCTTACAACAACATCACCGAAAATAAGACTTCTTCCCTGTGATGTAATTTTTACTGAAACAACCTGGTTGTCAGATAAATTATACTCTCGCGCATCCTCATCAGTCATATGGATATGCCTCTTAGCAACAATAACACCCTCTGCAATTTCAACCTCACCGCAGGGTCCTACAAGCTTGCAACCGGCACTTCCTTTGACATCGCCCGATTCTCTTATAGGAGCAGCTATGCCTATGCTTCTGGCATCGGTTGCAGAAAGTTCAACCTGATCTGCCTTGCGGACAGGACCCAAGATGGATACTCCGGACAATTCTCTTTTGGGGCCTACAATCTTAACCCTTTCCTCGCAAGCAAACTGGCCGGGCTGCGACAGATCTTTTTTTGGTGTTAATTCATGACCCTTCCCAAATAAAATTTCCAGGGTTTCACGAGTAACATGCACATGACGTGCTGAAGTTTCAACTAAAACGGTTTTTGACATCAAATCATCTTCTCTCATTAAATTAAACATAAAATAGTTTGTTTCATCTAACAGTATAATCCCAAACAGTAGGCTAAGTCAATGTATAAAAAATGTCTATTTGACAAAAATTTTAATGACAAAAAAATCTTTTTGTGTTAAAATGATTTCACAGATACAAATAAAAGAGTATTTACCCGACATTCTCGGTTAAAATAAATTACTATGTATGGATGTGACGTTATGGACGACTCAATTTTTAAACAACTTACAGAATTAATGTCAGATTTTCTCAAAACCTATGATTTTAAAATTGACAGTGAATCCCGTTCTTTCAAAAACGAAAAGAAATCAGTAATAATTAATTATAACGAACTTAAGAATTTAATTGAACTTGATATCGCCGAAGTTTCAGAGGGTGGCGAAATCGGTGAATATAAAACGGTTTCAAATTGGATGTATGACTCAGAAAACTTCAAAAACGACGCACAAATCATCGCATCAGATTTTTGTGAAACTATTTCCAAATATTCAGGAATAACAAAAAGCAGGTTTGCAAATTTGACTGATGTTGCTCTTCCGTCAAAAGCTGCAGCCGGTCAAACCCCAAATCTTGAAGCATTTACTCAAAAGTTTTTAACAATATTCCCGCAATATAAGGATGTCTACAAAGCCCATATTTCTGAACACGGTGAGTTCCTCTATGTTGATTTTTTTAAGGCGACTGCGGTGGTAAAAATGAGAGAACTTCTTGCAAATAAGCAAGCTAATCGCAAGCAACTTGAAAAATTTTTCAGCATGCTGGGAGAAATGTACTGTGAAGCAGATGCCACTGTGATTAATGTGATCTCGGCAGTTATAATTACCGGTGCATTTTGCGATAATCCGGATGACTTTGCAGAATGTGAGAAATACCTTAAGAATTGTCCATATCTTGTCTTAGCAAGCAGAAACATTTTAAAGAAATATGCAAAAAGCAAAAAATTCAGAGAAGTGTTTAATAAATAACGCACCTTTTAACAAGGAAATAACGATCCCCCTGCCAACCGATTCACAAGGCAGGGGGATTTTAATGCATTTTTCTGTGTTTCTTTCTTTTTTAACTCTTTGTAATCACATCAATAAAAAGCGATGCTGATTTCTATTGATCTATTCTTTATATTTTAAACAAAAAATGTACAATAAAAAGAGCAACGGCAAAACCGTTGCTCTTTTTTTAGTAATTATCCAAAACTAACTGCTCCGTCAGACATAATATAATATTTAATCAACAAAGCATCTTTTGAAGTAATTTTGCCATCGGCATCAACATCGGCATTTCTGCACTGTCTATCAGTCAAATCAGTCTCACCGGTAAGCGCTGAATAGATTGCTGAGCAATCCTTCAACGAAACTATGCCATCCAGTGTAACATCACCAAGATTAACAGTACCATCATCTGACATCTTAATAATCAACTTATTTGAACCTGTTGAATTGACAGCGGCCTCAAAATTAATATCATAAGATATCTCTTTCGCATTATCGAAATGATTGTCATACAACAAGAATCCATCTGCCTTTGCGGTGAGATTACCACTAATATTAACAGCTTCCCTGCTCGTCACATTTTTGTGCACAACGTTTTGCATGATGAAATCCCAAGCATCACCGTCGCC
>JAUMXX010000147.1 GCA_030535285.1 bacterium | reverse complement strand
AAGATACGGAAATTGCAGTGAAATATTTCGCTTTTTCTCTTGACAAGTCAGGTGGTTATATTTATTATAAATACATATGTTTAAAATGCATTTTTTGTTGATGCTGCGGCATCCGGATTAATTCTATACTTTTAGAAAAATTTTATCAAAAAGGGGTTGCATAATGTCCGATACAAACATTATTAATCTCAAAAATATCAGTGTTTCGTTTGACGGAGAAAAAATTTTAGATAATATCAATCTATCTATTGCAAACGGAGAGTTTGTTACTCTTCTCGGTCCTTCGGGTTGCGGCAAGACAACTACCTTAAGGATTATTGCCGGTTTTGTTGAACCCGACAGCGGTGAGATAGTTTTTGAAAATAATATAATTAATGGTGTTCCTGCATACAAAAGACAGGTTAACACCATTTTTCAGCGTTATGCGCTTTTTCCTCATCTCAATGTTTTTGAAAATGTTGCTTTTGGATTAAGACTTAAAAAACTGCCCGAAGCGGAAATAAAACAAAAAGTATATGAGATGCTTGATCTTGTTAATCTTCGCGGTATGGAAAAACGTAATATTAATACCCTCTCAGGCGGTCAGCAACAACGAGTTGCAATTGCCCGCGCTGTTATTAATCATCCGAAGGTTTTGTTGTTGGATGAACCCTTAGCAGCACTAGACTTAAAACTGCGCAAGGATATGCAGGTTGAACTCAAAAACATACAGAAGGCTTTGGGTATTACCTTTGTTTTCGTAACGCACGATCAGGAAGAGGCGCTATCTATGTCTGATACTATTGTCGTCATGGATAAAGGCCGCATACAGCAAATCGGAACTCCGATTGACATTTATAACGAGCCGAAAAACGCTTTTGTTGCTGATTTTATCGGTGAAAGTAATATCATAGACGGTGTTTTTAAGAAGGATTATTTGGTTGAATTTAACAATAAACTGTTTGAATGTTTTGATAAAGGCTTTTGTGAGAACGAAGAAGTTGATGTTGTAATACGCCCCGAAGATGTTGATATTGTACCTAAGGAAAAGGGTGTTATTGTCGGTGTTGTTACCTCTGTAACATTTTTGGGTGTCCATTTTGAGATCATTGTCGATATTGATAATTTTAAGTGGATGGTTCAGACAACCGATGAATACAAGGTCGGTGACAATGTGGGACTTATTATTGAACCCGATGCAATCCATGTTATGAAGAAATCTGAATATTCCGGCACCTTTGGTGACTACAGTTCTTACAGTGATGAAATTGATAAACTTAATGAATCACAGGAGGAAACACGATAATGTCACACACCTCTCTGGGTAGAAAGCTCATTAACGCTCCCTACCTCGTCTGGACTGCGATTTTTATAATAGTCCCAATTGCCATGGTTGCCAGATATGCATTCACCGACACAAACGGCAACTTTACACTTGAAAATATATATCAACTGTCACGCTATAAAGAAACTTTTTTTATCTCTATTTTGTATGCTCTGATTGCAACATTCATAACACTTTTGATTTCTTATCCGTTCGCATATATCATGTCAAAATCCAGAATAGGCACACAAAAAATTACTATGTTGCTTGTAATGTTGCCTATGTGGATGAATATTTTAATCAGAACTTATTCCTGGATGATTATTT
>JAUMXX010000013.1:12738-23854 GCA_030535285.1 bacterium | reverse complement strand
TGAAACCTTCTATTCATTTTTATATTTCCCATCTGCCGCCGAAACTATAATGGTATACTGCTCACCAAAGCCAAATTTGGAATAGTCCTCTTTTGAATATGCATAAACCCCTGCCGCATACGTGTTAGTGGTCAGAAACGATAAATATTCGCTAACCGAATCGTTAGTCACCTGTTTTTGTTCCGGATAAACCATTTTATATTCCTGCGAATCAACGTCCCTCTCAAATTTAAAAACAAGTTCACCTTTGCCGTTTCTCACGGTCGCCACATCGAAAAATTTTATTGTTGAGGCTTCAAAATACTCGGTATTTTGCTCATCTGCGGCGGTTTTTTCACTTACCAGTGTTTGCGCAAAATCAAACACATTTTTTTCAAAACCAAGCGTCGTTTCCGAATCCACAACAAAGATACCGCTATCTCCGGTAACCGAGAAATATCTCGACTTCTTGTCCGCTGTTTGACCGCCAACTGTTATATCATAATTCATTTTGGTATCTTCATAATTGACGCTGATCTTCAAATAAGGGCTGTTTAACCCAAAATCAGCCCCGTTGTTTTCCAAACGCCGCTGGGCTGTAAGCGATGTGCATGCCGATACAAATGTTGCGATGGTATCACTGTTTGTCAACTCACTGTCAATACCCTCAATGCGCCATATGTTTTCATCCTTGTCCAAGACAACGGTATACTCATTGTCTGCCTGAACCACCGAAATTTCGGTGATTGTATCAATCGGCTTACTTATTGCCGTAACACTTAAACCGTCGGGGTTGATCTGCGTTTGCCCGTCTGATACCGGAATAAATTTAATCACTGCATACACGCCAACAGCAATTATCACTGTGCAAAGCGCAAGCAAACCCAGATTCCTGAGTCTGTTCTTTGCACCGTTGGCAGTTTTAGGGGTCGCATTTGTATATTCACGCTTTACAAAAATTGTTGACCCGTCTGTGTCCCCGTTTTTGCTGTCGGTTCTGTGCGGTCCGCCACCGTTGCCGTTTCTCATCTGTTCTTCCTCCTGCGCCATACAACAATTCCGGTTATTACTATAGCAGCAGGAACTAAATACATAAACAACACCCTGACCGAACTTATCAATGCATTAGAAGTTAACTCTGAAATGTTTTCACTTTCAAAACTTTTAACAGCAAAAGATATTCCGGTAGAATCCATTCCGACAGCAGTTCCGATCGCCTCAACAATCAACGGTACATTTCCTACAGAAGAAGACCAGTTTCTGTTTACAAGATCATAACTTCCAAACGCAAGCACGGTGCTTTTTTGTTCACCGGTCTTATCAACAGATGCTACACCCACATTGTAACTCTGTTTTTCTCCTGATGCCCAATCCCAATCATCATTTGCACCCGCAGGTCTTACTACTGCAGTTGAGGAAGTCAATAAAAGCGGTGAGGTTGTTTTGTCCTCGTGACTATCAAACAATAAATCCATTGGAACTGCGCAGTCGCATATATAAACATACTTATCATTGTTCGTAACCGGTGTAAATTCCGATTCGGCATTAATAAAGAAAGCGGTTGTGGGGGTTTCCTGATAATAATTTTCACTGTTGGTCTCGTAAACCAAACCATCATAAAAATCAATTCCCCACTCGTTAAGATACTCATTAAGCACCGGAGTTTTTACGGTTGCAGGTCCCGAGAAGTAGAGCATCATTTTACCCTTTTGCCCCCCGTTTTCCAAAAAAGCATCAATAACACCAATTTCATCAGCGCTGAAATCACGCTTGGGCGAGGAAATCAAAATCCCGTCATATTCATCGGGTATGCCGTTAAAAGCCCAATCGCTAAGTTCGGTTATTTTATAATTATTGTCCTGCAAGACACCTGTAAAGTTTGAAATCGACTCACTATCGGTATGGGTTGAAAGCACCGCTATTTTAACCGCTTCGGTCGATGTGACCGCAAACAGTGTTTTTGCTAAGGCAGACTCGAGATTTATGCCGGTAACGGAATAGTTTGCATATCCGTATTCAGCATACCCGGTAGTGTCCTCTAATTGATAGATGTCGGCAAAGGTAACTGTTGACCGATTTATCTTCTGTCTTCCCGACGCAGTAACGGTTGCTTCAATTAAGAGATCCCCATAATAAAGTGATTCAACATCGGTATAGTTTGCATATATGTCTTTAAATTGAGGTGTTGATGGGTCAACAAACTCAACCGAGATGTTTTTGTTGTGTTTCTCATATTCATGCAAAAGTGTTATTGTCTGTGCAAAATACCCTTGGGTATCATCAGCCTTAAAATAACTTGAAGCATACGATTTTAAATAGTTTCCTTTATAATCCTGTTCGGTAGCGCAGACTGTGATAGTAACCGGACAATCAATTTTCTTTATAAACGAAATGTTTTCCTTGCTCAACGAGTTCACCTTGTTGCTGCTGAGATCAATATTAATCGGAAACCTCTCAGCCAATGCAGTCACCAGAATATTAACACCTATTATGCAGGTGATAAAAATAACCGTCAAAACCGTTGCGTAAATACCCCTTTTGAGAGCATATTCACTTTTTATCAGTTTTTTATTAAATTTCATCAATCTTTCCTCCGTTAGTGTGACAAACACCGATTATTTCTGTGTCTTGTTTTATAACGCTAATCCCTATCCTGCAATCGACATTAAGCCCAACGTCTTTTATCAAGTATGCGTACCGTTAAAAACAAGAAAACAGCAACAAAACTGACAAAGAAAACTATGTTTGAATAGTCCAGTATGCCCGAGACGAAGGTGGAATATCTGCCCGAAAACGAAAACCATTCAACCACTTTTGTTATAAACCCGATATTAACCATTTCGGCAATTGTATCAAGTGTGAGAATGAACATCGAAATTGCAAAACTTCCGATTGCGGCAATAACCTGACTCTCGGTGAGTGACGATACAAAAATACCCACCGCAATTATCGCAGCACCAAAAAGCAGCAAGCCTACTACATTGCTAAAATACACATACCAGTTAAGTTTAACATACATCGACAACAAAAACTGATATATAAGGGTTATAGATGTTGCCACCGCCAGTACCGAAAAAGCCGCAAAGAACTTCCCTAATATTATAGATAATGTGCCCACCGGAGCAGTGAACAGCGCCTGGTCAACCTTTTGCTTTGTGTCTTCACTTACAAGTCTCATAGTTAAAATCGGCATGACAAACAAAACAATCGAAAACAATTGCGAAAACACAAATGTTATATCACTGTAACCAGTTGAAAACATGTATGAAAAATAAAGCCCTTGAAAAAACAGAAAAACTGCCAAAACCACATACCCTACGGGTGAGGTAAAATATGCTCTGAATTCTCTTTTAAAAACTGCATTCATTTTACTGTTCCTCCTGTGTATCGCTCTCGCATGCATCTTCCGAATTTTCCTCGCTCTTGACGAAACACTTCGGCTCAGACTGATCGGTATAACACTCTGACTTGTTTTCCGAGTCGGAATTTTTCTCGCCCACAAGGCTTAAGTAAATCTCTTCTAACGACATATTTTTGCACCAGAGTTCTAACACCTGAAAACCTTTTTTGCCCAAAGTGTTTAAAAGCTCTGCCCGAATATCCGCACTGTCAGTCGGCTCAACAACAAAATCCAGACTGCCGGGCTCAACACTCTTTATTTGTGAAATTTCTTTTACACCGTCAACCGCGTTTATTGCTGAAGCTATTTCTTCCCGGTCACCGATAACACGAACGGTTATATCTTTATGTGACAGATTGTCTGCAAGTTGTTCGGGTGTGCCGTCTGCAACAATTTCACCCTTGTTTATTATAATTATCCGCTCGCATACCGCCTGAACCTCAGAGAGAATGTGCGAACTTAATATGACTGTATGAGTCTTTCCGAGCTGCTTTATAAGATTTCGTATCTCAATTATTTGTTTTGGATCAAGTCCTACGGTAGGCTCGTCAAGAATTAATACTGCCGGATTGCCCACAAGCGCCTGTGCAATACCGACTCGCTGACGGTAACCTTTTGACAGATTCTTAATAAGTCTGTCACAAACATCGTCAATCTTTACCAATCTGCAAATTTCTTCAATATGCGGCGTTCTGGGAATATTAATCTTCTTTAAATCAAAAATGAAATAGAGATACTCCCTTACCGTCATATCCATATAAAGCGGGGGTTGCTCAGGCAGATATCCGATACGACTTTTGACCTCGTTAGGATTTTCAATTATGTCAAATCCCCCGACCCCTACTTTCCCCGAAGTAGGTGAAAGATAGCCGGTAATAATGTTCATGGTGGTTGATTTGCCTGCGCCGTTAGGTCCTAAAAAACCTAATATTTCTCCCTCGTTTATTTTGAAGCTGACATCCTTAACCGCGACAAAATTACCATATCGCTTATACAGATTCGCTACCTCAATCATTTTACCTAACCTCCGTCTTTTTTGTTACAGTGTTGACCCACCTATTCAAATTGGCTGTCCTATTATTCTTTCGCCCGTCATTGTGTTTGTTTTCTGTCACAAAAATTGTACACCGAACTTTAAAAGAATTTTGTTGTTTTTGCACTCTGTATTATAATTTATTTTAACATATTGACCGTTAACTAACAAGAAAAACAATATTTAAATATTTTGTGAAATTTATAAATAAAAGCACATTTAATATCACCGATTAAATGTGCTTTGGCTTTTGAAAACACCCTGACCGCAATTGCCGGCCAAGGTGTTTTCGGTTTCTAGGATTTGAGGAGGGTTTGTACCCACAGCAACCTGAGTACCTTGTTATAATAACTTTTTTTCATGGCGGGTGTGTTGACTTTTTGTAAACAATTCTTTAACAATCACATTAATTTTGTATATTTTTTTATTAAAGGTCAAAAATATACACATAATGATTTGAAACGGAGATAACTATATGGGTAAAATGAAATGGACAAAAACATCTTCAAAACGCTCGCTTTCCACAAAAGGTTTTTACGTTGTGATTGCTTTGTGCCTTGTTGCCGTCGGAGTTGCAGCCTGGTCTTCAATAGACAGTGTTCCGTCAACCCCCGTTGAGCCGGAACAATCACAAACTCAACTTCAAATGACACCTGACGAACAAATTCCGCAACAGACAACCGATTCGCAAGAATCCTCTGTGCCTGACACGTCGAAAAACAACACCGAAGATTCAACAGAAAATCAGCCCGATACCGACAACTCACAAGATTCTGCCGAACAAACCGCAACCGAACCTGTGGCAACCTTTTTTGTTATGCCGGTAGCAGAGGGTGAGATAATTAAAAACTATAGTGAAAATGAACTTTTGTATTCCGAAACCTATCGCGACATGCGGATTCACAGAGGCATTGATATTGCGTCTAACACCTCAAAGTCGGTAACCAGCGCCGGTGACGGAAAGGTGCTTGAAATTCTTTCGGACTCTCAATACGGTAATGTTGTTGTTATCGACCACGGCAACGGTGTTATCGGAAGGTACAGCAGTATAGACGCCGCAACTGTATCGGCAGGGGATACTGTTAACTCTCTTACGGTAATCGGTGAAATCGGAACTATACCGTGTGAAAGTGTTGAAAAACCGCACCTGCATCTTGAATTTTCGGTGGGTGGTCAATATATTTCACCTTTGTCTGTTCTGGAATCTGAATAATCAGAATATAATTTATTAAACCCGCCCTCGAAAATCGTTTAAGGGCAATAAAAGTCTGCTCGGATTCTTTTTCGAGCAGACTTTTTATTCCCAGCAAATCATAAAACCTTTGGCTCCGTTAATACCTTTTACCCTTATATTCTTTATCTGCGCACCTGTCTTCTTGATCTGCTCAGCAATATCGGTAATTCCGATAAGTGCTGCCGTTGTGTCCTCATTAAAAACAAACTCGGTTGCGTCACCAAAACACAATTCTGTTGTTTTGACCTGTTTGGCGTTCTCGCTTACTATCAAATCGGCAATTTTACTTATAGTGTTTGCCGAAGCCTCAACCATACCCAATTCAATATTAAAATCCCCAAGGCTTAAACAGCGTTTATTAACCACAAAATAATTATATTGGGTACTCTTGCACTCAGGCAGGCAAAAATTAAATGACTCATCTTCAGTTATTGTGTCAACGGTATACGGCGTAACCGTTTTATCAAAATTATACACCCGGCTCAACGCACGACTGCTCACATTGAAAAAGGTGTGACTGACCGCTTCGGAATACAGATCATCATTAGTACAGTCGGTAAAATACCATTCGTTGTTGATTTTTACACAATTCCACATGTGTCCGTAACCGTTATAATTACCGGTTACAAGAACCGATTCAAATCCCAACTGTTTCAAAATATAGTGATAGGTTTTTGCATAACCCTCACATACCGCCCGAACAGCGACGCCATGGTTTGTCTGTCTTGGCAAAACACCGCCTAAAATTGTAAACGAATCCTTGTCTAATCCTGCCTGATTTTTGTTTATAACGGCATCTGCCGTGACAGAATCATATTCAATATTCTTAACTACCCAATCATGCACCAACAGTGCCTTTTCATACTCGTTTTCTTTTGCTTGCGCCTCTAAAATAATCTGTCTTAATCTTTGGTCAATCTGCTGCTGCAACAAACTTTTCTGATCTTCAGAATAAAGATAAGAAAGTTGCAAATCATTTATATTCACGCCGGAGAAACACATATAATATTTACCGTCTTCATATTTTATACCGTACTTAGACTGATCAAGCCAAAAATACTCCGACCTGTCGTTTATAACGGCAGCATATGCCAATATGATGTTGCTGTATTGGGTGCTTCCCAGATCTATGTACCCGTTTTTCATCTCGTATATAGCCGCATCAATCTTCTTGTAAATACTTTTTTGACCGACCGTCAGATTCTTATAATAATACCCATTATAACTTAAATTATATGTGTTATCCTTTGCCGGTTGAGATGATTCGGAGGTATGATCATCTGTGGGTCCGGATGAATGTGAGACGGAGTGTTCACTGGTCACCGTTTGTACCGACGAATCGGAGTTTTCCGGCGCGCTGCTCGGATTACGGGTCGTTTCATTAAGCTGATCTTCCCCCGTGTTTATGTAATGCTTAGATGTCAACCTGTCCGGCGAAGAACATGCCGACAAAAGACACATCAGCAAAACTATCAAAACCGTAATTTTTTTCCTCATATTCATCCCCCTTTCAAACCGCACAGGCTGTCTGCCGTATCAAACACATGTGTATAAGATATGTTTGTCTTAACTAACTTCTCAGCCTGCAAAAATTTTGTTAACAGTGCCTGCGCTTCATCACAATCAAAAAATTTGTTCAGTATTGCCGCCGTTATCTGTAATTCAGTGTAGTCACTTCCAAACTTCTCAACTGCCTGAGCGCCCATCAATCTCACCGTTTCACCGAGGATTTCAACCTCGGCGCCGCCCAAAAGATTGCAGACGTTTTCTAAAGCTTGTTCGTTCAAAACAATGTATTTGTCAGCAAGTCCGCCCTGCCTGTAATTGTATAATTTTACAGCCTGCGAAGCACCGCCAGAAGAGTATGCATTTTGCATATCAGAATAATTTGACATGTTTTCGCACACAAAATTACCCTGATCAAAAAACATTTTAACCGCAACAAACCTGACGCTCTGTGCGAAGTCAAAAATGATTAACACTTCTCTTTTTTCTTCTACACGGGCAACCTCTAAAGCCTCAAAACCGGCTTGGTTTTCCTCTTTATATGATAGCACCAGCACAAAAACTGCCGACACCGCAAAAAGTATTAAGCTTATTATAAGTGACACCAAAAAGGTGATTGCTATTCTAACATTTTTTCTCAGATTTTTCACAACTATCTTCTCTTAAAATTTTATGGGCAAACCCTATGTCTGCCATTACTATTTATGTCCGAAAACATCTGAGTTTATTATTAAATGTTTTTACCATTTTCCCGGCACTTTTACATTCTCAATACGCTTATATTTTTAATTTGATTAACACCGTGAGGTTATTCTAACATAAACTAACCAACCTGCCAATATTAAAAATGAAGAACCGGATTTTTCAAAAATTTTCTATTGCTGCCTGCCATTGTCAGTACGGTTTTTATCTGTTATAATAATTGCGAAAGAAATTATTGTGCAAACTGTTTGTCGGTGTTTTCATTTTAAATGTTTCAAGCCTCGAAAATATGCTGCACGGTTTAAGGTCTTATCTAATTCTTTAATTTTGGAGAAACAAAATGGGTTTCAGCGGAATTTTATTACACATTTCTTCGCTTCCTTCAAAATACGGTATCGGCACACTCGGAAAAGAAGCGTACAAGTTTGTGGATTTTCTTTGCAAATCGGGACAGAAATACTGGCAGGTGCTCCCACTGGGACCGACAGGGTTCGGTGACTCACCCTACCAATCTTTTTCCTGCTTTGCGGGAAACGAATACTTTATTGACCTTGACACTCTTTGCGATGAAGGTTTGCTGAGCGAGACTGATCTGCATGAACTTGAACCACACTGCAACGATTTTGTAGACTATGGGTGGGTATATGATACCCGTTTTAAGATTTTAGAAAAAGCATATAACAATTTTAAAAACCGAATACCCGATGACTATATCTCTTTTTGTGACCAAAACCGACACTGGCTTGATGATTATGCGGCGTTTATGGCTTTTAAGAATCATTTCGAAGGCAAGGCTTGGTCTTGCTGGGAAACGGCCATAAAATTTCGCAACAAATATGCATTTAACAAATTAAAATCAGAATTGCACGATAAAATTGAATTTTTTAAGGTTGTTCAGTATCTTTTTTACAAACAGTGGTTTTCACTTAAACGATATGCCAACTTTAATGGTATTCAGATTATCGGTGATCTTCCGATTTACGCCGCTTTTGACAGTGCGGATGTTTGGGCAAATCCTACTCAATTTTTGCTTGATGATAACCTGATGCCCCAGTCGGTTGCAGGTTGCCCGCCGGACTGTTTTTCCGAAGACGGTCAAGTTTGGGGGAACCCTCTTTACGATTGGAAACATATGAAAAATGACCGTTATTGCTGGTGGATAACCAGAATGAAACATTCCTGTGAACTTTTTGACATAATAAGAATAGATCATTTCAGAGGATTTGATGAATATTATAGTATTCCTTTCGGTGATACTACCGCTGCGAACGGTCGATGGGAATCGGGACCGGGAATGGATTTATTTGATGAAATTAACCGACGTTTAAATCCGAAAATAATAGCAGAAGATCTCGGAATAATAACACAGTCGGTTAGACAACTTCTTCAAAGCACGGGTTTTCCGGGCATGAAGGTTTTACAGTTTGCTTTTGAATCAGACCAAAACAATCCCTATCTTCCACACAACTACCCTGAAAACTGTGTGGCTTATACCGGAACCCACGACAACGATACGATTCTCGGCTGGTTCGACTCCGCACAGCCAGAACAGGCTTTATTTGCTATACAATATCTCGGATTAACTAAACAAGAGGGCTATAATTGGGGAATGATGCGTGCTGTCTGGAACAGTCCCGCCGATACTGTGATTGTGACCATGCAGGATTTGCTGTCGCTCACAAACGAAGCAAGAATGAACCTACCGTCAACACTCGGCGACAATTGGAAATGGCGAATGACGGCAGATCAGATAAGCCCCTCGCTTGCAAACAAGCTTAACACCTTGATGCGCCGATACAACCGTATTGAATAACTGTTTTATTTATAACAAAACCACGCCGGAAGGGTTGCTTCCGGCGTGGTTTTTAATCAATATCTTCATAAACCTTCTCAGGCGGAACATCAAGTTGTCGTGGGTTTTTAAGCAATCTTTTCAAAATCTTAAACGCCGAAGCATAATAAAAACCGTCGCAGATACGTTCATCTGTAACAACCGTGTACTGCAGATATTTCTTTTTGATAATTTTACCGTCTTCACCTAGTTCGTTGACCGACTTTCTTGCACCGAACGCCATAAAAATAGGCACATTTCCAAACCTATATAAATGGTGAAAAACCGGAGGTATTCCAAGCGAACCCATAGAGGTAATAAATAACGAACCGTGAAACGGACTCACATCGGTAAGACCTGTGGGAAGCCATCCAAAATAGTCCAAAGTCTTTAAAAACCACATCATGTTTTTCTTTATAAGTCCGGGAATACGGTTTAAAATCTTCGCAGTGTTATCAAAACTGTTTTCTTCAACCGCAAAAGATTCTTTGTATGCAGCATTAAACTTTTCGTAAACATCATAAGCCGTATCTGTAGGCTCAAAAATAACCTTGATAAGTGTTTCCGGTTCATTAATCGCCATATTCTTTTTTACAATCATATTGACCTCAATACGATTGCGGGCAAAAATCTTCTGTCCGCTTATAAAACGGTTAATTGCCGGACGCTGTGAAACCGCACGAACATACGAAGCCAAAAGCACATGGGTTAACCCAAAATGTTTAAGGCCTTCTTTTCGCTTTTCGTTGATATATGTATCAACTGCCCTTGTGTCAAAACTATCACAAAACAAATTGGAGGCATCGTTTCGCTCTACCATTATATATGGTGCCAAAAAATCCATTGGGGCGCAGCCTCGAACTCTTCGCCCGTCCTTGCGATCGCCGAAATGTTTTCTTTTGTTTTTCATAAATCCCTCTTTTTTGTGTTTTATAACTATATTCTATCATTTTTCTACAAAAAAGCAAATACAAATCTGTAACCAAATGTTTACAGACAAAGATACATCCCGTTTTGAATGGCCCTGTCACCAGACCTTTGGGCTCTATGCGGACCGATTTGTGTGCAACAAGTCGATTGTAATCTTGAAAACGAGGATGATTTATGATAAATTTATTATAATTATTACTATGCTGTTATAAAATAAGGGTATGCTTTATGATGTTTACGCAATCCGACAAAAAAATATGTTATTCTGACAACATACCGGCATGCTGTTTTACCGGCTACCGACCCGAAAAGTTTCCTTTCAACTTTGATGTCAAGGATGACGAGTATTACATGTTTGAAAATCGGCTTATTGCTGCAATTTCCAAACTCTCGCAATACGGGATAAAAAAGTTCTTTTGCGGGGGAGCGCGTGGGTTTGATTTGACCGCTGCCGAATGCGTGTTGCTTCTTAAACAAAGGCTCGATGTATCCTTGTGCTGC
>JAUMXX010000013.1:0-12728 GCA_030535285.1 bacterium | reverse complement strand
ACTTATGGAAGCAACGGTATTATTCTGTTTTGTCTGGGGCGGACGAGGTTGTTTTTGTCTGTGAAAACTACTCACCCGACGCCTACCAAAAACGCAACAAATATATGGTGGATCGTTCACAGGTTGTAGTAACATATTTCAGCGGTCTTCCCGGCGGCACTAAAAACACTATAACTTATGCAAAGAAAAAAGGCCTTGAACTCATCAATATATACGAGCAAGACCCTTTTAAAAACTTAAAAAACACTAATTTTGTTATATACACACACGAACAACTTAAATTCTAAACCCGACAACACTTGTCAAGCTCAACAAGTTTGGCATCAAGCAATTGAGCATCGGTCTTTATGTGGGAAATCATTATGATTGTTTTTTTAGCGAAATGTTGCAAAATTAATTTGGCAACATGCTCTCTTCCGTCATGATCAATTCCATTAAACGCCTCGTCAAGTATCAGAATGTCACCATCATAACACAATGCTCTGGCAACACTTACTTTTCGGCACATTCCTCCGCTTAATGTGTCGGGATATTCGTTTATTTGTTCTTTTAGTCCGAGAACCGTTAAAAGTTCTCGGGCTTTTTCTTTATCACCGGACAAAGCAACATTTTCAAGCACTGTCAGATTAGAAATAAGCCTGTCCTCTTGAAAAACAGTCGAAAATCTCGGATTGGGCGGCAGATATCTGATTTTTCCCGACTCGACTTTTTCAAGCCCGATTAAAAGCCTTGCCAATGTAGTTTTGCCGCAACCTGACGGGCCCGAAAAACAAATTCTGTCGGTGTCGGATATTTTTATGCTGAAATTTTTTAAAATCTGCTTTTCTCCATAAGAAAAGGTTATGTTTTTAATATCTATCATACCTTATACATACCTCTTTTCCTAACCAAAAGCACAAACGCCTTTTCAAACAGAACACTCAACACCACAACGGTTGCCGTCCAGGCAAAAACCTGCGGCATCTCAAGCACATATTTTGCATCTTGTATCTGTTTACCGATTGAAAAAAACGGTGTGTTTTGTATTTCGGTTGCAATTCCGGCCTTCCACGCAAAACCGATTGCCGTAGTACACGCCGACAAAAATGAGTTTCGAATCGACGGGAAAATAATTAACTGAAGTCTTTTTATTCCGCTTAATCTGTAAACCTCAGCGACCTCTAAAAGCTTAATGTCGACCTGACACAACGCGGTGTATACCTCCGACCATACCATCGGCAACAACATCAGAAAGATAATGAAAATAGGTAATGTGTCGGTTGTAAACCAAAAAAACGCAAGCAAAATAATTGCTGTAACCGGAACAGTGCGAATAGCACGAAGCATGGGTAAAAACAACGTTTTTAATAACGGCAAGCGATAGGTTGCAAACGCCAGCGCACTGCCGGCAGCAGTTCCTATTAAAAATCCACCCAGCGTTCTTAAGATTGATGCCCCGATTGATTTCCAGAATTCAACCTGTACAACAAGAGAAGTCCAGGCTTTTAACACAGTCAGGGGAGAGGGCAAGATTAAATCAAGACTGATTATAAGTGAAACAATCTGCCAAACCCCTATCCAAAACAAACTGCAGACTAAGGCTTTAATGAATTTATTGCGGAATATAGTAGAAATTGTCATCCGGCAATTCACCTCCAACCGAAGACGGATTTGCCGCATATAAAACCTTTAAATATCCGCTTAACTGCTGTTTCATTTCTGTTTTGTCAATATAAACGACATTGCACTCGGGTATCGCTTTCTTTGCTATTGTCTGCGCAGGGATTATTCCGTATTTTTCACACAAAGCAGCCGTTTCGTCAATGTTAGACTCGGTTGCAAGTATTGACTCTTTATATTCCTTTAAAAATTTATTAACAGCCTCTTTATTTTCGTTTAGAAATTCGTTTCTTACTATAACACAGCCCATCATCAAGCTGCCGCTATCCTCGATTTTTCCCCATTCATCCGTCATGTTCAAAACCCGTCTTACAGTTTTGATTTTTGTCATAACTGTTGTTGCCGCAGGTTCGGCAACCATGGCAACTTTCGCTTTGCCGGAAGCCATAAGCGAAACAAGTTCATCATTGGTCTGGACAAAATTTAATGTTACATCCTTGTCCGGATTAATTGAATTTTCAGAAAGAACATATCTCAAAATATATTCCGGGTTGGCACCCTTTCCGGTTGAGTAAATTTCCTTTCCTTTTAAATCAGATATGTCGGATACGGTCTCGCCGTTTTCAAGAATTGAAAGCACCCCAAGCGTGTTGACCGCGAGCAGAGTTACGCCCTTTTCGGTCTTCTTGTAAAGCGTTGAGGCGAGATTTGTTGCAACCGCGGCAATATCTGCCTCTTTTTTTACTATCTTACCTACCGCCTCTTCAGGAGATGCCAATACCTCAAAATTGTATTTGTTGACACTTGTATCTTGGGCGGATTTCTCCATCAGGTTCACAATTCCTACACCTGTCGGTCCTTTGAGTGCCAAAACGTTTATTTCGGTTCTTTCTACCGGCTGTTTTGAAGTTACGCATCCCGCAAAGCAGAAAACCATTACCGCTAAAAGCGCTATCGCACCTAATTTTTTTAAATTCTTCATAATTTTTTACTCCTTTTTATTTATATAAAATATATTTTTTTCTCTCCTGATTTTACCGTATTTGGTTAAATTATCAATCGCCCGGTAAATGCTCGTACGTCCCATATTAAGTCTTGAACTTAGTTGGGATATCCCGTATTCCAGGTGTACCTCCTCTTTTTCACCTGCCAATTGATACAGATAGTTCAAAATTTTAACCTCTGTATTGTCGCAGGTGAAGTTTTCAATTTGCCTGTTTAAAAAACAAATTCTGCCTGAAAGAAATCTTATGTAATTAACCGCCACCTTGGGATAGGAATTTAAAATATGCTCAAACAGCACATCGGGTATGTATAACACCCTGCACACCGTATTGGCTTTTATGCTGCTTTGATAATTACTCTCGAACAAACTTGCCGAGCCGAAAAAATCTCCCGCCGCCACAGTCCGCATGATAACATCTTTCCTATTGTTACCTTGAAGAACAGTCGCCTTGCCGTCAAGCAAAATTCCGATGCTCCCCGACCGGTAAATTTCTTGCGCTTTTTCCTTTATCTCCGCTTCGGGCAGCAGTTGGAAAATTTCTTCGCACTCCTGCCGGCTTAATCCAACCCATAATTGAGTATTAAACAATACCTCTTTTAAATTCTTTTTTATAAAATTCACCCCGCTTTTGTCAAAAAGTGTTCCATTTGGTACACTTTTTTGTATTATAACAGTATTTTTAGATTTTTACAACATATTTTTAACATTTAACCCACATATTTTTATCTACCCCTTAAAAGAGTGTGTTTCACAAAAAGAAAATTATACTTTACAACGCTGCGTTGACAGGTTAAAATAAAAGAACAAATGTTCTTTTATGGGTGATAAAAAATGCAACGAACCATACTCCATTGCGATCTTAATAATTTTTTTGCCTCGGTAGCATGCCATGACAATCCACAACTGTGTTCAAAACCCATCGCAGTTTGCGGCAGCGTCAAAGAAAGACGCGGTATTGTGCTCGCAAAAAACGAACTGGCTAAAAGTTTCGGTGTTAAAACCGCTGAACCTGTATGGCAGGCACAGGCAAAATGTCGGGATCTGATTATTGTTGCCCCCGACTACGACAGATATCTGCGTTTTTCTGCCTTAGTAACTCAAATTTATTCCGAATATACAGACCAGGTTGAAGCCTTTGGCATCGACGAGTGCTGGCTTGACGTTACCGGGAGCCGACTTTTGTTCGGAGACGGAGAACAAATCGCCGAGCGCATACGTAATCGTGTTAAAAACGAACTTGGACTGACCGTCTCAATAGGTGTAAGTTTTAACAAAGTTTTTGCAAAACTGGGTAGTGATTTAAAAAAGCCCGATGCAATAACCGTCATTCCTTACACAGAATACAAAAACATTGTTTGGCCGCTAAAAATCTCCTGTCTGCTGGGAATCGGGCCCAACACCGAAAAAAAGTTACACAATATCGGAATATTCACCATCGGCAACCTTGCCGCAACAAATCCGGCAGTTTTAAAATCCTTTCTTGGAAAAAACGGGGAACTTCTCGGCAGCCTTGCCAACGGTCACGATCCGTCACCTGTGAAACATCTGACCTTCCGAAACATCCCAAAAAGCATCGGTCGGTCAAACACTTTTATAAAAGATACCACGAGTTCTCTTGTTATACGGTCGTTACTTTTTTCCTTAAGCGACGAAATTGCCTCAATACTCCGAACCGAATGTCTTGAGGCAAAAACCGTTCAAATTTTTGTGCGGCACAACGACTTCTCTTCAAATGTTTTTCAGACGATTCTTAAGCACCCCACACAACTAAGCACCGTTATCGCAAAAGAGGGAATGTTGTTATTCCAAAAACACGGTTGCTATGACCGACCGATCCGCGCAGCAGGAATCAGGGTTTTAGATCTGTGCGAAAAACACAGCGCCTACCAACTGGATATCTTTGACAATCCTGAGAAAGAAACAAAACTGCTCACAATCGAAAACTGTGTCGATACTATCCGCAACCGTTTTGGAAAGCAAAGTGTCTCACGGGCTGTTTCATTGTTTTGCGATAAATTTTAAGGTAAAACTTTAAAGCCCTCACCCCGATAAAACAGTTCTGCTTTTATATTGGATTCTAACCGTTTATTCTTCTGAAATTCAAAAAATCTTCTAAAATTATAACTGCTGCAACCGCATCTACAATATTTTTGCGTTTTTTGCCCCGAACATCACTGTAATTTAGTGCCGTATGCGCCGAAACGGTGGTACATCTTTCATCCCACAACTGCACCTGTAAACCGGTTGACTCACGCAGTTTTTCTGCAACTTCGGCACACTCCTCAGCCTTAAAACCCTCGCTGCCATCCATGTTTTTCGGATATCCCACAATTAACATTTCCGCCTCAAACTCTTTGGCTTTCTGACAAAGCTTCTCAATCAATTTTTCGCGGTCTCGCTCGGTTATTACCCCTCTGGGAAAAGCAAAACCCTCGTTCTTATCGCAAACCGCAAGTCCTGTCCGAACTGTCCCTACATCTACAGACATTATTATCATAATCTTACCCCTTTTAACCTATGTGTTCTTCACAATTTAACTCCTGCGCCGCCTTGCAGACTTCAAAAACATCCTCAATACAGGAGATCTGAGCACACATCCGCCTCAGCCCTGCAGCATTTCTAAACCCTTTCATATACCATGCTGCGTGTTTTCTTGCTTCTGAAAAAGCAATTTTTTCGCCTTTATACTTTACCATTCGCTCAATCTGATCTACCATTGTCAACAACCGTTTTGAAAGCGGTGGGTCCGGCAATAATACATTGTGTCCGAGCCACGCGTTTATCTGCTCAAAAACCCAGGGTCTGCCCATCGCGCCCCTTCCGACCATAATAAAGTCACATCCGGTCTGTTCATACATAAACGCTGCCGATTTTCCATCTGTTATATTGCCGTTTGCAATAACCGGAATGTTGACTGCCTGTTTTACCAAAGCTATCGTTTCATAATCAACAGGATCGGCAAACATCTGACTCCTTGTGCGCCCATGCACCGTTATTGCAGCAGCTCCTGCCTGCTCACATCTTTTTGCAAGTTCTACCGCCGTCAACATCTGATTATCCCATCCGGTACGCATCTTAACCGTCACCGGAATTTCGACCGCCTTTACCACCTGCTCAACAATCTTCTGTGCAAGCACGGGGTCTTTCATCAATGCCGACCCGCCGCCGCCCGAGACCGCAACCTTAGGTGCCGGACATCCCATGTTAATATCTAAAAAATCCGGGCCGTATTCCCAAGCTCTTTTTGCCGCTTGTGCCATCGTCTCGGGCTCGCACCCGAAAATTTGTGATGCAAACGGTCGAAACGAATCCGCAACGTCCAAAAGCAGAGCACTTTTCTTGTCACCGAGCGCGACCCCTTTAGCGCTTGTGAGCTCACCAACGGTGAATGCGCAGCCGTATTGCGTACAAATCTCACGCATCGCACGGTCAGCCACCCCTGCCATCGGCGCAAGCGCAGCATATCCTTTTATCTCAACATTTCCAATAAACATAACCCTTATCACCAATATTGAATTTAACACACAACTTGAAAATTGTCAAAACAAGGGTTTAATATTTAAAATATAAAAATCCGTGCGTTTTTATAATAACTATGGTATACTATTTATATTAGTAATTATTTTCGCCGGATTTTATGTTCGGGAATATTTATGGTGATTTTATGAAGCTATTGGCTATAGACGGAAACAGTATAATAAACCGTTCCTTTTACGGAATTAAACTCTTAACAACCAAAGACGGTCGATACACAAATGCGATTTTTGGGTTTCTTAACATTTTAAACAGGCTTATTGAAACAGAAAAACCCGACGGCATTGTGGCGGCTTTTGATCTGCGTACCAAGACCTTCAGACATAAAAAATACGACAAGTATAAAGCCGGGCGCAAGGGTATGCCTGATGAACTTGCCGAACAATTTGAGCCTCTTAAAAAAATCCTGACCCATCTCGGATGTATATGCATTGAAAAAGAAGGTTTTGAGGCAGACGATATTTTAGGAACGCTCTCAAAGATTTTCAGTTCTCAGGGTAATTGCTGTGTGATTGCAACCGGAGACCGCGACTCGCTTCAACTTGTGTCCGACAGCACGAAGGTCTTGCTCTCGACAACAAAGGCAGGCCGACCGGAAATTGTAACCTTTGATACCCAAGCAGTTTTTGATAAGTATGGTGTCAAACCTAAATCACTCATTGAAATAAAAGCCCTGCAAGGAGATGCGTCGGACAACATTCCCGGTGTTTCCGGAATAGGTGAGAAAACGGCGCAAGATCTGATCGTACGGTTTGAAAATATTGATAATATTTATGAAAACCTTGAAAGGCTGGATATAAAAGACAGTTTGCGTACTAAACTTGAAAACGGTAGAGAGTTTGCGTTTCTAAGCCGTGAGCTCGGTGAAATTTTTTGCGATGTCGACATTCCGCAAAATCCCGACAACTATGTTTTAAATCCGCAAAACACCGAAAAACTGTCGGAAATTTTATTTGATCTGGAACTGTTTTCGTTTGCAAAAAAACTGGGCCTTGAACAATCCGAATCTTCGGAAAAGAAGTCGCTTGAAACAATTACTCCGATTTATGATTTTAAGCAGGCGGCAACGTTGGCAAAACAGACCGGAAAATGCAGCCTGTTTATCGAAAACGACTCGCTTTTTTTCTCGTCAGGATTATCGGCCGGGGTTTTCCCGCTTTGTGTAGATTCTCTGCGTAATCTGTTTTCCGACCCCAAAACAGAGAAAAGGGTCTATGATGCAAAAAACATTTGCAAATGGTGCGCGACAAACAACATTTCGATTGAAAACATCTCCTTTGACAGCATGCTGGCAGCCTATCTGATTAATCCGTCCTCCTCAAGCTACGATCTGCAGCGGTTAGCCTCGGAATACTCAGTGCCTTTACGTGAAGTTAGCGGCAGTGAATCGGACGACATAAAAAAAGCAGTCCTTCACTACGATATTTGCGAGGTGTTGTACGAAAAACTTAACCACTCGCAACAACTGCCCCTGCTTTGTGACATTGAAATCCCTCTCGCACGGGTACTTGCAGATATGGAGTCTGTGGGATTTTTAGTAGATTCCGAGGGGATCAAAAAATACGGTGACAAACTCAACCAAAGGATAGAATCGCTCAAGCAAACCATCTGGCAAGAGGTTGGTTACGAGTTTAATTTGAATTCTCCAAAACAACTTGGCTTGGCGCTGTTTGAAAAACTGGGGCTTCCTTGCAAAAAGAAAACTAAAAGCGGGTATTCCACTAATGCCGAAGTTCTCGAAGAACTTAAGTTTGAGCATCCTTGTGTTGAAAAACTATTAGAATACCGTCAACTTTCAAAACTCAAATCTACCTATTGCGACGGTCTGCTGGCTGCAGTGGGACCGGGCGGAAGAATTCATTCGACCCTCAACCAAACCGAAACTAAAACCGGCAGAATAAGTTCGCTTGAGCCCAACCTGCAAAACATCCCGGTTAAAAAAGAAGAGGGCAGACAACTTCGCCGTTATTTTAAGGCTCAAGACGGTTTTGTGTTATGTGATGCCGACTATTCACAGATTGAACTGCGCGTACTTGCCGATATTGCAGAAGATTCGGTCATGATTGATGCCTTTAATTCGGATGTGGATATTCACACCGTTACAGCAAGTCAGGTGTTCAATATGCCTGCAAACCTGGTTACTCCGCTTATGCGCAGCAGGGCAAAAGCGGTTAATTTCGGAATCGTTTACGGCATAGGTGCCTTTTCTCTCTCAAAAGACATCGGGGTCTCCCGCAAAGATGCCGATCAGTATATAAAGGGCTATTTGTCGACCTACAGCGGTGTCGACCGCTATATGAAACAGGTGGTTGAAAAAGCAAAGGAAGACGGATTTGTTTCAACCCGATTTAATCGCCGTCGACAACTGCCCGAGCTTAGAAGTTCAAACGCCATGCTGCGTGCTTTCGGAGAACGGGTTGCGAGAAATATGCCCATTCAAGGAACTGCCGCTGATATAATAAAAATTGCAATGATTCGCGTTTATAACCGACTTCGACACGAACTGCCCGAAGCAAAACTTATTTTACAGGTGCACGATGAACTTATTGTAGAAGCGCCCCAAGAAAAAGCCGAACTCGCCTGTAAAATTCTAAAAGAAGAAATGGAAACAGCGGTTAACCTGCAGGTTCCGCTAACCGTCGATGTAAACTTCGGAAAAACCTGGTATGACGCAAAGGGTGATTAAGAATGAAAACTGTTATGTTCGTCTGCACGGGAAACACCTGCAGAAGCCCTATGGCTGAGGCAATATTTAACAAAACGATACCGGACAATCTCGGCCACCTGTACTGCGCAAAAAGTGCCGGAATCTTTGCACAAAACGGCGCTCAAGTAAGTGAAAATTCAGTTGCTGCACTAAAACCGTTTGACATTGATATTTCAAGTCACCGCGCAAAGCAACTTGACTTGGGCGGTGACCTTGAGGGGATTGAACTTTTCGTTTGCATGACCGATACACACGCAGATCATCTTTTATCTTTAGGGATTAAAAGCGAAAAATTAATGGTGCTGCAAATTGCCGATCCGTTCGGTTGCGGACTCGACACATATACCCTTTGCGCACAAGAGATTTTTAAAAAAATGCCGGAAGTCTTTGGCAGGATAGGATTGCAAAATGAACATTAAAATCGTGGATTTTTTGCCCGAGCATGCAAAGGCAGCTGCTCAAATCGAACAACAGTGCTTTTCTGCTCCGTGGTCAGAAACTGCTATTTTAGATTCCTACAACACAAACACGGTTTTTTTCATGGCCTTTGACAGCGCTATACCAATAGGCTACTGCGGTATGCAACACGTCATTGATGAAGGTTTTGTTACTAACGTTGCCGTTTTGCCGGAATACCGTAAAAACGGGGTCGGGAAAAACCTCATCAACCGACTTGTTGAATATGCGAAAAAACAACAACTCATAAGTGTTTCACTTGAAGTAAGGGAATCAAATTCCATAGCAAGACACCTGTATTCGACCTTTGGGTTTTTAGATGTCGGACGAAGAAAAAACTTTTATTCAAAACCTATTGAAGATGCAATTATTATGACGCTAACCCTGTAATAACATTTTTTAAAAGGACGGATTCTTTTGAACATACTGAGTATTGAAACCTCCTGCGACGAAACTGCCGCTGCCGTCGTTGCAGGCCGTGAGGTGCTTTCAAGCATTGTGGCGACCCAAATTCAAGAACATAAAATTTACGGCGGAGTTGTACCCGAAATCGCCTCGCGCAGACACATCGAATCCATAAGTCAAGTAACCGCCCGGGCACTTTCGGCTGCAAATCTGAAAAAAGAGGAGATTGACGCAATCGCGGTGACCTTTGCACCGGGACTCATCGGCGCGCTGCTCGTGGGGGTCAACTTTGCTAAGGGTTTGGCGGGTTCACTTAACATTCCGCTTATTCCCGTGCACCACCTACGCTCACATATTGCGGCAAACTACATTGCACACAAACAGTTGCAACCTCCTTTTATATGCCTGCTTGTTTCGGGAGGTCATACACATATTGTTGAGGTCCTTGATTACACACGATTCAATATACTCGGACGCACCCGTGACGATGCAGCGGGCGAATGTTTTGACAAGTCTGCACGTGCAATGGGTATGTCCTATCCGGGCGGTGTCGAACTTGACAAAATTGCCGATAAAACCCAGGCTAATAAATATATTCTGCCACGTCCTACCGTATCGGGTAACGAGCTTGACTTCTCATTTTCGGGGCTGAAAACCGCCGTGATTAACCTTATTCACAACGCATCACAAAAGGGTGAATCAATAGATGTTCCTGCGCTTGCCGGGGCGCTGCGTTCAAGGGTTTGCGATATGCTCATAGAAAACACACTCAAAGCCTGTTCCCAAACCGGACAAAAAACCCTTGTTTTAGCAGGGGGCGTATCGGCAAACAGTGAACTGAGAGAGCGTATGACCTCTGAATGTGAAAAACGCGGTATGGATCTGTATTTTCCGCCGCTTAACCTTTGCGGTGACAACGCCGCAATGGTAGGCGCTCAGGCTTTTTATGAATACAAAACGGGCAATCTTGCCGGGGCAGATTTAAATGCAACTGCAACACTTCCTATTGATTACCGTTAAACTTTTTACCCAAGATATATTCATCAACGACAAAGATAAAAATATTGTTCGAAGCAAAACAAGGAGGTAACTTGTTTGAGAAAGACAAAAATTATATGTACCATCGGCCCTGCAAGCAGTGATGAAGAGATATTTAAAAAAATGTGTAAAGCCGGACTTAATGTTGCAAGGCTTAACTTTTCACACGGTGTTCAATCAGAACATCTTGAAAAAATTAATATGATTAAAAAGGTTCGTAATGAACTGGACCTTCCTATAGCAATTATGCTTGATACGAAAGGTCCTGAATACCGAATCAAAACGTTTAAAAACGGAAAGGTCACTGTTGCAGACGGGGCTGAGTTCACCTTCACCACAAGAAACGTCGAGGGTGATGAATCTTGTGTTTCGGTCAACTACGAAGGTCTTGTTAAAGACTTAAAAACAGGGGACAGAATCCTTGTAAATAATGGTCTTGTTGTCTTTGAAATCAAGGAAATAATCGACACCGAAATTGTGTGCAAAACCATTATTGGCGGCGAACTGTCCGACCGCAAGAGCATGAGTTTTCCCAACAAGGTGCTTAATAAAGAATATCTTGGCGAACAGGATAAAAAAGACCTTCTCTTTGGAATTGAAAATCAAGTCGACTTCATTGCCGCATCCTTCGTTTCACGAAAACAAGATTTAATTGATTTGAAAAATTTTCTCAAGGAAAACGGCGGTGAGGATATTGATGTAATTGCGAAGATTGAAAACCGCACCGGAATTGATAACATTGATGAGATCTGCGAAGAATGTGAAGGAATTATGATCGGTCGCGGTGATCTCGGTGTTGAGGTGCCGTTTACAGAACTTCCGGCTATTCAAAAATACCTTATCACAAAGTGCAGACTTTTAGGCAAACGAGTTATCACAGCAACCGAAATGCTCGAATCAATGATTTACAACCCCCGTCCTACCCGTGCCGAGATTTCCGACGTAGCAAATGCAGTTTATGACGGAACCTCTGCCGTTATGCTTTCAGGCGAATCGGCAGCCGGAAAATATCCGGTTGAAACGGTTAAAACAATGGCCGACATCGTACTTGAAACCGAACAACATATTCATTATGACAAGCGTTTTGCAACCACCGAGTTCATTATTAAAAATCAAGCAGATGCTATTTCACATGCAACCTGCGGCATGGCAATTGATTTGGGCGCCAAAGCAATCGTAGTTAACTCGGTTTCAGGAATGACGGTCAGAATGGTATCTCGTTTCCGTTGTTCTGTTGATATTATCGGCATGGCAATAAACAGACGCGTCTGGTATAAACTGTCTTTGTCATGGGGAGTAAAACCGATAATGAGTGAAGAGTTTTCGTCTTCTGACGTAATGTTCTACCACGCGATGCAGGCTGCAAAAAAGCACTTGAGTCTTGATAAGGGTGACAGTGTTGTTATGACCGGAGGTATAACCGTGGGTAGTTCAGGAAACACAAACACCATCCGTGTTGAAAAAATATAATTCTTAACACAATATTCAGAAAACGCAAAAAACAAACGCTTAGCCCAACATCGCATAAAAATTTGGGCTAAGCGTTTTATTTTTATTTTATCTGTGAATCTTTATTTTCAACCTCTGACATCAGCCTGATGCCGCCGGATAAGCCACATAAGCAGTCGAAAAATCACAATAAATTAATACTGTCTTCCAATCTCGGCGGCACAACATTCTCACACACATCGCAACCGCCATGAAAAACGCAACAATGGCAAAATAGTATTGGGTGAAAACACCGAGAAACGTTATTGCAAAACACCAAACAATCGCACTTCGTTTTTCGGGGTTTTTTATAATATGATAATGCTTCCACGCCAGCAAAACCGTAAACAGTGTAAGTAGGGGATACATACGTATAAACACGGTTGTATCAAAAAAAGCCATCGTTGCACCGTAAAACGCTACCGGGACAATCCCCCACATATGACTTCCCGTAACCTCTTTTGCAAATAAGAAAATAACAATTTGTGTTGCAAG
>JAUMXX010000058.1:5898-6836 GCA_030535285.1 bacterium | reverse complement strand
AATAATTTTCTTATATCCAAAAGCATTTGAATATTTAAATGAATATAGATTTAAAAATAAAACCTTAAGATAAATTTTATAATTTTCAACACAATGCATACCATAACAGATTTGTTAAAAATAATTTAAGATGCAATTCCTGCAAATTAAGATTATCTATTGGTTTTTTACATTCTGCTAGCTTTGTCAATAAAACACCGCTTTTTTGGTATTTTATTAGTTTACTACCTCAAAACACCTCCCCGAATTATACAAAACATTGATTTTGTATAATTGGTAATATAATTTAAGTGGTATTCTCTATTAATGGTAACTCGTAAAAATAACAACTATTTGCTATATAATAATAAAATGCTATAATAAATTCAGTTAAAGTCATCGCAATCGGCAATCTTGTAAAGGTTTTGGTGATTATTATGAAACATGATATCGTTTTATCAGCTCCGGATTTTCTTCGTGATTTTTTAACCTACAGTGAAACAATCAAAGGAAAATCCTCTAAATCTATTGAAGAATATTACCATGACCTACTCACTTTTTTTAGATACATAAAGTTTTCAAAAGGTCTAACAGATAACGATGTCACTTTTGAGGAAATTACTATAAATGACATTTCTATTGACTGTCTGAGATCAATCACCTTGACAGACTTGTTTTCGTTTTTAGTTTATTGCAAAAACGAGCGCGGAAACAATGCAGCAACGCGTGCGCGCAAAGCGTCCACACTAAGAATTTTCTTCAGATATTTAACATCCCAGGTTCACCTGCTTGATATTAATCCTGCGCAAGAATTAGACACTCCTAAAATAAAGAAGTCCCTCCCCGTTCATCTTAATTTGCAGGAATGTTATAAATTATTGGGATCTGTTGACGGTGATTATAAGGACAGAGATTACTGTATTCTGACTATATTTCTAAACTGTGGTTTGCGGCTTTCT
>JAUMXX010000058.1:0-5888 GCA_030535285.1 bacterium | reverse complement strand
TTCTGAACTTTGTTCACTAAATTTATCCGACATCAATTTTGAAGATCGTTCACTTTGCGTACTCGGTAAAGGTAATAAAGAACGAATTATATATTTAAATGATGCGTGCATAACAGCAATTAAGGACTACCTCCCCCACCGCCCGATTGACGGTGTTGACCGAAAAGAGCGAAACGCATTGTTTTTAAGCCGTTTAAATAAAAGAATTAGTAATAAAACAATCCAGCATATTGTAAACAAATATCTTGATAAAGCGGGTCTGTCAGACAGAGGTTATTCTGTTCACAAATTAAGGCACACTGCCGCCACCTTAATGTATCAGCATGGCGGTGTTGATATTCGTGTCTTAAAAGAAGTTTTGGGCCATGAAAACATCGCTACAACCCAAATATACACACATGTTTCTGACAATCAGGTGCGCTCTGCAATCTCTGCAAATCCGCTTGCAACTGTTAATAAGAAAAAGGATGAATAATCATTTAATAATTTATTGTACAATCATAAAAAAATATTGACATCTAACGATTAATATTGTAGAATTATATTCGTTCAAGTGCTGCTATGGCTCAGGTGGTAGAGTGCATCCTTGGTAAGGATGAGGTCACCGGTTCAAGTCCGGTTAGCAGCTCCAAAAGAAGTCTTTGCTCTTTTGAGCAAAGACTTCTTCTAATATGCACCTTTCTTCCGGTGGTGCATAAAAAACAAAGTCGTATGAGGCTGTTTTAACAGCACAAAACAAAACTCCACAACTAAAGCATAATGCCGTTGCGGAGTTTTTTATATATTCAAAAAATAAAAGCACTTGTTCTAACAAGTGCTTTTAAAATCAAAAATATAAACAGAATTATTTGCCGGAAATAGAAATATAATTAGCTACAATTGCAAGGATAAAAAACAAAATTGCGATATATTTTGTAAACCTTGAAAGAAAAGCATCGAGAGTCCTTGCCTTGTTTTTAGATAAAAATGTATCAGCTCCACCGGAGATGGCCCCGTTAATTCCCGCGCGACGACCTTCCTGAAGCAGAACAAAACCTATAATTAAAACAGATACAATCAGTATCACGATGCCAAGTAAAACTTCCCAAACAGACATCTGAAAAAACCTCCAAACATTTTATACCCTAATATATTAACACAACAAAACTAAAAAATCAATATTTATTTACCGCAATGTTGACAGCTATCAAATAATTTCATAATGCGCAGCCGTCGTTCCTGTAAATCATCTATAAAATTAAGTTTTACAAACAATTCTTCAGACATATTATCAGCCCAAAAAGCCTGCAGAATGTTGTTTTCCACCGCAACATGTAATGCCGAGCGCAAAATACCGTCAGCCAACATAAGATCATCCGTAGGTGTTATGCTGCGAATAACGATATTTTCACCCAAATCAAACAGACAATACCCAAGCACCTCGTCACCGAAACGGGCAACAACTGCCATTGAAAAATCGGTTGGAATCAAATTCTCATTTAAAAATAACGGTTTTAACTGTTGTTTATCTCTAACCGGTAATATCTCAATCATTTGTTTGTACCCTACTTTTTGATATATTCATTAATCTTTCGATTTCCTTTTGATTCAAATCGCGCCAACGGCCTTGGGGTAACATTCCAAGTTTAACACCCGCGATTTCAGTCCTTTTCAGACGAATAACCTCAAGTCCCACCGACTCACACATTTTTCTTATTTGTCGGTTTCTGCCTTCAACGATTTCAAAACGCATTACAGTACGATTACTTTCACTACTTAAGATGCTAATTTCACAAGGAAGCGTCCTGACACCGTCTATTACAACGCCTTCTTTCATTTTAATTAACTGCTCATCACTGACATTTTGACGGACTGTAACCCGGTATATTTTTTTAACGTGATGTGACGGATGGGTTAAGATATTTGAAAAATCACCATCGTTTGTCATAAAAAGTAAACCTTCTGAATTACGGTCAAGCCTGCCGACCGGAAATAACCTTACACCTGCATCAACAACCAAATCAGCAACGCACTTTCTCCCCTGCTCGTCACTCAGAGTTGTAACAAACCCCCGTGGTTTGTGCAACATAATATAAACCTTATTTTTTGTGGGAACCACACGTTTCCCACCAACAACAACCTTATCTCTTATCGGGTCAACCTTATCACCGATCTTTGCGGGTCGTCCATTAATTTTAATGCGTCCCTCTAAAATCATTTTTTCTGCATTACGGCGTGAAACCACACCGCTTTGAGATAAAAATTTCTGTATTCTTTCCTTATTATTTTTCACTTAAATCTCCTAACAGTTAAACATTAATATCCTTTTAAAATTCGATAAGAAATCAATCCAAAACCTATTGACCTCAACTTCGTCTATTTCAACATTATCAAAAGTTGTAATATCGGTACTGCAGATCACGTTGCCGTCGATTAAATAATCAACAGTCCCGATTTTTTCGCTTTTAACCGGAGCATAAACAAACTTTGGAATTGAATAACGCTTCTTTATTTTTGAATAATCACTCTCGGTTAATCCGATCTTACAATCGTCAGCATAAAGTTTTGCGACATCTGCTTTACCACCAACGACTGCAATCTCACTAATATCACATTTTAAGGTATAGGTGTCAAGTTGAGAAAAGCCATGCTCAAGCAACTGTTTGTGATCATCCCAATCATTAGGATCATCAAGTGTTACCGCAACAATACGCTTACTTTCTTGTTCTGCGCATGAAACAAGACATCTTCCGGATTTTTTTGTGAAACCGGTTTTAACACCAATTGCATGTTCATAATATTTCAGAAGCTTGTTATGATTTGTCAACGTACGCCTGTACGGTATGTTGCCGTATTCAACGGTTTTTGACTTACTGGATGCCACCTCTCTGAAAACCCGATTCTTCATTGCATAGGCACCTAAAATCGCCATATCATATGCTGTTGAATAATGATTTTGTGCATCAAGACCCGATGCAGTAACAAAATTGGTGTTTTTCATACCAATTTCTTTTGCTTTTTTATTCATCAAAACAGCAAAATTTTCCACGCTTCCGGCAAGCGAAATTGCCGTTGTGTTGGCAGCATCATTTCCTGATGACAACAACATTCCACAAAGCAAACCATAATATGTTACGGTATCACCGGGTAATAATCCCATTGAAGAGCCCTCAACAGTAACCATTTCTCTGGTCGTGATGATTTTCTTATCAAGATCTGGTTGCTCTGCTAAAATAAGAGATGTCATAATTTTTGTTGTACTTGCCATCGGAAGCTTGGAATCAGCGTTTTTAGCAAACAAAACCTCGTTCGTATAAGCATTAATAACTACAGCAGCTTCAGCCGAGTCGGCTAAAGCCGTAGCATTTAGTTGTATATTTTCAGTACAAAGTAATACTAAAAAAATAGTTATAAAAGCAAACAAATGACGCATCGGCAATACCCCTTTTATATTATAACAGTCAGTACATAATTAATCTGCTACAATATAATATGGTCATTTGCCGATGTAAATTCGCATTAAAGTTCTACATCAACTTCGTCTTGGCTGTCTCTTTCGTTTTTCTTAAACAAATCTTTAACCTTATCAAACATTTCAGGAACCAATTCTATGGCCTTATCAATTGTATTTGAATCGTTATCAATTTGAACAAGTTTAACATTTTCCCCCTTGACCACCAAAAAAGCAACGGGTGTAATGCTGACACCTGCGCCACCGCCGCCGCCGAACATTTTGTTAGATGACTTGGAAGGAAAATCAGATCCACCGGTTGCAAGACCAAACGAAACCTTTGATACGGGGATAATTGTGATGTCGTTCGAGACAATCGGATCACCGATTATAGTCTGAGAATTAACCATAGACCTTAATTTTTCAATTGTTGTTTCCATAATACCTTTGATACTGTTTTCACCCATTTTTAACACCATCCTTAGTTTTTTTCAATAAATATAAAAAATATGAAAATATAAAAGAACACGCAGCAAAAATTGCATTTACCGGCAATATATAGAACTTTGAATAAAAATCAAGTTTGCTGTCTGAGGCTTCATAATCGCAAAAAATATTTACTTTTGTACCGTTTTTAAAATTCAAATTTGAATACAGAAATCCCAAAACCGGATAGACAACCGAGCAAACGCCCCCATATTGTATCGCGGCTGTTGCAGCGTCCTTGTTTGCAACACAAATTTCGAGATTAAATTTTGTAACTGTAAATTTGCTGATTAAACAAAAAACTCTTTTAAAAATATTTTTTATTATAAAAATAATATCAGAAACTGCACCTGCCGGTCCCTTATCCTTTAGCAGTTTAGAAACAAAATTTTTCTTCTTCGGTTTTTGCTTACCGACGTTCGAGTCTGCCCTTTCGTTTGCCGTCTTTGATTTCTTGTTAATTTGTTTCCTAATAAATAAATAAGTAACCGTGATATCAACATCATCAGTGACACAAACTTCAACAAAGACAGGCATTAATAAAACAAAAGCCAAAACAGCGAGAACAATTAAAACTACAAACAAAAGACCACCTCGCGACATCAATCAAATTGTCAGACTTTAAACCTCTGTCATTTCTTCTTGTATACTATTATTACCTGTTTCATCTGAAACTGTCGGAAGTTCAGTTAAAGATTTGAGAGAAAAGCACCTTAAAAAATTATTAGTTGTACCGTAAAGCAACGGTCTTCCCGGCAATTCAAGTCGACCCTTTTCCTCAATAAGCCCTTTTTCAACGAGAGTTGCTACAACGCCCGAACAATCAACTCCCCTCACCTGTTCAATGTATGACTTTGTAACGGGCTGATTATATGCGACGACAGACAAAACCTCTAACGCTGCCTGTGAAAGAGGTGTGCGTCTTCTTAGATCGAAGGCAGTACGTACAAAATCACCATACTCCTTTCGGCTGCAAAGTTGGTAACTATCCTCAAGTTTTAACAACTGAACACCACTGTTGGTTCTGTCTAAACGATCACGCAACAAAAGCATTGCTTCTTCGCACGTACCACTATCAATATCAAAAATTTCACATATTTTTTCAGTCGGAACCGGTTCCCCACCGGCAAATAAAACCGCCTCAAACGCGCTTGCTAATTCATTAATATTCATTGTACATTTGATCCCTTCTTTTTACTGACCGAGATCTCGATATCATCGCCCTCGCCCTCAACAATGATGCGATTTGCTTTACAAAGTTCAAGCACCGCAAGGAAGGTCGCAACTAATTCCGAACGGCTCTTTACACCGACAAACATCGAGTTTAGCTTTTTTTTACCACTTGACCACAAATTACGTAGAACATACACAATCTTAGAAGATACCGAAACAATTTTCTTTGCAACAATTTTATTAAAAACTGCAGTATTGGGTGCCTTGTTCTTGCTTGCGTTTCCTAAAATGCCGGTATATGCGTTACAAAGCAACAACGAATCGTGGATATTATTATAGGTCTTATCATATTCAATCTTTTCGGGCGGTTTAACAAAGGTGTCAAAACCGTCTTGCATTTTTGCAAAAACTGCTGCTGTTTTTCGACAACGTTCATACGCCATTAGTTCAATTTGAAGTTCTTGTTTAAGTGCCTCTACCTCGTCATGTTTGGGTAGCAAACTAACGGTTTTCATATATATTAATCTTGCAGCCATTTCCAAAAATTCACTGGCAATATCTAAATCAACCGATTGAAAAACCTTGATTTGCTCCAAATACTGATCAACAAGCACAACAAGTTTTATATCATTTATGTTGAGTTTGTTTTTTGCAATCAACTGTAAAAGCAAATCCAATGGACCTTCAAAATCTTCAATTTTATAAGAAAGCTTGTCCATAAAAACCACCATATTCATTATAAAGCATAGACTAAATATAAAACGATAAAAAACACGCTATATTTAAATAAATTCCCCTC
>JAUMXX010000001.1 GCA_030535285.1 bacterium | reverse complement strand
AAAATGAATATAAGGTTTCACAAACAGCAGACCAAGAGTATTATGCTGTTGTGGTAGATTCAAAGAGGCCCATATTTAAGGTCTCGGCAAGTGATAGTTTTTTAATGTTGCGTAAAACCGCGGTAGATTATTAAAGCGAAAACAGTGCTGTAGCTAAACATAATCATATACAATCGAAAGCACCGTCCGAAAATTACGGACGGTGCTTTCTTTTATATGGGGATGAATATGGGTGGGCAAGTTCAGTTCAGCTCAAGCCGGAGTTGAGTTCCGGTAGCTGCAGTAGGATTTTCTTTATTAGGTTTTTTTACGGTAATTTTGTATTCGAGTTCACATTCGTTATCAAAATTTTCGGCGCTTGCATCGAAGCCGGCATTTTTCATGGCATTGACAATTTTAGTTAAACTGTTTATAAAAATTCGGATATCCTTAACCGCACTTGTACGAAAGGGTTCTTTTGGTAAGGGCTTCTCTTGATTTGCTTCCCCCGTTTTCTTGGTAAGCCGTTGATTTATTAAGGCTTGTGTTTCGAGTACGGTTAGCTGTTTGGCAATAATAATATCCAAAATCTCGTCACGAAGATTTTCGGGCAGATTTGCAACCTCATGTATATGGCCTACAGACAGCCTCGCATCAAGTATTCTGCGCCGCTGGTCAGCGTTTAGATTAAGTATCTTTAATTTATTCATAAGGCTTAATACTGAAATCCCCAAAAATTCTGCAATTTCAATATTATTCAAGCCGTAGGTGTTCATTAACTCAATTATGCCTTCGGCTTCATCAAACGCACACAGTTGTTTTCGCTCAACATTACTTATAAGTGAATACAACGCAAAAAGGTTTTGCTTGGATGTAAGAGTTATGCAGGGTACGCGTTTTATGCCGAGCGAAGTTGCTGCATGAAGCCGCTGTTCTCCGTCAATTAATTCATATATACCGTTACCTAATTTTCTGACCGTCAGAGGATGAATTAATCCGACGTTTTTAATACTAAGAAGCAGACGTTTAAAATCGTTGTTGTCGAAATCTTTTCGAATTTTAAACTTGTTTAAATATATTTTTTCTGTTGGGATATAACTTAACTTTAGCAGATTGCAGATATTTTTATTGTAATAAAACATAACAACCTCCCTGATTAAGCCGTCGCCTTGACTATCCTAAGTGTAACAATAATTGGAAAAATTTTCAAGAAAAACAATAACAAAAAACAGGACAAAAGCTTGTCCTGTTCAACAAATTATAACGGAAATTTTGAAATTTTTATAGCTTTTCTGGGATATTTTGAAGAAGTTTGCGATATCTTTTTTATTACAACAAATGATCTTTCTTCACCGGTTGCGAGACGACACTCTTCAACCCTTTCGATTTTCGCGCCTAAAAGTTTGACACAGGTTAAAGATTCTTCAATTTCCCGGCTCGGATTCGGTCCTTTCATTGATACAAATATGCCGCCGGGTTTTACATACGGCAGGCAGTATTCACAAAGTGTGTTAAGCGAGGCGACCGCGCGTGCCGTTGAAATATCAAAACTTTCACGCAGAGCGGTTCTGGCGCCGTCTTCTGCCCGTGAGTGCAGTGTTTGTGCCGAAAGTCCGGTATGATGTAAAACTTCATCGAGAAAAACAAGCCGCTTGTTGAGTGAATCCAACAAGGTCAACTCAATATCCGGTCGGGCGATCTTAAGCACAACACCCGGAAAGCCTGCACCGGTTCCGACATCAATGATTTTGGCATTTTTCTTTATTTCAATATGTTTGATAAACAGCAGGCAGTCAAAAAAATGTTTTTGGGCAATTTCTTCAGGTTCGGTTATTGCGGTTAAATTCATCTTCTGATTCCATTCAATCAAAAGATTGGCGTAAATTTCTAATCTTTCCGCCGCGTTGCTATCAAGGGCAATACCGAGACTTTTGCAGTTTTCACACAGGTTTACGATTATATTTTTCATACAAACTTTTATATCCTTTCTCAACCGCAATCCCAAACAACCCGTTTGCGCAGTTTGGTGGGTGATAGATTGGTACTCATCCCAAATCAGCTATTAAAATTTTGAAGTGCAGCCTTCGCAGTTTCGTTTACAATTAAAAAAGAGATACCGAAAGTTGAGCAAAACGGTATCCCTGAGGTTTTAAAACAAAAGCATCAGTCGGCTGTCAAGGTAGTATTGCAATCGTCGGTCGCAGGTTTATTAGTGCCGTATCTCAGGCAATAAAAGGTCAACGCAAGGGCGAAAATCCCCGTGCCCAAAACAGTTACATCGGGTTGTAGCGAATGATGTAGAAACTGTGATGCGCCCAAAACCGAAACCAGATACCGCGGGATAGTATAAACAAAACATAAGGTTGCGGTTAAAAAACCGGTTGCTGTGAGAAATCGCAGACTGTGTTGTTTTTCAACATTGCTTAAAAACTTTGCGCAGTTTAAAAGGAAAAGCAAAATAACACATAAGGTTATAATCTCATACGCGTTTTCTGTAAATCTTGACACGCCTGATTGCGCCAAGAACACAACAAACAGTTTGTAAAGCCAAAGTGGCAGGGGCGCTAAAGAAAAAACAAGCGGCATAGTGATTTTTAAAAATCCAAACAGCCCGTAAAGGAAAAAGAAGAGTCCGGCCAGAAGGGTAAGTATAAAATCAATACTTAAGATTCCAAAGGTGAAAGCAAGACAGGAGGCTTTATAAATATAGGTAAAAGAGGTCAGAAGTGAGGCAACAATCATAAAGGGCCTTTTTTCAAAATGACAGACAAACTGCACCTTTTGTAAAAGCGGAAAGCAGACAATAAGTGCCAGCACAAGCACAAAAGTGGCCTCGCAGATTATCGCTCCAACCGGTGAGTATTGTGGCTTGTAAAACCCGGTGGCAGTTTCAAACATAAACAAAAGCTGCCATGTTCTCAGAAGCAGCAATAAAACCGTACCCACTGAAAATACAAAAAAGGATCTAAAGGTTTTCAATTCTTTCTCTCCTATCAAACATACTTGATAATGCAACAACATATACTTAGACAAGTTATAGATTAATATTAAAACCAATCGGGTTAAATGTCAACATAAAACAAGAAAGAGGGTTTATTAATGAAAACAATGTATGCGACATTGTTTGTAATATTGTTTTTTTCAATAATTTTTATTCCGCTTCTTAATATTTTACCGAACAAGTCATCCAAGACAGCACCTTCGACGGATATTTCTGAAAATCAGGACGACCGGCAACAAGATGTGTTTTTAATGAAAAAGAGTGATACGGGGGAAGTGGTTGAAATAACTGCCGACGAGTATGTTATCGGGGTGGTTGCCTGTGAAATGCCGATTACATATAACGATGAGGCTTTAAAGGCACAAGCGGTAGCAGCATACACATATGCAGTCAGGAAGAGAATCGGGCGGGTTAAAAACCGATCAGAGTACGATATAACCGATGATTCAACCAAGGATCAGGGGTATATAAATCCTCAAAAGCGGAAGGAAAAGTGGGGTGGTGACAGTGAGAAGAATGAGGCAAAGTTGCAGGCAATTATCAGTTCTGTGAAGGGCAAAACCGTCACCAATAATGATGAGCCGATTTTAGCCGCCTACCATGCTATCTCATCGGGCAAAACAGAGTCTGCCAAGAATGTATGGGGCGGCGACTACCCGTATCTTGTCGGAGTGGAGAGCGCGGGGGATCTGCTGTGTCCGGATTATCTAAGTGAGGTATCCTTCGAAAAGGGGCAGGTTGAAGCTGTGGCAAAGACATTGGGAGCCAAATTGGGTGACGATGTGTCAAAATACATTTCCAATATCAAAACAAGTAACACGGGAACGGTATTGAGTTGTCAGTTTGGGGACAAGACGGTCACCGGGAGTGAGATCCGCACAGGGTTTTCATTGCGGTCTGCAAACTTTTCGGTCAGTGTTAAAAGTGACAGGCTGGTTTTCGTGGTTAAAGGTTATGGACATGGGGTTGGAATGAGTCAGTACGGTGCAAATTATATGGCTATGCAAGGAAGCGGATTTGAGGAGATATTGCAGTGGTATTATAAAGATTGCAAGGTGTCTGACGGTAAATTAAAGAACCCCGGTAATTAACAACTTTCAAAGCAATGACGCAGTTTTGACAGTGCTTTTTTTTCAATTCTTGAGACATATGAACGGGAAATATTCAGGCGCTTGGCTACATCGCGCTGGGTGGTCTCGGCTTGATTGTAGAGTCCGTACCGCAGGATCAAGACGGTTTTCTCACGTTCCGAAAGCACTTGTGCCATGTATCTTTCAAGGTTTTCAAGTTTGATTTTCAGGTCAATATCATCAATAATATTTATATCATCGGAAATCACGTCAAGCAGAGTAAGGCTGTTCCCGTCTTTGTCGGTATCTATGGTATCGTTTATAAAAACGTCCTGAGAATATTTTTTTATGTTGCGGAAATACATAAGTATTTCATTTTCAATACAGCGCGCTGAATAGGTTGCAAGCTTAATTCCTTTGCCTTTGTTGTAGGTTGAAATTGCCTTTATAAGTCCTATTGTACCTATTGAAATCAAATCATCCTGGTCCACCTGACCGTTATAATATTTTTTTGATATGTGAGCAACGAGTCGCAGATTATGTTCAATTAATTTTTTTCGCGCGTTATCGTCGCCCGCTTCCATCTTATCAACCAAGTCCGATTCTTCTTTGTCAGAAAGCGGGCGTGGAAATGATCCTGCGTTTGTGACATGCAACACAAAATAAAGCATGTTAGAAAAGAGTTGGATTATCATGCTGGCAAACATAAAAATTCCTCCCAAAAAATACTTAACTAATTTTATGGGAGGAATACTGTGTTTTTGCAAGTCCGCAGACTAAATATTTTTTTCACAAAGTTTGTTTATACAACACTTATTACATTCGGGTTTGCGTGCTTTGCATATCGCCCGACCGTGCAATACGGTGCGATGACAAAAGTCGTTGCTTTTGTCGGGCGGTAAAATCTCACGCATTATTTTTTCAACTGTCAACGGGTTTTTGGTTGATAAGAAACCTATGCGGTTACAAATTCTTATAAAATGGGTGTCGGCGACTACGGCGGGTTGACCGAAAATGTCACCGCAAACGAGGTTGGCGGTTTTTCTGCCGATTCCCGGAAGGGTTAACAAAAGTTCAATACTGTCAGGCACGCAGCCGTTAAATTTTTCGACAAGTGTTTTACCGATGCCGATTAGATCTTTAGCCTTTGTTTTGTAAAGTCCGCAACTTTTTATAAGTTTTTCAACATCACCGAGTTTGGCCTTAGAAAGTGATTCGGCGTCGGGGTATTTTTCAAAAAGTGCCGGGGTAACGAGATTTACACGCGCATCTGTGCATTGTGCGGAGAGTCGTGTTGAAATCAGCAGTTCAAAGGCGTTTCGGCTTATTAGAGAACAGACTGCATCGGGGTACTCCAGTTCAAAAAGTTCGACAATTTTCTTGCCTCTGGCTTTTAATTTTTTTAAATCATTCACGCAATTATCCCCTCTGGTGACAATCAATTTTGCGTCGATACGGTCTTGTCGGACACATTGAGTCTTTTTCCGAGCCACTGGAAGAAAAATGAGACAAACAATCCTGACAGCAGGGTCAAAACAGATATAACAATGTGACTTTCGATATTGGGAATTGAGAGGAAAACACCTATAATCGAACCACTCATAAAACCTATTACCATAAAGTATCCAAACCCGTGGTATCTTTTGAAAACCCGTTTTGTAATGTTTGAAAAAAGTATCATACCAATGGCAAAACAAATGACTACCGGAGCCATTCTTAAAATGTCGAAGGCGGCGGTGGCATCAAGCATATCTCTATAAACACCAAGCAGCATTAAGATCATCGAAATACTCATTCCGGGAACCATGCTTGACATACCGGCAATTGTGCCCGAGAGTGAAAAATACCATAAACTTGAGGTGTTTTCGGTAAAGGAAACACCGTATTTACCTAACATTCCAACTGTTAATGCGATTGCAAAGGCAACCAACAGACCGATTATGTAACGTTTTTTAAAACCGTCTACCAGGGCTTCTTTAAACACGGTTGGCAGACTTCCTATCATCAGCCCTATAAAAAGCATGTATGCGGGGGCCGGATAGTATTTAAATAACCAGTTAAATGCCTGGATGAGTGTCAGTACACTTATAACCGCCCCTATTCCAAGCGGTATTACATAAATAATATTTTTCTTAAGATTCTTAAACGGCGCCGACACAATTTCGATTAAATCGTTGTAAATGCCCATAATAACAGCCATAATACTGCTGCTGACTCCGGGAGCAATTATGGTGGTGCCTAAAAGAAATCCGCATAACATGCGGTAAACGAAATTTTTTATCCCCTTTGTATGCATTAAAATCTCTCCCAAATTTAAGTGTTTACTGATAATAATTTACCACAATGAAAAGGATATTACAACTAAATTTAGTACAAAACAGATAAAACCGCCGAGTGTGTTGTTAACAGCAAAACGATGTGGTATAATTATTGTAAAATGTTATTGATTGATAAAATTTTGGCTTTGCTTTTGTTCGCAGAGGCAGACCGGTAATTATTTAATATGATGTTAGGAAGTGCGTTATGAAAAAAGGAAAGTATGTTTTGCTGGGTGCGGGTATAATCGCAGGTATTGTTGCGCTTTTAATTATAATCGTGACGGTTGTTGCGGCAATAACAAGCGCGGGCTCGGTTTTGAGTGCGAAGAAAAAGATAGAACAAACAGCGCCCTGGGCGGATTATCATATTAAAAACGGAAGGTTAAATACTTCTGAAGGTTTTGAGGAATGGCTTAACAAATATTGCGATAAGACCGATTACAGTTATTCTAAGGTTGTTTGGAACGAATCTGCAACGGCATTAAACGGAAAGGCATCTCAACGTGAGGTTTACTATACAATAAAATATCAGGGCGCTGCGGTTGCCGAGGTTACAGTAAGTGACTTTGCGTCTTATATGGGGTATTGCATGTCAAAGGAATTGCCGATGCTTCACGATGACGATTATTATAAAAAGGCGTCCGGTTGGCTTGATAACTATATTGTTTCAATGAGTGTAAATTTGGATTTCGGAAGCGGTGGAGAGAATTACACGGCGGCTTTCGGTATTGTCCCGGATCTTGTGACCGAGGGATATTTTAATCTGGAAAAATCTAAGGTTGAAAAAGAAAAAGTCCTCGAGTGTGTAAATCGGAACATCAGCAAAACAAGTAATTTTACCGGATTTTTTAACGGAATTACGATTGACGGCGAATATTATCTTTACGAAACAAACAATACAAAAAAACCGCAAAAAGGCGGCAAGTTGTTAATCAAATTCACCCTGCCCGTTTCGGAAGAGGTCTACTATACACCGATTGAACTTTCACAGTATGTACAGGAAAAAGGAGCCACGGTTTATTATGATAAGGCGGCGCCGGGTTATGTAGGCTTGGAGGGCGCTAAAAATTGGAAGGGGTCTTTTTTGCGCGTCCCGCCTAAGTTTGACTATTTCGGACTCGATGTTGACGGGTTCAACGAAGAGATAAAGAAAAACGAACAAATTGAGCATTGGTCGAAGATATCTTGAGAAATATTATGCTTAGAGAAAAACAGTTAATATGGCAACGCCTCAAGGATGAAAAGAAGCCCATAGTCATGTATGGCATGGGTAACGGGGCACAAAAAATATTCGACATTTGTACCGAGTACGGCATAACAATCTGCGATATATTTGCAAGTGACGGATTTGTCAGAGGACACAGTTTTTTAGGATATGAGATTATATCTTATTCGCAGGTGTGTGAGAAGTATAATGACTGCATAGTTTTGCTGGCCTTTGCAGTACACTCTCATGAAATGTTCTGCAAAATCAAGGAAATTGCCGAGAAATATGAAGTTTTAGTTCCCGATGTTCCGGTGTGCGGAACCGACATTTTGACATTTGAACGGCTAAAATCAGAAAAAGTTTTAGTGCACAAGGCATTTGATTTGTTGTCTGATGATATGTCAAGGGCGGTATTTAAAAATATAATTGAATTCAAACTAAGCGGGAAACCGAAGTATCTTTTCGAAATTGAAACCGCAAGACATGAGGTTTTTCAAAACCTGTTAAAACTGTCAGACAAGGAAACATATGTTGATCTGGGTGCGTATAACGGAGATACGGTTAGAGAGTTTTTAGAAACGACACGAAATCGGTTTGAAAGCATAATAGCTGTTGAACCTGACCCGAAGAATTATAAAAAGCTTTCCAAACTCGAACAGGTCGGAACAGATATGCGAATCGAAATACACAACAAGGCGGCGTGGAATTACGAAACAACGCTCAACTTTTCCTGTGATGGAGGCAGAAACTCACATATTCGTTTTACGGGGACACCGGTTGAGACGGTTTCGGTTGACCGATTGCTTGACGGGCGCCGGGCGAGTTATATAAAAATTGACGTTGAGGGTTCAGAGTTTGAGGCACTTGACGGGGCAAAAAATACGATTTTAAAATTCGCCCCGAAATTAGCGGTCAGCGCATATCATCATACGGTTGATTTTTACAAACTTGTAGTTTATATAAACTCGTTAAATCCGGATTACAAAGTGTTTTTACGCCATCATCCGTATATTCCTGCATGGGAAACCAATATTTATGCAACACTGTAAGGTAACATAAAAACATACCCCCTGCAATCAGGGGGTATGTTTTTATACTTTTTTCGATTTAACGGTTTTTGAAATAAGTTTAAACAGCGGATGCAACAGTGCTGCGCAAACAGGAAGTGTGACCAGCACGCACAAAATAAACAGCAGATCGTTTTGTATGTAAAGATTTTTATTGTGAAAAAGGTTGATGCATATCCCTTGGGCAATATAGATTTCAAGATAATAACCACCAAGTCGACTCAGAAAAGTCTTTTGAAAAGAGAGCCTTGTTGAAACCGTGACAACCAACACAACAAAGGCAAGGGTTGAGAAAATTTTGATCGGCATATACAAAACTTCGGCGATTCGGCACAGTATCAGGGATGCCAAAAACAGCACAAGTGAGAATGTTGCAATAATGCACGCGTTGGAAAAAGGTTTTAATATCGGTTCGATTTTAGATTCATATTTACACCAAATCAGCCCCAGAACAAAGGGTAAACAGGATTGAAACCATTTGTCAGGCAACGCCATCAGTTTGCAGATACAAAAATACACAACAAGTCCTGCAAAGACCAGAGGTATTTTATATTTGTCGGTTTTTGTAAACCTGAAAGCAAGGTAGAAAATAATATAAAACAGTAAAATTGACTGTAAAAACCATCCGCTTATAATTACGGTACCGCCAAACAGAAACGAACGGACAAATGTATTGAGTGACAGCGAATATCCGAAGGCAAAATTAAGCAGACAAAAAACAGGAATCAGAACCAAACAGATACAGTATAGATAAAGTATTCGGTTTCTGAAAAAATTTTTAAGGTAGCTGTCCCCTTTCAACCGATATTGCGCAAAGAGTCCGTATCCGGTAAGAAAAAAGAAGACGGAAACCGAGAGATAACCTAAAGAGTAAAACATATCCGCAATTACACCTTCTTGCGGCACCGACAACTTTTGATACAAATGATGAATTACGACTACCGCGACAAAAATGAGTTTAAGGCAGTTAGTGTTTTTTATTGATAAATAATCCTTGTGAAAAAAACTTTTGCTCATGAAAGATCCTCGCTTTCCTGTGGGATTGCACGGCATAAAAGTATACTATCAAGCAAAGTATAGCATATTGATTTGAAACTTTTCAAGAAAAAAGGCTTCGCTTTTTTGATAGGTATTCAAAAGATTGTTTTATGGATTGATAAAATCGAAAAAATATTGTATTATTATATTAATATTTGATAGTGGTGGACATATGAAAATTTTATGTATTGGTGATGTTGTAGGCAATATCGGTTGCACAACCATCCGAAACAAACTGCCCGGCATTAAAAAACAGTATAGCATTGATCTTGTAATAGCAAACGGGGAAAACTCTGCTGAGGGTAACGGTATTGTTCCGGCAAGCGCTGAGGATTTGTTCTGTGCCGGTGTTAATGTCATAACGGGGGGCAATCATACCTTAAGGAGAACAGCGTTCCATCATTATTTAGATGAGAATCCTTTTGTACTGCGTCCTGAGAATTGTTTGCAAGACGGTTTCGGGACGGGTTTGTGCATTGTTGATATGGGATACACCTCAGTTGCTGTTATAAATTTACTGGGTGTTGCTTATATGCAATCGGCGGATTGCCCTTTCAAAACGGCTGACAGGCTGATTGAGAAGGCGCGAACTGCCGGAGCCAACATTATAATTGTAGACTTCCATGCCGAAGCAACCTCTGAGAAACGGGCATTGGGATATTATCTTGACGGCAGAGTGACGGCGGTTGTGGGCACACATACCCATGTCCAGACTGCCGATGAGCAGATACTTCCGGGTGGCACGGCATATATTACAGATCTGGGAATGACCGGTCCTGACGACTCGGTTCTGGGGGTAAAAAAAGAGATAATAATTTCAAGAATGAAAGATAATCTTCCGCTCAGTTTTGAAACGGCTGACGGAAAGTGTACCATAAACGGATGTATTATTGAGGTCGATCGAACGGGTAAAAACGTGATCGGAATAAAAAGGATTAGTATATAGGTCGGGGATGACAATGAAATTTAGGAAAATCATTTCTTGTATATGTCTTTTGGTGTTAATTTTGTGCGGTTGTCAGACTGCACAAACAAGCGACAGCAAATCTCAATTGGTAAAAACCGATAACGACGAGGGCTCACAGTTTTTTACTATGATGTACTGTTCAACAGACAGTTTTAATCCTTACAAATCAAAATCAAGGGTTAATCAGTTGATAAATTTGTTGCTGTACGATCCGCTTGTAAAACTTGATTCAACCTTTTCCCCGGTAAATATAATTGCAAACAGTGTTAAAGTCGAGGGTAAAACCTGTATAGTTAAAATAAAAGATATTAAATTTTCCGACGGGTCTGCGGTAAAGGCGGAGGATGTTGTGTTTTCTTTGAAGGTGGCGAAGGCCTCACAAACAAAGTATGCGCAACAACTTGCACAGGTTGTGTCGGTTTCGGCGCAGGATGATGTTACTGTGTGTATAACTCTTGCAAAAAATGATCCGTATTTTGCAAACCTTTTGGATTTTCCGATAATTAAAACCAACAGTGACACTGCAACCGATAAGGACAACAAGGAACTTCCGGCGGTCGGATGTGGCAGATATACAGTTGATTTAACAGAAAAAACACTCAAAGCTAATGAAAGTTATCATCTGGGCGCACCCAAAATTAAGAGTATAAGTTTGCTAAATGCTCCCGATCGCGAAGCGGTTGAAGGGTATCTTGGCACCGGCAATATATCAATTTACTATTCTGATCTGTCTGACGGAATCCTACCTTCAATGAACGGTGTTGCAAATATTGTCGAACTTAATAATCTTGTATACTTAGGTGTTAACACAGAGGATGTTTTGCTTAAAAACAGCAATCTGCGTTATGCCGTGTCTTCTGCTTTAAACCGCAGTGACATCTGCTCAACCGCCTACTATTCTTATGCCACGCCTGCAAAGGGTCCGTATAATCCGGTTTGGGAGGACTCAAAAGGGGTTCAGACTATTGAGGAAGTTGGGAACATAAATATTGCTATTGCCAATTTGAAGGAAATAGGATATAATAACAAGGATAGTCAAGGCTTTTATGTGAATGATTCGGGGCACAGGATCGTTTTGTCTTTGCTGTGTAATTCCGATAATACAGTTCGGCTTAACGCTGCAAAATTGATAAAGGAGCAGCTTGCAGCAGCAGGTATTGAGTTAAAGATAGATGCGGTTGATTGGAACACCTATACAGCACGTCTTGCAGCCAAACAATTCCAACTATATTTGGCTGAAACAAAAATTCTGACAAATGCCGATATAACCGAACTTGTAACCTTTGGCGGAAGTGTTGCTTATGGTATAAGCGACCCCGAAAAGTCACAAAAAGCGGACAGTTCGGCGGATTCAGAAAGCAAAACGGCACAAGGAAATACCGGGTCAATGATTGCGGTCGAATCTGCTGACGAGCATAACCGAGAAAAAGGTGAAAACAACAACTTGTCCTGTGCGCAGGCGGTCAGCGGGTTTTACAACGGTACGCTCTCGCTTGCTGATGTTATAACAGCGTTTATCGGTGAAATGTCGGTTATTCCCGTATGTTACAGATGTGGAATTGAAATTCATACAAGCAGGTTGTCGGAAGGGCTTCAATGTTCGGTTAGCGATCCGTTGTTCGGTTTTGAAAATTGCACATTAAATTGAAGGAACATACCGGTTACTATTTAAGGAGGAAAAACTATGATAGCCTATCAAACCAGAATCGGAACAGTTGAAATTTCAAGTGAATATCTCACAAAACTTATCGGCAAAGCGGTTTCGTCGTGTTATGGTGTGACTGAAATGGTTCCTCAGGGAGCACAGAAAATTCGAAATTTTTTCTTTTCTTCAAAAACACCTGAAAAGGGTATAAAAATACAAGGTGACATTGACTCTATAACTGTAACATTGCATATTGTTGTGTCGTATGGCATGAACATTAACGCAATTGCAAACAGCATAGCTCATAAGGTAAAATATACGGTGTTTGAGGCTACAGGTATAACTGTTAACAAGGTCACTGTTAAGATTGATGGAATAAAAGAGTAGCATATAATAATGGGGTTATGGAATAAACTGTGGGTTATTCCCTTTAGTGTTTATATTCTAAATATTTGTTATGCTCTCGTTTAGGAGGAACTTGTTTTGTATAATGGTAATATTTTGCGCGATGCAATCATATCAGGTGCTAACAATATAACAAATCAGAAGCAAAGCGTTGATGAATTGAATGTTTTTCCGGTTCCCGACGGTGATACAGGAACAAACATGTCATTAAGTATCGGCAGCGCTGCTTCGGAACTTGCATATTTAAACAACGAAACTGCCGGAAAGGTTGCTGAGGTTACCGCCTCTGCGTTGTTGCGAGGAGCGCGAGGAAACTCGGGTGTTATAACTTCGCTTTTATTCCGGGGATTTGCTAAGGCATTGAAAGGAAAAGAAACGGTTGATGCTCAGGGCCTTTGCGATGCGATGGTTTTGGGTGTTGAGGCTGCATATAAAGCGGTTATGAAGCCGACCGAGGGCACTATGCTGACGGTAGCAAGACTTGCGGCTGAGGCTGCCAAGACAGCAGTTGAAAATGGCTTGGATGCGTTGGCGGTTTTTGAAGAAATTGTTAAGGCGGCCGATGAGGCGCTTCAACAAACACCCGAAATGCTGCCTGTTCTGAAAAAAGCCGGTGTAGTTGATGCCGGCGGTCAGGGATATTTACTTATACTGCAGGGAATGCTTTCTGTATTTAAAGACGGTAAAATGATTGAGTCGGATAATGCAGAAGCCAAGGTGGTTGCCCCGCAAAATGCAGCCGGACAGGTTGAGTCTGACATTACATTTACTTATTGTACAGAATTTATTGTCAATAAAGACGATGGTAAAAGTGATCCCAAAAAACTTCGTGCATATCTTGAGACAATCGGTGACTGTGTTGTTGTTGTTGTTGATGAGAGCATCATAAAGGTGCACGTGCATACCAATCATCCGGGAAAGGCAATTGAGAAAGCACTGACCTGGGGTCCTCTTGTTAATCTTAAAATTGAGAACATGAGAGATCAGCATGAGAGGGCAAGGCATGACTCAAAAGGCGAGAGTCCGAAAAAGGAAAAGCCGCAACAGTCTGAATCGAATGAATACACGTCGGTAGAGATTGAAAAGCCATATGGTTTTGTTACCGTTTCGGTAGGCGACGGATTAAAGGAACTCTTCACAGATTTAGGTGCTGATATGATTGTCAGCGGCGGTCAGACAATGAATCCGAGCACGCAGGATATTTTACGTGCAGTTGAGCTCACTCCCGCTGAAACTGTATTCGTTTTACCCAATAATAAGAACATAATTATGGCTGCTGAGCAGGCTATACCGCTTAGCACCAGAAAGATAATTGTATTACCTACAAGAACGATCCCTCAGGGGATTTCGGCTATGTTGTCATTTGATCCCGATGCTTCGGCAGACGAGAACGCAATTGCTATGCAGAAGGGATATGAGAATGTTTCAACCGGACAAATTACCTTTGCTGCAAGGGATTCGTCATATAACGGTAAGAAGATTTTAAAGGGTGAACTTTTGGCGCTTGCTAACGGCAAAATTTCCTTTGGCGAGACCGATATGATTAAAAGCGTTTGCAAACTTACAAAAAATCTTGCCTCGAAAAACACATCGTTTGTAACCCTTATTTACGGTGAGGAGATTACCGAGGAGCAGGCTCAGGAAGCGGCGGATGCGTTGAGAGAAAGAATGTCGGAAGATGTCGAGATCACCGTGGTAAACGGCGGACAGCCGGTTTATTATTACATTATTTCGGTTGAATAGTATGAATAATATAGATATTAAATACATTAAGGGTGTTGGCGAAAAACGGGCCGAGAGGTTTAGAACTCTCGGCTTAACAGACGTCAATACCCTTTTGCAATTTTATCCCAGAGGCTATGAAGATTGGAGTTGTCCGGTCGACATTTATGATGCTGTCTGTGAGCAAAATTGTTGTATAAAAGCGAAGGTTATATCTCCTGTTGAGGAGCATCGTGTAAGAAGTAATATGATTTTGTATAAAACTCTGGTGTCCGATAACACGGGGGTGTTAGAGGTTGTGTTTTATAATTCAAAATACACGGCGCAACGGTTGGTTGTGGGTGAGAAGTATTTATTTTTCGGAAAAATAAGCGGGATTGGTTCGCATAGGCAGATCTCCTCACCCAAGATAGCTGCGTGCGAATCGGCGGTTATCCGACCGATATACCGCACTGTTGCGGGGTTGCCCTCCTCTGTTATCGAAAAAACGGTGGCGCAGGTTATAGACAGGGTGGATTTCGAGGACTTTTTACCGTCACATATAATAGAAGACAACCGATTGTGCGATATAAATTTTGCCGTTAAAAACATTCATTTTCCAAAAGATGTTGAGTCGGTTGAAGTTTCACGCAGACGTCTTGCATTTGACGAACTGTTTTTGGTTACGGCGGCAATGAAGTTCAAACGGTTCCACAATCTTAAAAAACAGGGTATACAATTAAAAAAGGATTACATCGGTGAGTTTGTTAAAAGGCTTCCCTTTACCTTGACTGCTCAACAGCAAAAGGCAATCGGCGAGTGCACACAAGATATGACCTCGGGCAGATTGATGAACAGACTTTTACAGGGTGATGTAGGCTCGGGCAAAACCGTTGTAGGTGCTGCCTTGCTTTACAATGCGGTACGAAACGGTTATCAAGGTGCGTTAATGGTGCCTACAGAAATCCTGGCAGAACAGCATTATGAAAATTTGTCTAAATTCTTTGTGGGAACGGGGATTAATCTGGCGTTACTAACCGGGTCGGTTACAAAGAGTAATAAAAACAAGATAAAACAGGCACTTCTTGATGGGCAGGTAGATATTTTGATAGGCACGCATGCTCTGATAGAGGACGATGTTGTATTTAAAAATCTTGCCATTGTGATAACCGATGAACAGCATAGATTCGGGGTTGCACAGCGGACAAGTTTAGCTAAAAAGCAGGATAATGTGCACATGCTGGTTATGTCGGCAACCCCTATACCGCGGACCATGTCACTTATTATTTATGGGGATTTAGATATTAGCACTATAAATACATTGCCGAAAGGTCGGCAGCCGATTGAAACTTATTGTGTAACAAATAATTACAGACAACGGGTTTACTCCTATATAAAGAAGCATCTTGATGCCGGGCGGCAGGCATATATTGTGTGCCCGCTTGTTGAGAAAACTGAAAGTGACCTCATTTCTGCTGAAGAACATGCGCAAAATCTCAGCAGCGGCGAGTTTAAAGACTATTGCGTGGGTTTAATTCACGGAAAAATGAAGTCGACACAGAAAGACCGTGTTATGCGGGAGTTTTTAAACGGGAAGATTCAATTGCTGATATCAACGACGGTTATAGAGGTTGGAATTGATGTAAAAAATGCCGTAATTATGGTGATTGAGAACGCAGAAAGGTTCGGATTATCTCAACTGCATCAACTTCGAGGCCGAATAGGTCGGGGCGAGTATAAGTCAACCTGTATTTTAATAACCGACACAAAAAATTCAGAAACAAAAAAACGGCTGGATGTCATATGCGGCACAACCGACGGATTTAAGATAGCAGACGAAGATTTAAAACTTCGGGGCCCCGGAGATTTTTGCGGTGGCAGGCAACACGGACTGCCCGAATTTAAGGTGGCGGATTTGGTTAACGATCTTGAGCTTTTCCGTCTTGCTGCAAAGGCGGCCGATAGAGTAATAAGTTCAGACAGCCAGCTGAAAAAACCGGAAAATAATCTGCTTAGAAGAAAAATAATAGCTTTTTTGAGACAAACGGCTAAATACGGACAAAATTAAGTAATAAAAATTTTGTGTTTTGCGAACAACGGTCTGTAAAAATGTTAAAAAGTTGTAAAAAATCAGGGTTGATATTATAATAAAGATAAAGATTTTTTTGGGGTGGTGACGGTATGTATAAAAAATGGATAGTTCCTGAATGTGACCGTGCTGCCGCCATGCAACTGGCCCAAGAGTGTAATGCCGATCCGCTTGTTTGTTTGATTGCCTTGACACGAGGCTACAGTGATTTTGCTGAATTTGAGGAATTTATATCACAAGAACCTTATTTTTGTGAGCCGTTTTTGTTGGGTGATATTGAAAAGGCGGCCGGGCGGATACAGCAAGCGGTAGACAACAACCAAAAGATAGCGGTTTACGGAGATTACGACTGCGACGGTATCACCGCAACTGCTATGTTGGTGCAATATTTAAGGGGTAAAAATGCAGATGTTATTTATTGTATCCCCGACCGTGAAATTGATGGATACGGTATGAATAGCGGAAGAATCCGTGAGTTAGCAGACAAGGGTGTTAAGCTGATTATAACGGTTGATAACGGCATTAATTCTATAAAAGAGGTTGAACTGGCAAAACAGCTGTCAATAGATGTTGTCATTACCGACCATCACCTGCCTGCCGGACAACTTCCCGATGCCGTTGCCGTGGTTGATCCGCACAGGGATTTGGGTAATTTCTTCAAAGAAGTTTCGGGGGTCTTTGTTGCCTATAAACTGCTCTGTGTTTTAGAAAACAAGCAACCCGAAGAAATGGTGGAGTACTCTGATCTTGCAGCGTTGGGGACAGTTTCTGATGTCATGCCGCTTGTGAATGAAAACAGGACGGTTGTGCGAGAGGGATTGAAATTAATAAATGCCGACACAAGACCCGGCATAGTTGCACTGCGTGAGGTTTCGGGGTTAAAGGATAAGGAGATTGCGGCGGGAAGTATTTCCTTCGCGCTGGCGCCGAGAATCAATTCAGCCGGGAGGGTGGCAAAGGCAGACTTCGCGGTTGATCTTTTGTTAGAAGAGGATTATGCCACAGCGTTGAAGATGGCGCAGGAATTAAACGAGTATAATATAAAACGGCAACAGATTGAAAAGGAAATTTTCGAGTCGGTTTGCAAAAAAATTGATGAGAGCGCTTGCAACAATAAGAAAATCCTGGTTGCAAGCGGTGAGAATTGGCACAGCGGAGTAATTGGGATCGTAGCATCTAAACTGGTTGAGAGATATGCAAAACCGGCGGTCGTTTTGTCGGTACAGGGTGATATAGCGTACGGTTCGGGCAGAAGTGTTGAGGGGCTTAATCTTTTCAAAGCGCTTGAATTTTGCGGTGGCCTGCTTGAACGCTTCGGCGGACATGAAATGGCAGCAGGTTTGGCGGTAAAAACCGATAAAATCAAGGATTTTGAAGATAAGTTACACGAATATGCGGTTGGTATCGACATACCGTTTTCATCCGTGAAACTTGACTGCAAACTAAATCCCGCGGCACTTTCGTGTGACATGGTTCGGGCACTTGACGTTTTACAACCGTATGGAGTCGGAAATCCCAGACCGGTTTTTGGACTATTTAATGTAAAAATAGAGGCAATTAATCCAATAGGCGAAAATAAGCACCTAAAAATCAAATTTTCAAGAGACGGCACATACTTTTACGCCTTGATGTTCAGGTGCACCCGCGAACAATGGGACTATCCGGTGGGAGAGACTGTAGATTTAGCGGTTACAATTGATATAAACAGTTTCAATAACACCGAAAGTGTATCGGTCACAATAAAAGATGTTCGTAAATCAGGCATAGATTGGTCTGAGTTTGAGCAACAACTTAACCGATATAATCAGGTGTGTGCGGGAAAGATAACGGCGGAATCTGTTGACAAACTGATACCGACGAGAAGAGAAACGGCAATATTATTCAGGTATCTGGCAGTCTGTGGCGGAAGAGTTTCGGTTGACAGGGCGGTTAATGCGCTGAATAACGAGTTATGTGTGGGCAAGTTGTTGATTTCAGCCGACATTTTAACCGAGTTAGGAATACTTAAAAAGAAGATGATTGACTCGGTGCTGTACTTGGAACTTAACCATATTACCCAAAAGGCTGATTTTGACAGTTCCTTGTTACTTAAACGACTCAATGAAGTTAAAGGTGATAACAATGGCGGATAACGATATTTTTTTAGAGAAAATAAATAAAGCTATGGACGAACAGGGCGGCAGTTACGATCGGGAACTTATAACCAAAGCCTATAATTTTTGTGTAAAGGCACATTCGAATCAAAAGAGAAAGTCGGGGGAACCGTTCTATTCACATCCGGTAAATGTTGCTACGTTGCTTGTTTCTCTCGGTATGGATACCGAATCAATCGTAGCGGCATTGCTTCACGATGTCATTGAAGATACAGAAGTTACGCTTGAGGATGTCGAGAAAGAGTTTGGAAAGATGGTTGTAATGTTGGTCGACGGTGTTACAAAGTTGGGCAAATTCCAACTTACTGCACGCGAGCAACAGTCCGAGAATATTCGCAAAATGCTTATTGCGATGGCAAAGGATATCAGGGTAATAATTATTAAATTGGCAGACCGTTTGCATAACATGAGAACGATTGATTCACTTGATGAACAAAAACAAAGGGATAAATCACTTGAAACACTCGAGGTCTACGCGCCGATTGCACATCGACTCGGTATCAGAGCAGTAAAAGAAGAACTTGAGGATCTGGCAATAAAGCATCTTGACCCGGTTGCGTGCAACGAAATTGAAGGTCTTTTGTCTTCAAAAAAAGCATACCGCGAGAAGTTTTTAAATCATATACAGGAAAAAATAGAAGCGAAACTCAAAAACGATGTTGATAATATTTATCTTGAGGGCAGGGTCAAATCAATCCACGGAATATACAGAAAGATGTATGTCCAAGGGAAGTCATTTGATGAAATATATGATGTGTACGCTGTGAGGGTTATTACCGACACCGTTAACAATTGTTACAATATTCTGGGTGTTATTCATGATATGTTTCGTCCTATTCCGGGCAGGTTTAAGGATTACATCTCCACCCCGAAGCCGAATATGTATCAGTCATTGCATACAACCGTAATCGGCCGTGATGCAATTCCTTTTGAGATACAGATAAGAACCTGGGAAATGCACCATACAGCAGAGTATGGAATTGCTGCTCATTGGAAGTACAAAGAGGGGATCAAAAAGACCGACAGGGCGATGGAAGAACGTCTTTCCTGGATTCGTCAGATACTTGAAATTCAAAAAGAGGATGACACCGAGGATGTTATTCAGACAATTAAAACTGATTTGGCGCAGGAAGATGTGTTTGCAGTTACGCCGAAAGGTGATGTTATAAATCTTCCGGTCGGTTCGACAATTGTAGACTTTGCATATGCAATTCACAGTGCGGTTGGAAATCGTATGATTGGCGCAAAATGTGACGGTAAAATCGTTCAACTCAGTCACGAAATAAAAACCGGAGAAATAATTGAAATACTGACAACGTCCCAGGTCGGTCGCGGACCGAGCAGGGATTGGCTTAATATTGCAAAAACTACCCAAGCAAGAAATAAGATAAGATCCTGGTACAAAAAGGAACGTCGGGCTGAGAACATTGTTGCAGGCAAAGCCGAACTGGAACGTGAGTTCAGCCGCAACGGTATACGTCTTGATGACGGTGAATATGACAAACTCATCAGTGAGGTTGCTCAACGGCAAAAATGTAACAGTGTAGAGGATTTTTATGCCGCTATCGGATATGGCGGAATACTAATGTCTCGCATAATGCCTAAGATTAAAGAGGACTATAATAAGGCTATAAAGTCTGTCAAACAGGGAGATGTACCGGAGTTTGTCGAGCAAAAACATATCCATTCAAGGTCAACAGAGGGCGTGGTAGTTGAGGGTATGGATAATTGTCTTGTCAAACTTTCAAAGTGTTGTGCGCCGCTTCCGGGTGATACAATAATAGGATACATTACAAGGGGGCATGGCGTGTCAATCCACAAAACAGATTGCAACAATGTTCCTGCGGATTTATCAAAAAGCGAGGAGCCGGCAAGATGGGTTAGTGCACATTGGTCAAGTTCTGTTCCGCATAACTTTAAATGCACATTACAGTTGCTTTGCATTGATCGACCCGGAATACTTGCGGATGTTTCGGTGGCTTTGTCAAACATGCATGTGGCGATACACGCTGTCAATGCAAGGGAATTGAAAACCGGAAACTGCGTAATGACCGTTACATTAAGTATTGAAAGTCTGGAACATTTGAAATCTATCTGCGCGAAACTCTTAAAAATCGACGGCGTTTTAAGCGTGGACAGAACTAATCAGTAGGTGAAAACGAAATGATAGCAACGGTTCAAAGGGTGCAAAGTGCACAGGTAAATGTAGATAAAAGAGTTGTCGGAAGTGTTGAAAAAGGCTTGTTGGTTCTTGTCGGGGTTTTTTCGGATGACACAGACGCAGATGCTCAAATGCTTGCCGAAAAGGTAGCAAAATTGCGGATTTTTGCTGACAGTAACGATAAGATTAATTTGTCTTTAAAGGATACAGGTTCAAAGGCTTTGGCAGTGCCTAATTTTACACTGTGCGCCGATGTTAAAAAGGGAAACCGACCGTCATTTTGTAATGCAATGCGACCCGATGGCGCCAACCAACTCTACAACCTTTTTGTTAAGGATTTGAGAGAATTGGGAATTACGGTTGAATGTGGAGAATTTGGTGCTGATATGAAAATTCATTCTGTTCTTGACGGACCGTTTACAATTACGCTTGACACAAAAATTTGGAGGAAAAACATTTGAAAATAACGACAATAGAATCCGGACCCATGGGTGCTAATTGTTATATAGTAGAAACCCAATCATCAGCAGTTATAATTGATCCGGGATTTATGACAGCACAACTTGAGGGATATTTGTTAAATAGCAGAAATAAAGTAAAAGCGGTGTTGTTAACCCACCGACACGCAGATCATATGGTTGCGGTCTTTCAATTATCAGAATTATTAAATGTGCCGATTGTTGTGCATAAGCAGGATTCAGAGTGTCTGTTCGATGTTTCGGTTAATTTAGCAGATTTGATGCCGCAGTATAACTTTGTACCGACAAAGCGGGGGCGGGAGAAATGTGTTTCTGATGGAGATGAACTCTCTTTCGGGGATATAAAAATCAAGGTTTTACATACTCCGGGACATACCGTCGGCGGAGTTTGTTATATAATAGATGACAAAATTTTTTCGGGCGATACCCTTTTTAAAGGAAGCGTCGGCAGAACCGATTTACCCACGGGTGATTTTTCACAGCTTAAAAAATCACTTGAAAAGCTGTGCAACATTTCAAAGGACCGTGAGGTTTATCCCGGCCATGGGGTCAAGACCCGATTAAGTTTTGAAAAGCAGCACAACCCCTATTTGTCGGAGTTTGTATCCTGTAAGGGATGTGGTGATTAGTATGATATTCTCATTAATTAACCATGATTTTAAATACGAACTCGAAAAGGTTTGCAGACTGTTTTTGCCTTTTGAAAAGTTTGAGTTTGTAGATTATGAAGTTTGCACCGGCAATTATGTTTTAACCCAGATAAAATCTGATACAGATAAGACCTGTTTGAAGACAGCCGTTTCGGCCGACGGAAGATATATTGAAAAACAAAGGGAAACGGCTTCGGATGTTGACAAACGGGAGTACGAACTTATTATGGCACAACTTCTATACTTGTGCCTTTGTGAGTTGACCGGTTTTCAGGTTGAATGGGGAATCTTAACGGGGGTTCGTCCCGCAAGACTGCTTTCAAACATATGCGGTGAAATGGGCAAGCAAAAGGGTCTTGAGTTTTTCAAGACACAACTGTTTGTGAGTGATGCCAAGGCGAAGTTGTGCCAAACCTGTTTAGAACATGAACAGGAGATTATTTCACGGTCGAGGGGCAATTCCTTTAGTCTTTATATTTCAATCCCCTTTTGTCCGTCAAGGTGTAGTTACTGTTCATTTGTTTCCCATTCGGTTGCGGCGGCTAAAAAATTAATTCCCGAATATGTTGAGTTGTTATGTGAGGAAATAAGGCAAACAGCCGCAATTGCATATGATTGCGGATTGCAATTACAGACGGTTTATATCGGCGGCGGCACTCCCACCATATTGGAGGCTGATCAGCTTGAAAGAATAATGAAGGAAATTGCATACAATTTTGATCTGAGCAGAGTTGAGGAATATACCGTTGAAGCAGGCAGACCCGATACGATAACCGATAAAAAACTGATTGTAATACGTGAAAACGCGGCAACCAGAATAAGCATAAATCCGCAGACCATGAATGACCGTGTGCTCAAAGCAATCGGAAGAGGTCACAACAGCGAGCAAACCCAACAGGCGTTTAAAATGGCAAGAGATCTGGGGTTTAATAATATTAATATGGATTTAATTGCGGGTCTTTCCACCGACACCTACGAAAGTTTTAAAGGTTCGGTTGATAAACTTATCGAACTTCAACCCGAGAGTATAACGGTACATACCCTTTCGCTTAAACGAGCTTCGAATCTGATGAAGCAGGCGTTGTTTTACGGAATCGAACAGGGTGCCACAGCGGCAAAAATGCAGGAGTATTCAAGGATCAGGTTGAGTGAGGCAGGACTCGTTCCGTATTATATGTACCGCCAGGGAAAAACTGTCGGAAATTTGGAAAATGTAGGCTATGCAAGGCCTGGTTTTGAGGGAATATATAATGTGTATATAATGGATGAGACTCATACAATACTTGCTTGCGGTGCCTCGGCTGTTACGAAACTGCGTCAGCCGAACGGTGATAAAATCGAACGCATTTTTAATTATAAATACCCGTATGAATACATAAGCGGTTTTGACGAAATGATCAGGCGTAAGAAAAAAATCAAAACCTTTTATGAAAAATATCATAAGTGATTGAAACGATCGCGGTCATATGTTAATATAATTATAATAGACATCGGATATTTTAAATAGATTTCCGGCGTCGTATAGATTTAAACAATCATAAAATAAAAAATATATAATATGAAGGGGAGATATTATTATGGGAATATTTGATGATACTTTATCAAAAGCAAAAGAGGCTTTCGATGCAGTTGAGAAGAAAACCAGTGAAGTTGTTTCGGTTCAGAAGTTGAAGGTGAATGCCGCTTCGGTATCTTCTCAGATCAGCAAGGATTATGAGGCACTCGGAAGGATTTATTATAACAGCATCGGTCAGGAGGATAAACTCGATCCCGAGGTTGAAGCTGTTGTTATGGAAATCCGGACAAAAAAGGAAAAGTTAAATGATATAAGGGCGGAAATTAATAAGGCAAAGGGCGGAACGGTTTGTGATGAATGTGGGTTCACAAGCATTCCCGGTTCAGCTTTTTGTTCTAAATGCGGAAACAAACTGTAAAGACAACAAGTGATTAAGAAACTGTAAAGGTCGGGACGACTGTTGAGGTTGTCCCGAAAGATTATTTTTAAAGGATGCGGCGCGGTGGTTGCAGGTTAACAAAAAATGTGCGTTTTTTGGTTTTTATGGCTGCGGCACTGCGAGCAACAGTAAAGACATCAGCGGTTTTTATTACACCCTGTGTTCGATATGGTGGTTATTATGGAAGCAAACAAAAGAAAACAACAATCATTTTTACATGGTGCGATGGTTTTGGTTGCCGCGACTGCACTTGTTAAGGTGATCGGTGCTATTTTTAAGATACCGTTGTCAAACTTGATAGGTGATTTAGGTTTCGGATATTTTTCGTCTGCATACGATCTTTACCTGCCTATCTATGCTTTGGCTATGGCGGGGTTGCCGGTCGCGCTATCAAGAATGATTGCTGAGAATATGGCGCAAAAACGGTATCGCGATGTTGGCGTAACTTTAAAGGTGGCAAGAAAGGCCTTTTTTGTTACGGGATTCACAGGGTTTGCAATTATGCTTATTGCAATCTGGCCGTTTTTGTATATAACCGAGGGTGGAATAAGTCTGAACAGTACACTTCCGAGTATGCTTGCAATCGTGCCGGCGTTGGTTTTTTGCTGCGTTATTTCGACCTACCGCGGATATTATGAGGGACTCAGGGATATGTACCCCACTGCAATTTCTGAGGTAATCGAGGCGCTGGGAAAACTTATTTTGGGGTTAAGTTTTGCCTATATAATTTTGAAACTTACAAATAATGTTGCATTTGCGGCGGCGGGGGCTATGACCGGCATAACGGTCGGAACCGTCTTTGCTGCAGGTTATTTGAGAATAAAATATAAAAAAGACGGCGCGATTTTGACTTCGGATGAACTTGAGTCGTCACCCGAACCGAGAACACAGCGAAGGGTTTTGAAACTGCTGTTGATGATTGCCATACCTGTTGTTTTAAGTTCGCTTGCTACAAATATTGCGAATATGATTGATGTTACGATGGTGAAGTGGTTGCTGAGGAGTGTTATGGATCGTAGCGGAGAGGTTATTCGCTCAATGTACGCCGAGTCCATAAAGGCGTATGACAGTGCATCTTCGACAGCCTTAACAGATGCACAAATCCCGACATTTCTTTACGGAATAAGGTCAAAGGCGTACACCATGTTTAATCTTATTCCCACCATCACTTCTGCTTTAGGGGTTGGTGCAATTCCGGTCTTGGCAGAGATGTGGACCAAAAACGATCGAAACGGAATAAAAACAAATCTTGAGACAGTTATAAAAACTGCCGCAATAATTGCTCTGCCGGCAGGTTTGGGAATGGCAGCCCTGTCACCGCAGATTATGGAACTCATGTATAACAGTACGGCCTCGGTTGAAATAGGCGCGCCTATGTTGCTTGTGTTGGGTATCGCTTCGGTTTTTGCCGGCATAACAATTCCTTTGACCTGCATCCTGCAGGCAATAGGGAAACAGATGGTTCCGGTCAGAAATATTGCTATCGGCGCAATTATAAAAATAGTAATAAATTTTGTGCTTGTCGGAAATCCTTCAATAAATATTGTAGGTGCCTGCGTGGGCACATTATGTTGCTATATGTTTATAATGATTGCAGACTATATTTGTATTGTGAAACACACAAAGGTTGTGCCGGATATTTATAAAATCCTTTTTAAACCTTTTATTGCGGCACTTGCATGTGGTTTTGCAGCCTACGCTGTAGCAAGGGTACTTAACAGTGTTGATCTGGGAAATCTTATTTCGACGGCCGGCGGCATAGTAACTGGTGGTATAATATACTTGATTTTCGTTATTTTGCTTAAAATAATTGACCGTGAAGACATTTTATCGCTTCCAAAAGGCAAAAAATTCATTAAAGCACTTGAAAAATTTAAAATAATCAAGTAAAATATTGTATATCATTAAAAAATTATTAATATTTAATAATTTTTATTAACAATTAGGAAATTTATTTATGGGTATTAAATTTTCCTTTAAGGATAAATATAGTATTGCTGATTTAAAACAAATTATGGAGTTGCTTCGCTCGCCTGATGGCTGTCCGTGGGATATTGAGCAGACACACAGTTCAATACGGTCGAATGTAATTGAAGAGGCATATGAGGCAGCCGATGCTATTGATTCGCAAAGCAGTACCGACTTGTGCGAGGAACTTGGAGATTTACTTTTGCAGGTGATCTTCCATTCACAAATTGCACATGAGGCTGATGAGTTTGATTTTGATGACGTGACTGATGGCATTTGCAAAAAGCTGATATTAAGACATCCGCATGTCTTTGGTGATACAAGGGTTAATGATTCGGTTGAGGTTTTAAATAATTGGGATGCAATTAAAAAGGTTGAAAAACAACAGGTTACCTATACCGACACACTGAAAAGTGTTCCCAAGGCATTCCCTGCTCTTATGCGTGCGCAAAAGGTTTTAAAAAGAGCAGAAAAAGCAGGCATTGAGTTTGACAGCAGAGATTCGGTTGCGAGCAGGGTTTCCCAAACCGTTGAAAAGGTGAAATCACTCGGCGACAGCAAGGATGAACAACAAAGCCGTCAAGCCTTGGGTGATCTGCTTACCGACACCGCAAATCTTTGCAGATTGTACGGGTTTGATGCGGAGGAACTTTTGGCGGAATCAACCGACAGATTTATTAATAAGTTTTCTGCTGTTGAGCAGGAATTCATCAAATCCGGTCTTAATATGAAACAACAGCCAAGGGAAGTTTTAAAAAGAAAGTGGCAGGATAATTAATATAAGGTTCTAATCAGAGCGACGCTCTGTATGAATACAATTTTAAAAATTGGAGGATTTATAAATGAACAAAACAGAACTCGTTGCTGCAATAGCAGAAAAGGCAGGGCTCAGCAAAAAGGACGCTGACAGTGCAGTATCAGCTTTTGTTGATACAATCGTAGAACAACTCAAGGCTGGTGAAAAGGTTCAATTTGTAGGATTCGGTACATTTGAGGTTCGTAACCGTCCTGCAAGAATGGGAAGAAATCCGCAGACAAAAGAAACAATTAAGATTGCGGCTTCTAAGGTTCCTGCTTTTAAAGCCGGTAAAGCTTTGAAAGATGCAATTAAATAATTAATGTTTTTCAGACCGCCGTTTACACAAAGCAGAAGTTTGTTGTTTTGTGTGGGGCGGTCATTTTTTATTTTGGATAAAGGAGAAAGTGCGAATGCGACTTGATAAGTATTTAAAGACCTCAAGAATAATAAAGCGCCGTACCGTTGCAAACGAGGCTTGCGATTGCGGAAGGGTTCGGGTTAATGAAAAGGTTGCAAAGGCGTCCTATGAGGTTAAGCCGGGCGATATAATAAGTGTTACATTCGGCACGCGTACGGTTGTATTTGAGGTTTGTGATGTTAGCGAACATGTGGGTAAAGAAAAAGCGGCGTTAATGTACAGAATAATAGAATAAACCTTCCCCCTTTTCTCATATTGATGTATGGAGGGGGATTTTTTATGGCAGAAGAAAAAAGAAATTTCACAACACAGCACAATATAATAATGGAAAACCGTCGAAAGTTGACAGTTTCCGGAATAAAAGATGTTGACAGTTTTGATGAGCAAACGGTTATTCTACATACTGAATTGGGTGAACTGACCGTTAAGGGAAAGGATTTGCACATTAACAGTTTCAATGTTGATATGGGTGATATAAGCATTGAAGGTGAGTTTGTTGCAGTGGCCTACACCAACGATCAAACAAAAAACAGTTCGCTTTTTTCGAAGATTTTCAGGTAGCGTATGGGCGAGGTTTATGTAGCGGATCAAACGGTTTCATTTTTGCTGTCTATCGGACTAGGTGCGGTTTGCTGTTTGTTGTATGATATAGTAAGAATTATTCATTTTTTTAGGGTAAAGAAGTGGCTTTCAACATTTATAATTGATATTTTATATTTTGTAATCGTTTCGTTTTTGACATATTGTTTTTTGTTTTTTCGGTGCGTCGGTCAGGTGCGGTTGTTTGTGCTTATCGGACAGCTCTTCGGGTTTGTAATTTGCAGGAACACCCTATCGGTTATATTTATGAAAATATGGATGTTTATTTTAAAAAAGGTTGGTAAATTTTTGCGGTTTACCAAAAAAATATGTCGGCGAATTTTCAATATGATTGAAAAAGAATTGAAAAAAGGGTTAATATTGTTAAAAAAAATAATATCGGCGGTCAAAAAATACTTGAAACAGTCATCCGTGGTGGTGTATAATCATTTTGTAAAGAGGCAGAATAATTGATTATGTATAAAAGCGGGTTTTGTTTTTCCGATTTTGATTTTCGGCAGACAATTTTGAAGTGAAGGATTGAAAAAAATGGGTGCAAAACAACACAGGAAAAAGAGTGTTCTTTTACGCATAGTTTTGCTGTTATTTTGTGTTTATATGCTTATATCCTTGGGTACGGTTCAGGTCGATCTTGTCAGCAGCAGAAAAAATTTGGCCGAGCTTTCTAAAAAAAGGGATGAGCTTGCAATAAAGGTGGCGGAGCTGAAGTCTTTGTTAGATAACGGGACAGAGTCTGATTTTATCGAGCGTGCCGCCAGGGACAAACTGGGGTATGTCTATTCAGACGAGCAAGTTTATGTTGATCTTGCGGGCAATTAGGAGTACTAGAAAGGAAAACACTTTACATGCAATTATCAATTGGAGAAATACTTGAGGGAAAAGTTACCGGCATTACAAATTATGGAGTGTTTGTTGATATTGGTGAAAACAAAAACGGGATGGTTCACATTTCGGAGGTTTCACAAAACTTCATTAGTTCAATACAAGATTATGTAAAGGTAAATGATGTTGTAAAGGTTAAGGTAATAAATATTACAGAAGACGGTAAGGTTAGTCTTAGTATGAAAAGGGCGGCACAGCCGCAGGCAGAAGAGCATCGTGTTCGTGAGCCTAAGAAGCCCAGGGAGCAGTCGGGCAACTTTGGCTTTTTTGAGAAAAAAAGCCGTCCCGAGACATTTGAAGATATGATGGCAAAGTTCAAACAGACAAGTGAAGAAAAGTTTTCGGAACTCAAGAGAAAGAATCCGGAGGCTCGTCGCACTAAAAGAGGACAGTAAAATAATAAATTGCGGCAGATTAGACCTTAGCCTGCTAATGTGGGCGGTGGTTCTTAGTCTGCTTTTTTAGTTGTAATTGGGGAAGTGGAAAAGTTGTTACTATATGGCGCAAAAATTTACACAATGGATGAAAAAGGAATAATAGAAAACGGTTGGATACAAATTGAAAACGGAAAAATCGTTGCAGTTGGTGGTCCTGATTGCCAAATTGAAGATAATGGAGAAAAGATTGATCTGTCCGGAATGTCGGTCTATCCCGGATTTATAGATGCCCACTCACATATCGGAATGTGGGAGGATTCACTGAGTTTTGAGGGTGATGACGGAAATGAAGAAACCTCTCCCTGCACACCGCATTTAAGGGCTATAGATGCAATAAATCCGGAAGACAAATGCTTCAGCGAGGCGCTTGCTGCAGGAATAACTACGGTTGTAACCGGTCCGGGAAGCGCAAATCCCGTCGGCGGACAAATGGTGGCATTAAAAACCTTCGGCAGACGGGTTGATGATATGATTGTCAAATTTCCGTTAGGTGTTAAGTTTGCGCTTGGGGAAAATCCTAAGAGTGTATATAATGAAAAAAACCAGACACCAATGACCCGAATGGGCACAGCGGCGGTTATCAGAGAGCAGCTTTTAAGGGCGAAAGAGTATCTGAGTTTGCTGGAAAAGAGCAAGAATGACAGTGATACTGATGCTCCGGAATTTGACATTAAGTGTCACGCTTTGATTCCGCTGCTAAAACGTGAAGTAAAGGCGCATTTTCACGCTCACCGTGCCGATGATATCTTTACATCAATTCGCATAGCAAAGGAATTTGAACTTGACTATTGCATAGTTCACTGCACTGACGGGTCAAGAATTTCCGATATTTTAGCGCAAGAAAACGCCGAGGTGTTGTGCGGTCCGATTTTGTGTGACAGGTCAAAGCCCGAAATGTCTGCGCTGACGCCTAAAACGGCGGCAGCTTTGGTTGAAAAGGGTGTCAAAACAGCAATTATAACCGACCATCCGGTCATTCCGGCACAATACTTAGTTTTGTGCGCAGCGCTTGCAGTGAAGGCGGGACTGGCTGAAGAAGATGCATTGAGGGCTATAACAACCGTTCCGGCAAAAATTTGCGGAATTGACAACCGTGTGGGAAGCATTAAACCGGGGATGGATGCGGATTTGGTTGTGTTTGAGAAAAATCCCCTGTCTTGCTATGCTGATCCGTGTGCGGTTGTATGTGAGGGAAAGTTTATTTACGGTGGTAAACAAAATGATTAATACGATTGATTTAGAACGAGTTACACAGGTTGTTGCCCGATTGTGTATTGAGGCAAATAAGGATATCCCGCAGGATGTTGCCAACGGTATTTGCAGGGGTTGTAAAACCGAAAGCAACACATTGGCAAAGGAAATTCTGGGCGATATTCTTGCAAACATTGATGCTGCAAAGGAGTTAAACATTCCGATTTGCCAGGACACCGGAATGGCGGTTGTGTTTATTGAGGTTGGACAAGATGTACATTTCATTAACGGCAATTTAGAGGATGCTGTTAACGATGGGGTGCGCAAAGGTTATACCGAAGGGCTTTTGAGAAAATCAGTAGTAGCCGACCCGTTATTTCGTGTCAATACAAATGACAATACCCCGGCGGTAATACATACTACCATTGTGCCGGGTAACAGTGTGCGTATAACGGTTGCTCCCAAAGGTTTTGGCAGTGAAAATATGAGCAAACTTCGGATGCTGACTCCTGCTGATGGTCGCGAGGGGGTTATAAATACCGTAATTGAATTCGTAAAATCAGCGGCGAGTAATCCATGTCCGCCAATGGTAATCGGGGTTGGCATCGGCGGTGATTTTGAACAGTGCGCTTTGCTTTCTAAAAAGGCTTTGTGCCGCGGTATTGATGTCAGAAACAGTAATCCCGAATATGCACAACTTGAGGTTGAGTTATTACAAAAAATAAATGAACTGCAGATAGGCCCGCAGGGATTTGGCGGTGACACTACTGCAATTGGTTTGAATATTGAGTATGGGGCAACACATATTGCGGGATTGCCCGTTGCGGTCAATATTGGATGCCACGTTACACGACATAAGACAGAGGTTATAAAATAAATGACAGAGTATAAAATGGTTGCACCTTGTGGGTTTGGAATAGAGGGAATCCTTGCGGATGAGTTACGTCGTTTACAGGCCAATAATGTTATGGCTGAAAACGGTAGAGTATTGTTTACCGGTGACGGCAATATGCTGGCAAGGGCAAATATTTGCTCGCGATTTGCCGAGAGGATTTTAATTAATGTAGGCAGTTTTCATGCCGAGAGTTTTAGTGAATTGTTTGATGCGGTGAGGCAGTTGCCTTTTGAGGAGTTTATCGGAAAGGATGATTCGTTTCCGGTTAAGGGTTGGTGCCTGAATTCCCAACTTCATAGCGTGCCTGACTGTCAGTCGATTATTAAAAAAGCAGTTGTAGAACGTTTAAAAACAGTATATAAAATTGATTGGTTTTCCGAAACAAAAGCCAAGGTGCAGATTCAGTTTTCGATAATGAAAAATCAGGTTACAATAATGATAGACACCTCGGGAATGGGGCTGCATAAGCGAGGATATAGAGAAAAGTCGAATCTTGCTCCGATCAAAGAAACGCTTGCTGCTGCAATGTGTGACCAGGCACGAATTTTTTCGGATACTATTCTTTACGATCCGTTTTGCGGTAGCGGAACCATACTTATCGAGGCGGCGCTCATGGCCAAAAAGAAGGCGCCCGGAATCAACAGTTTTTTTGCTGCTCAGAGATTCCCTTTTATTGATCGTCGGGTCTGGATTGAGGAAAAAGAACGGGCACGCTCTTTTGAATTGGACAGGGTTGACTTTCATGCTTACGGTTCTGATATTGATCCTGAGTGTGTTAAAATCGCAAGAGAAAACGCCCGCAAAGCAGGCGTTGGTGAACTTGTCAGTGTAGAGGTTGCAGACATAAAAGATTTTAAAATTTGTCAAGACAGGGCCATTGTAATTACAAATCCGCCTTACGGTGAAAGGCTTCTTGATATTGCCGAGTCGGAAAGACTTTATAAAGAAATGGGCAGGGTGTTTTCTGCTCAGCCGAACAGAAAATATTTTGTAATAAGTCCCCATGATCAGTTTGAAGAGTTTTTTGGGCGCTGTGCCGATAAGCGCCGCAAATTATATAACGGTATGATAAAATGTCAATATTATATGTATTTCAGGCAAAAGTAGGGATGAAAAATGCGGTATGTTTTCATTGTAAATCCAAAAGCCGGCAAGGGTAAATTTATTGAAAAAACGGTTGCTCAAATCAGGTCGTTTTTTGCTGAAAGTTCTAGTCAATACATAATTTATTACACAAAAAGGGCGGGTCACGCCAATGAACTTGCCAGGAAAGAGGCATCGGTTGGCGATGAGGTTACGGTTTTTTCGTGCGGTGGTGACGGAACAAACCAGGAGGTAATTAACGGACTGGTTGGATTTAAGAATGTAATTTTCGGGGTTATTCCCTGTGGAACGGGAAATGATTATATTAAGTCATACGGCACGCGTCAGGACTTTCTTGATCTGTCGGCACAACTTAGCGGGAATGTAATTGACATTGATTTAATTAAGTTTGAGGACAAGTATGCATTAAACCAGTGTTCCTGTGGTATGGATGCCATGGTTGCAGATAATGTACGCATTTTCAAAAAAATATCCAAAGGAGCGTTGGCATACAATCTGTCGGTGGTTTATACCTTCTTTAAAAAGTTCAATCAAAGGCTTAGGATAACAATTGACGGGCAACAGTTGCCTGAGATTCCTTGTCTTTTTGCGGTTTGCGCAAACGGTCAGTACTATGGGGGCGGCTATCGCAGCGCACCGACGGCGGTGACGTATGATAACAAGTTAGAGTTTTCGGTTATACAAACCCGTTCGAAAATCAGAATGTTGTCAATACTGCCTGCATACATCAAGGGCAGACATATTGATAAGAATTACTGTAGATATGGAAACTGCTCAGAAATCAAGATAGATTGCGATAAAGAGATTCCGGTCAATTATGACGGAGAGATAGCGTATAGAAAAAGTGTTAAATTTGAGATTGCAAAATCTGCTGTAAGATTTTTGGTACCCAGCACAATTAAGATTGGATTAAAGCAGTATGCGTCAACAGTGAAAAAGGTATAATTTTTAAGGAAGGGCTGAGCGTTTTGATCAACAGGGAAACACTTGACAGATTAAGAAAAAAAGCAAATAGTCTGCCTTTGCTTCCCGGTGTGTATTTGATGCGTGACAGCCATAAAAAGATAATTTATATAGGCAAGGCGAAGCATCTTAAGAATCGCGTCAGTCAGTATTTCGGAAGCGGAAAGCAGCATAACGACAAGGTTAGAAGTATGGTTTCTAACATTGACGATTTTGAGTATATAGTTTGCGACAGCGAGTTTGAGGCGCTGATTTTAGAATGTTCGCTCATCAAACAGCACTCTCCGAAGTATAATATTTTATTGAAAGATGACAAGGGGTATCATTATATTAAGATCACAAATCAGCAATACCCCAATTTTTTTGCGGTCAAACAGAAGGATGAGGACGATGCTGAATATATAGGTCCCTACAACTCAGCATTTGTTGTAAACCAAACGGTTGACCAGGCAAAAAAGGTTTTCAAAATTCCTCAGTGTGCAAAAAACTTTTCAGAGCAAACAAAACATTCGCGCCCCTGCCTTAATTTTTACATCGGCAATTGTTGTGCTCCTTGTTGCCACAAGATTGACAGGGAGAATTACTGCGATGCAGTTAAGCAGGCTGTCAGCTTTATCAAGAACGGCTCATCCGATATGGTTGCTTCGTTGAAAGTACAGATGCAGGATGCCGCGCAGAAACTTCAATTTGAGAGGGCGGCAAGACTTCGCGATGCCATAAGGTCAATTGAAAAAATAAAAGAGCGTCAGAAGGTTATTGCTTCAACCTATCCCAATCAAGATGTAATTGCGGTTGTGTCGGATAACGAACTGGCTTGTTTTGAAGTTTTGAATTTCAGAAACTCTGCATTGTGTGATAGATATGAGTTTTTGACCGATTCGGTTGAAGACGGTTCGCAGGCAAGAGGCGAATTTTTGAGAAGATATTATTCCATGAACCGTGACATACCACCCAGAGTGGTGATAGACTCACAGGTTGAGGATCGGGAATTGCTGCAGGAGTGGTTGGGCAAAATCAGTGGTAAAAAGGTTAGCATTATCATACCGCAAAAAGGTCAGCAGAGGTTGTTGGTTGAAATGTGCCTTTCAAACGCTGCCGAACGGTTGGCGCAGAGTACCGGGACAAAGGGCAGTAAGGCTGCGGCAATTGATGAATTAAGAAAAATACTGGGCTTGGAAAAATCCCCTGAATATATTGAGGCATATGATATTTCACATACAGCGGGTGAAGAAAGTGTAGCGGCAATGGTAACCTTTTTTAAAGGGGAACCGCACAAAGCAGGATATAGGCTTTTTAAAATAAAAAGTTTTGAGGGCAACGACGATTACCGTTCTCTTCAGGAGGTTATAGAAAGACGTTTTGAAGAGTATAAAAAGAGCGAGAAAGGCGAATCTGGTTTTGGGCGCTTGCCGGATCTGATTCTGGTTGATGGCGGTCGTGGACAGGTTTCGGCGGTAAAACAAAAGTTGGAGCAGCTTGAAATTGAGGTCCCGGTTTTTGGAATGGTAAAGGATTCAAAACACAAAACACGTGCGATTACTCAGGATAACAGAGACGTTTCGATTAAGGCGAATCACCGTGCATTTGTTTTAGTTTCAACTATTCAAGAGGAGGTACATCGCTTTGCTATAGGATATCACCGCAAGCGACGCGCAAACAAGAGTATCTCTACCACGCTGACTGAAATTGAAGGGGTTGGTGAGTTGACTGCTAAAAAATTGTTACAACACTTTAAAACTGTTGCAGCAATAAAACAGGCTTCGGTTGAAGAAATAGGTGCAGTTAAAGGAATAAACCGTTCGGTTTCACAGAGGATTTATGATTATTTTCACTAAAACAAAAACTCCCGACATTTTGTCGGGAGTTTTATGAACGTTCATATAAAATTTTAACACTCATGGTTTCGTAAGGATAATTAACACAAATAGAATTAATCCTCAACCTTAACTACTTCACGGTCGTTGTAATAACCGCAGGAAGAACACACCCTATGAGGCCTTTTGTATTCCCCGCAACGAGAACATTTTACCAATGCCGGAGCAACCAGCTTCCAAACATTTGAACGCCTTTTATTCTTTCTTGCTTTTGAAGTTTTTCTCTTTGGTACCGCCATTTCAGCACCTCCTTAAAAGTATAGAAGTAGTATTGTTGTAACATGTATATGTTATTTTAATAAATCTCTTAACACATCAAACCTGGGGTCAGGTTGTTTCTTTGAACAACCACAGCTGCCTTCATTGAGGTTTTTGCCGCAAATTTCACAAATGCCTTTGCAGTCGTCTTTACATAGATGCTTTATTTCGAGCCCTAAAATGACCTCGCTTTCGCACAGCGTCTTCAAATCAAGCTTAAAATCATCAATCAAAAGCAATTCGTCATTGTCTTCATTTTCTAATTCGCTGACAAGAAGATATTTAACCGGAAGGTTATATGTTTTTTGAATCGGCACAGCACACCTGTCACAGAACGAGTTATACTGAACCTTGCAGACAAAGTCGAGATACACTATTCCGGTTTGATTATAGACGCGACCTAAAGCTTTAACTGGTTGGTTGAGTGGAAATCTGCCGAAAAGCTCTAACTCACTAAAGTCAAACTCAAGTTCAAAGGGAAGAACTTCACCTTCGTTTAAAAAGACACGTCTTAAATCCAAAACCATAAGCACACCCCAAATTGTCACACCAAATATTATATCTATCATTATTTCCTTTGTCAAGCAAAAAATGCAAAAACACACCGGGCGGAGAAAAATAGTCACAAACAACACGAATGTTGAAAAAATAAAACACGGTTTACATTGCAAACCGTGTTTTAATTGAATTCAAAGATTAATACTTTTCAACAATGTCAAATACGCGTTTCGGAAGTTCAGATTCATCACATGATACAGTAAACACAATCTCAGCTTCACACTTATTAGCAAGGTCGTTTATCTTTTGGATGAAATCGGCGAAGTTTTCAAGGTTGCGATCTCCGATTCTCAGAGTTGCGTCAATGAACAAATGGGTAACATCATAGTTTCCGGCACAGATGCCTGAAATCAATCCATAGAACATATCATATCCTAAAATCCCGTACTCTTCTGTATTAATCAAACGGACTTTATGGGGCAAATCATATGTTAGTGAAGGACCTTTTTCCACACAAACAACATGACCTTCAGATGCCTCGACTGCCTTTAATACAGCATCAATGAGTTTTTTTGTTTTTCCGGAACCTTTTTTCCCGATAATTAACTTAATCATTTTAACAGCTCCTTTTATTTTTTCCGTGCAAGGCACGGTTTTATTTTAATCTTGCTTCCAATTCTGCTCTTGCAGATTCGTATCCCGGTTTACCCAGCATAGCAAACATATTTTTCTTATAACTCTCAACACCGGGTTGATCAAACGGGTTAACTCCTAAAACATACCCGGAAATTGCGCAGGCTTTTTCAAAGAAATAAATCAACCTGCCCAAATCCTCCTCGTTTGCCTTGTCGATAGTTATAACAAGGTTGGGAACATTACCGTCGGTATGGGCTAAAACAGTGCCGGCAAAAGCCTTGCTGTTAACAAAGGACATAGTTTTTCCCGCAAGGAAGTTCAGCCCGTCACCGTTGACTTCATCCTCTTGAATAACAATATCGTCACCGCAGTCGTTGATCATAACAACAGTCTCAAAGAGATGACGGCGTCCGTCTTGAATGTATTGCCCCATTGAATGAAGGTCGGTTGTAAAGGTTGCAGAGGCGGGGAAAAGCCCTTTATTATCCTTGCCTTCACTTTCTCCGTATAACTGTTTAAACCATTCAGACATCATGTTGAAACGCGGTTCATATGAAACCAGCATTTCAATTTCTTTACCCTTTCTGTAAAACGCGTTGCGCATAATTGCATATTGATAACAGGGATTCTTGTCAATATCCGGATTACTGTATTCATCTCTTGCAAGAGCAGCACCCTTCATAAGCGCGTCAATATCAGCACCGCTGACTGCAATAGGTAAAAGACCGACAGCGGTTAAAACCGAGAATCTTCCGCCAACGTCATCCGGCACGACAAAGGTTTCGTACCCTTGTTCGTCTGCAAGTGCCTTGAGCGTGCCTCTTGCTTTGTCGGTTGTGCAATAGATACGTTTTACGGCTTCTTCTTTTCCGTAGTTGTGTTCAAGATATTCTTTTAATACTCTGAAGGTTATAGCCGGCTCAGTGGTGGTTCCGGATTTTGAAATAACATTTACCGAAACCCTTTTACCCTCACAAATCTTAAGCAGATCACTAAGGTATGAACCGCTTATGCTGTTGCCTGCGAAATATATATCAGGTGTATTCTTCGGCATCGAATTGTAAAGTGGTGATTTTAGAAATTCAATTGCCGCACGTGCGCCCAAATAGGAACCGCCGATACCGATAACGATTAAAATATCGGAATTTTCCCGGATTCTCTTTGCGGCAGCTTTAATTCTTGCAAATTCTTCTTTGTCATAGTTGACAGGCAAATCAACCCATCCTAAAAAATCATTTCCAAGTCCGTTTTTGTTATTAATTTGGTCGTGTGCCAATTTTACTTGACCGTATAGACCTTTTGTGTCGTTTTCTGTTAAAAAACATTCAGCGAGTTTGCTGTTGAAATTTAATGCCATGTTTAATAAGTTTCCTCCTACTATTTAAGTACTTATATTTTACTATATTATAACAGTTTTTTCAATCATAATTATTAAAACAATATGAATTTTCAGCAAAAATTTAAAATTTCATACAGTAATTTTTTAAACGCGGTTATTAAAGTCATCGGTTTTATCTCCTGCTTAGCTAAAATTTTAATTCGGGAAAGTTCTTCCCCGTCAAGCAGTATGCGGGAAAATCCCACCTGTTGTTCCTTTGCCACCGGAGCGGAAAGGCTTTTTTCAATTATTATTTCCTGTTTGATTTCATCTCGTCTGGAGGTTTCTATTAATATATTTTTAGTACCTTCGGTAGTTATGTCTACAGAAGGTAAAACCCCTTTTTTAACACCGATCGGATGCAGGTTTTCACTTGGGACCTCAACATTAACTATTGAGTAATTTGCAAAGCCGTAATCCAACAGTTTTCTTGCAATATTGAATCTTTCGGTGCTTGTTTGGGCACCCATTACAACAGCGATGAGTTCCATTCCGTCACGTTCGGCAGAGGCGGTAACACAACAACCCGCCAGGTCGGTTGTTCCGGTTTTCAAACCGGTTGCACCCTCGTAAAATCTCACAAGTTTGTTTGTGTTGACAAGCTCGGTCTTGCCGTTTCTTAAAGAGTCCATCCAGACTGTAGAATAGTTTTTTATCAAACTGTATTTTAATAACTGTGCAGACATTATCGCAATATCATTTGCTGAGGTCAGATGTCCCTCGGCATCAAGTCCGGAGGCATTAACAAAATGTGTATCGTTCATATTTAGTGATATCGCCCGTTCATTCATCTTAGCGACGAAACCTTCCTCACTACCGGAAATTTGCTCTGCAAGAGCCACCGTTGCATCGTTTGCAGAACCGATAACCGACGCTTTTAAAAGTTCATCTACACTCATGGTTTCGTTTGGTTCCAGCCAGATTTGCGAGCCGCCCATGGAACAAGCGTGATCGCTTGCTCGTATGACGGTGTCAAGTGAAATTTTTTCTTCATCCAGCGCCTCCATTACAAGAAGTAATGACATTACTTTTGTTATTGAGGCGGGAGGTAATTTGCTGTGCGAATCCTTTTCGTAAAGTACCTGACCGGTTGTTTTTTCAATAAGTATAACCGATTTCGCATTGAGTTGCATAAGATCACTGTTGGTTATGTTGCCCGAAACTTCGGCCAGAGGTTCTGTTAAGTCAAGGTCATTGTATTCGGTAACTACTTGTTTAAGTTTTCCGACATCTGCATTGGCATACAGATTGACAGAACCTACCGAAAAAATTAAAACATAAACCAAACATATAATTATTTTTTTTGCCTTTTTCATAAAACCACCATATCCTTTCTCATATATAAAACATAGCAAATCATCACTGATGCATCGATTAATATTTCTTGGTGTGTAAACGATAAATAACGTAATCTGCTCACTGATATTATATATGTTAAAAAGACATGAATAAGGACAAAAATAATATGATTTTTAAATCAAACAGCATATTTTTATATGTATTAACGCTAAAGTTTAAATTGAGTTCACAAATAAACAATTATTTGGTATAATATAGATAGTATATTAAGGGGAGATTAAAATGTTACCGTCAAATTCTGTTGCTAAGATAACAGCCAAAACCGCATTAAAGAATAAATGGTTGCAGGCTATCACGGTGTGCTTGATACTTATTGTGGTTTTTCTTATTCAGATATTTTTTGAGCAAATGATCAGGATTTTTGTATTAGAGTCCGGAAAATTTTTGGACGGGGTTGATTCTTATGCAGGCGGCTTATGGAATGGTATTCTAAATTTGTTTTTAACCGTAAGCTCACTTGCTTTGACGTTTCTGCTTGTATTTCCGTTAGTTTTAGGGGTAGTTCGTTGGTTTTGGCGTATGACGGGTGAGGCAAAAGATACAGTGGGCGTGGTTTTCTATTATTTTGGCACCGGTGAGAGATTTAAAAGATCGGTTGCGGTGTTTTTTGGGTTGTTGTGGAGAAATTTAGTGGTTGGACTGTTGTCATTCATACCGTTTTTTATGGCTGTTATATTAACAAACTTTGCAGCCGAGTATGACATAAATCAAATAATGCTATTCAGTGTGGATTTTGGTAACGTAATAAACACAATATTCTTAATTTTAGGATGTGTCGTCTATTTAATTTTAACATTACGATATTATATGGTTCTTTGGGTGACCGTTGCTTGCCCCCGGTTAAGTGTCAAGCAGGTGTTCAAGACCTCGGTCGGCTTCGCAAAAGGCACAAAAGCGGCGTATTTCGTTTTTATTTTAAGTTTTACCGGTTGGGCTTTCATCTCGTTTCTGGCTTTGCCGTTGCTTTTTACACTCCCGTATTTTATTGCTGCAAATGCTGTCTTTTCGAGATTTGTCATTACAAATGCTAATTTGAAAGCTTCTAAGGTATAGTGTTTTACGGATTTAAGCCTACAAAAGCAACCCGGTTTAAAAAAATTTCAAAAAAGTATAAAAAAGACTTGAAAAATGATGAATAATGTGTTAGTATGTTAACTGTTCTAATCAAGCTAGAATAAATAGTCGGTGTTGATTACAATGAGGGTCCACCTGTTCCCATACCGAACACAGAAGTTAAGCTCATTAGTGCCGAAGATACTTGGCGGGAGACTGCCCGGGAAAATAGGTCGGTGCCGACATAAAAGAGCAATCGTCCAATAGGGCGGTTGTTTTTTTCTTTTAAAAATAAAAAATGTGTGTTATAATGTTCTCAAACCAACGGTGTGAAAGCACCGTTGAAATGCGAAGCATTTGAAAATCAAAGATTTTAGTTTGAGAACATCGAAATGCAAACCTGTCGCACTGCGGGTGCGACAACACCAACGTTATAAAGGCGCAGTGACGTTTGGTTTGCACAGAATACCTTCTTCAACAACATGAGAAAATGAGGTGTAAGAATTTATGAAAAAAACCGGAAAACTCATATCGATAATATTGGCAGTGGTAATAGTTTTAAATGTTGGCTTTTTTATATCGGATTCATTTTTTTATAATATTGATACTCTTCCAAAGGGTGAGTTTTTGTTTTCTTCAATGTCACCAACCGGACAATATACGGTCAGGTTTTATGTTGTTAATGCCGGCAAGACACTCAGCAGTGCGATAAGAGGCGAATTAGTCGATGTCAACACAGGAGATGTAAAGAATATTTATTGGGAAGCAGGTGTAAACAATGCGTTTGCCGGTTGGCTGAGTGATACCATTATCAGTGTTAATGAACACGCATTTGATGTAGTTACGCAGGTATATGATTGGCGCGATGCTTTTGGGCCCGAAAAACTACCTGACGGCAAAGCGTAGAATATTTTAATATTTTTGTCTAAACTAATAATATATCAATTTAAAAGGAGTGTTCTATGTGAAAAAAATTATTTGCAAAAGAGAATACGATACTGAAACGGCAACCCTGGTCAAAAAGCGTACCTTTGGCAGGTTTGGCGATCCTGAGGGATATGAAGAGTGCTTGTATAAAACGCCGGGCGAACTATTCTTTATTTACGGTATCGGCGGAGAAAAGTCGCCGTATCCGGTTGAAAATATAAAGAGTATGTCAAAGGCTAAAGCGGAACAATGGTTGGCGCAGCAATAATGAAGGTTTAAGATCCAAATAATAGAGAGACACTTAAAAACAGGGTGTCTCTCTATTCATATTCACAGAGGTTTTCAGAAAAGGCATAAATAATATCGGCCCCTATTTGTATAGGAGGCCGATATAGATTATCTGTTCATGATCGGATAGAACATAGTTTAGTTTTTTTCATTGGCGTCAATACCGGTGTAGAAGTTTTCAAGATTAGAAACATTGTTCTTTTTCTTGTTTTTCTTATTTTTAACTTTTGAAATTATAAACCAAGTTATTAAGGTGAAAGCGACAAGTACGACCACGCCGACACCAACCCAAACAAGAAGTCCTGAGTTAGAGTTAATAACATTGGAAACTGCAGACTTATCCTCGTTTTTACCGGATGCCGCCGTTGCCTTCGCGGTGTTGGCAAGAATGAAGTACCCGACCTTATTGGTTGTAAATTTTACATACGGTTTTACGAGGGTTTTTGTGTTGTCTTCGGCTTCATAGTATTCGACAGAGATTCTTTCTGTAGTCTGTGAATTTTCGTCATAGAAATATAACTGCGCTGTGTCAAAATCATAATTCTTCAGAGGAATGTAGAGCGTAATTGTGCCTTTAGGCGAAACGGGTTGAGAGTTATTAACATAAGAAATGTTATATGTTTTGAATGATGTTGTTATATCCGACATAGCGGCGCGTAGATTGGTATATATGCTGTCTGACATTGAAACGGTTTTTACAAGCATAGTTGTCCCGTTATCAAAGGTTCCAACCTTGGCGGCAACAGCTACACTTGTTGCAGAATCAATAAGTTGCGGAATCACCTTTTCGGTTTGTTCTACACCGCAACGAACACATTTGCTTGTTTTCTCCCCTTCGGAATACAGGGTTGGGCTTGTTGTCATGGTATATTTTGTGAAAGAGTGTTCCATTTTCATTATTTCGGTTTCAATTTTATCTCCGCAATGTTTGCAGGATCTAACCGAAATACCGTTTTCGGTGCAGGTAGGACCTTTAATAGTAACCGAGTCTTTATATTCATGAGCTTTTTTAGCTATGGTTGCCGGGTATTTTTGTCCGCAAACCACACAAACAGCAACCTTTACTCCCGTTGAGGTACAGGTTGCATCTTTTATTACAGAAAACGTACCGTATGTATGTTCGGTAAGCGGAGCACTTTTCTTTTGCAAAATTTTATTGCAGGTGTTGCACACGACATTAATTTCTCCTGCACGGATACAGGTAGACTTAGATATTACCTTCTCTGAGGTCGACTTGTGGGTGCAAATGGCGGTTGAATTCACGGTTGAAAAAGACACATTTTTCATATTTTTATCAAGGGCCTCTTCGGTGGAAACGCTGATAACACCCGCTTCACCGTTTGGCACATAATCTGCAACACGGAAAGAAAGTGTTGCCACAACACCGTTTTTCGCGGAACCTTTTATATTGTACCAGTAGAGTGTTTGAGGGTTTTGATAAGATGGGTCTATTACCGCAACACCCAACAAACCGTTATCCGACACATTAACTAAAGAAAGATATTTGCTGTATTTTACCGAAAGTTTAAGAGCCGACAGACCGGGGTTGTTTTTAATAGAAATCTTTATGTTAACGGTTGAACCACCGACACCGTGAGCACTCGACACTTCAAGTGATGGGGATGCCGCGCTGGCATTAATCCCGGCGGGAAATGAAAATATCACCGCAATAGTGCTTATTATAATCGTATACAAAAAGAAGTTTTTAATAACTTTGAACATTTAAAAGACCACCTGTAAATAATAAGATAAATTGTTAACGGTTAGGTTATTACCGTCAAAACACAAATAGGTTAAAATTTGCGTGTTATAATTATAGCACTGTTTAGAATAAAAATCAAAATAAATTAATGGAAATTATAAAAATTTATACAACAGACAGAAATTAAATACTTTTATTATCAAAAAAAGGTAAAATATACTATTTAAATTAAGTAAAAAGCAAAATTATCGGTAGTCGGTAAAAATAATAAAGACCGACAAGATTAAGGTTTTGTCGGTCTTAGAATAATTTTAAAAATTAGTCTGCAGTATAGGGCAATAAAGCAACGTAACGAGCACGCTTGATTGCGGTTGTAAGTTCACGTTGATGTGCAGCGCAAGTTCCGGTCACACGGCGAGGAAGAATTTTTCCTCTTTCCGAAACGAATTTACGAAGTCTTGCGACATCTTTGTAATCTATTGCTTCAACCCTGTCAACACAAAAGTGACAAACCTTCTTGCGACTTTTGTGATGCATGGATCTCTCAGGTCTTTCCATGAAAGGTTACCTCCTTAGATAAAATAAAATGAAAGAATATCAAATTAGAACGGTAAATCCTCATCTTCGGCAAATTCCGTAAAGTCACCCGAGTCACTGTTTGAAAATGAAACGGGGGTTGTCGGAACAGCACCGTCACCGGTCTGTTCGGGGCGTGCCGAATCACGCTTAGATTCTGCGAATTGGACATTGTTTGCAACAACCTCGAAAGCAACGCGGTTATTACCGTCTTTATCTTGATATCTGCGGGTTTGAATTGAACCCTCAATAGCAATAAGTTGTCCCTTTTTAAAGTAATTGCTGACAAATTCAGCGTTTGCTCTCCAAGCGACAATATTAATAAAATCTGTTTGTCTTTCTTCTCCGCTTCTATAACGGCGGTCGACAGCGATAGAAAAGCTTGTGACTGCGATTCCCGAAGTGGTGTGACGGAGTTCGGGATCAGCAGTAAGTCTGCCGGTTAAAACAACAACATTTATCATTTGTTTATCCCTCGCTTATTTTTTTGTGATCATAATACGAAGAACGCCTTCTGTGATTTTTGCTACACGGGTAAACTCAGCGGGAAAATCAGGGCCGCTTTCGAAATCAACGAGAACATAATGACCGTCAGGTTCATCATTAATCGGGTAAGCCAGACGGCGTTTTCCCCATTCGTCAATCTTCTCAATCGTACCGTTTTTTTCAATAAGAGTCTTGAATTTCTCGGTCAAAGCAGAAACTTCTTCTTCTGCGTTTTTAACAGAGAAAACCATCATTGCTTCATATTTTGCGGTAGCCATGAATCTTGCACCTCCTTTTGGACTTGTGGCTCAAAACACGTTTTGAGCAAGGAACTAAGGTATAATATACCAATAGTACACATTATTATAACAACAGCTTATAGATAAGTCAATACTAAAATTAAACAGTAAGTTACTTTTGAGTTTATGCAACAATTCACTCAGTCTTCACTGTCGTCCGATATTTCCGACACAGATTGGTTATCCGCAGCGTCGGCATCTGGTGTGTATATCCAGTCGTGAATCCGCTGAGATGCTTTGTCAAGATCAAACTGCCAGACCCAAGCGTTGCTTGAACTGTAATTTCCGTAAATATCGTATTGGCCGCCCCTTGCGTTATCTTCCTCTCCGGGAACAGACATGGTTTCAAGCGTTAATTTTCCGGCAGTTGCCATAGGAACATAGGAAATAATTTCGGAGTATGTAAGCGAAGTCTCAACCTCACTTAAAATTGCTCTGAGAAGACCGGGATATTTAGTAATCCTCATCTGCTGAACTTTTGCCAAGAGCGCGCCTAAAACCTTTGATTGACGTCCGACACGTGCATTGTCACTGTCGATCTTTCTGATTCTTGCAAAACACATAGCCTGTCCGCCGTTAAGGTGTGCCACGCCATTTGAGTTTATCGCGCTTTTGGGTACCGTTTTAATTCCGAATCCTTCGGAGTTTGTCAGTCCGTTCAGGGCAACTCTCTCCTGCTCGGTAATTTCAATATCAATGCCGCCCATTAAATCTATAACAGCAGAAAGCTGGCTCATATTAACCGTTACATAGTCGGTTATATTCATGTTGAAGTTTGTATTAATGGTCTTAACTGCGAGTTGCGCACCGCCATAGACGTAGGAGTGGGCAATCTTTTGGTGGCCGTTTTTCTCAATTTTCACCAAGGTATCGCGAAGAATGGACACCATTTTTAAGGTGCGCTGTTTTGTGTTGACTGACAGGATAATAACGCAGTCACATCTTCCTGCGTTTTTATTTTTTGAAAAATCTCTTGTATCTACCCCAAAGAGCGCGATGTTTTTTATGTGAGTATATTTATTACCGATATGCTCACTCGAAATACCTAAATCCTTCTCTTCTAACTTTACACCGCTGTCAAATCCGCTGAAAACATATTGAAAAATGAGCAGTCCGGAGGTTGCCACAAGGGTAATTACAAGAAGAATACTCAGACAAACGTTTGTAATTATCAGTTGTTTCTTTTTCTTTTTTATCAGTTTTCTGGTTTTTGCATCTTTATTGTAACCGGCTAACAGGACAGATTGTTGTTTGTGAGAATCGGAGGAATCTTTTCTGCCTGAGTCAAATTCAATGTCGAAAACGGTGAATCCGTTGTTGGAATCATTACTGTATATATCGTTTTTATCCATATATAAACATCCTTTTCGCAACCGTTTAATTACTTTTTACAGGTTTAGTCCCTAAAAAACACTGCCTGCCGTCAAGTGTAGACAGAATTTGAGTTCAGGGGCAATTATACTTAATTATTGTATCATATAAAATTTTCAGATACAAGTACATTGTTTCAGCCCGCCGGCACAAGTGTTCTTGACAATAGGATAATAAAAATGTAAAATTTATAAAACCTTGTTTGATGACACTCTGTTGGAGTGGTGTATACATCGCAATTGAAAAAGGAGTTGGGAATGTGTTACTTGTATGTGATATAGGCAACACCAATATAACTCTTGGGGTGTACGACCGTGAAGATCTGGTTTTCACCGCGAGGATTGTTACCGAAAAAAACAAAACGGAAGATCAGTATGCAGTAGAGATTAAGGGGATATTTTTGTTTAACGGGTGTCAGGACATAGACAGTGCAATAATAAGCTCTGTTGTTCCGTCTGCACAAAGCGCAATCTGCAAGGCCATTGAAAGACTTTTTAAGATTGAACCATTGGTTTTGGGTCCGGGAGTTAAAACAGGACTTAATATTAAAATAGACAATCCGGCACAGCTCGGTGCAGATTTGGTTGCGGGTGCTGTTGGGGCGATTTCAAAATATCCGACACCATGTATAATAATAGATATGGGTACAGCTACAACCATCAGTGTGGTAAATAAAGAGTGTAGTTTTGTGGGTGGCGCGATTATGGCCGGAGTTAATTTGATGCTTGAATCACTGTCTTCCAAGACTGCTCAACTGCCGCAAATTGATATCGGTACACCTAAAAGTGTCATAGGAAGCAATACAGTTGACAGTATGAAATCGGGGGTTGTCTTCGGGACTGCTGCAATGCTTGACGGAATGATTGAACGGATTCAAAACACCCTTTGTGAAAAGGCGACTGTTGTTGCAACCGGGGGATTGGCGTGCAACATTATAAAGCATTGTAAAAATGATATAGTATATGACCAAAAGTTGTTGCTTGACGGGTTGAGAATCATACATGAAAAGAATGTTGATTCTTCGGCACGGTAGATTTTAGCGCATTTACTTTGTTTAACAGCGGTTTAAAACCGTAGTAATAAACGCACTGTATCCGGGCATAACGGTTGAGATTGAACTGTTTTGCGAAAGGAACAGTAGCAAGGAGGATTTAAAATGGCTAGAGGTACAAAAAATTTTTCACGGGTGGTATTTGCACTGTTTTGTGCGATCGTCGTGGCGCTGACCTTCATACCGTATGCGGGGTATTTCAGTTACGGTGTTCTGAGCATTACAACATTACATGTAGTTGTGATTCTGGGAATCGTTGTTCTGGAAAAACCGATATATGGCACAGGGCTGGGACTTGTTTGGGGAATAACGTGTTTGGTGTATGCGTTTTCCGGAATTACTGCAGACGGTGCGATTTTTATGGATCCGCGAATATCGGTGTTGCCGAGAATTTTAGTGGGATTATTTACGTCGTTGGTTTTTATTCTGGCAAAAAAACTTTTCAAGAGGATAAAGGGATCCGAACGATTGTCAATGGGTGTTGCAGCAGTAATAGGTACGCTACTTAACACATTTTTTGTGCTGACTGCAATTTCGCTTTTCGGAACAGGATTTGTTTCCCTGGGCGCCACTCTGACACAAATTTATAAAACGACGGTAACCATAAACGGTCTGGTGGAACTTGGATTGGCTGTCGTAATAGTTCCGGTAGTCGGGGCTTCGGTAAAGAAAAATTTAAAAGCTTAGTTTGTTAACTGCGACCGACGTTGAGAATAACGGTGTTTGTTAATTCTCGGTCTGTCGCAGTTTTTGTTTTGAAGATTATTTTGTCGGGTTAAAAAATATGACGATTACTGTATAAATTTACTAAAAAATGTAACAAAACAGCCGCTTTGCTTATAAATAAATTACTAAAAACAGGTTGAAAAGAGTGGTATATTTTGATAAAATATTATTTGAATGAGCAATATTTGTGTTGCTGTGGTTCACAATTGGCAGATTGAAAGTTCCAAAGGGGTGGATATTGTGGAAAATTCTGAAATGTTGTCACAGTTTTTTAGCGGCAACGCTACCGACATCTACAGGTATTTTGGTTCGCATTTTGAATACAATAACGGTGTTAAGGGAGTTATGTTCAGGGTGTGGGCACCAAACGCGCGGTCGGTTTCGGTCGTGGGTGATTTTTGCGGATGGCAAGACGGCGTTTATTTAATGGATAATCTCGGTAACGGAATTTTTGAGAAATTTATTGACAATATTGGTGAATATGAAACATATAAATATTGTGTTACTGCCGAGTCGGGAGAAAAACTTTTCAAAAGTGATCCGTTTGCGTTTCATTTTGAGACTCCCCCGGCAAACGCATCAAAAATATATGACATTGAGGACTATATTTGGGGAGATAAACAGTGGTTTGACAGAAAAACTGAGCAAGATATTTATAACAGTCCTATAAATATATATGAACTTCATTTAGGTTCTTGGAAAAAATATGATGACGGTAATTGTTTTGATTATGTAAAAATCGCTGAGGAATTGTCGGAATATGTGCTTGAGATGGGATACACCCATGTTGAAATTATGCCGGTTTCGGAATATCCTTTTGATGGTTCTTGGGGATATCAGGTTATCGGGTATTATGCTCCTACGTCAAGATACGGTACGCCTAAGGATTTTATGAGGTTTGTTGACATATTGCACAGCAAGGGTATCGGCGTAATTCTCGATTGGGTTCCTGCTCATTTTCCCAAGGATGAATGCGGTCTGTATAGATTTGACGGGCAGCCGTGTTATGAGTATTCTGATCCAAGAAAAGGTGAGCACAAACAATGGGGAACGGCAGTTTTTGATTACGGACGCAACGAAGTAATCAGTTTTTTGATTTCCAATGCACTTTATTGGTTTGATGTTTATCATATTGACGGACTGCGTGTTGATGCAGTTGCCTCTATGCTGTATCTTGACTATAACCGCAAAAACGGGGAATGGGTAAAAAACAGATATGGCGGCAAGGAAAATCTTGAGGCAATTGATTTTTTAAAAAGACTTAATACAGCGGTTTTTGCAAAGCACGAGAAGGCCATGATGATCGCTGAGGAATCTACTGCATGGCCTATGGTTACAAAGCCGGTAGATGTTGGCGGATTGGGGTTCAATTTTAAGTGGAATATGGGTTGGATGAACGACATGTTAAGGTATATGTCACTTGATCCGATTTACCGAAAAGACAATCACGGGTGCCTTACCTTTTCGTTTTTTTATGCGTTTTCTGAAAATTTTGTACTTCCGATTTCTCATGATGAGGTGGTTCACGGAAAGTGTTCACTTATAAATAAGATGCCGGGTGAATATGATATGAAGTTTTCGGGACTAAGGGCATTTTATGCATATATGATTGCGCATCCGGGTAAAAAATTAACCTTTATGGGACAGGAGTTTGCCCAGTTTATTGAATGGAATTATAAACAGGAACTTGATTGGCTTCTGCTTAAATATGACAGGCATTTGCAGATGAAAAACTTCGTAGCAACCTTAAATAAATTTTATGTTGCAAATCCTCAGATGTGGGAAATTGATGATTCTTGGGAAGGGTTCAGGTGGATTTCCAATGATGATAACCTGCAAAGTGTTATCGCGTTTATGCGGATAGATAGGTTGGGTAACAAGATAATCTGTGTTTGTAATTTTGTGCCGGTACACCGTAGCGGATACCGTATAGGTGTACCCGACAAGGGACGTTATAAAGTTGCGTTAAACAGTGATGATATAAAGTTCGGTGGAAACGGAAGCCCGATTAGCAAGAGTGTAATCTCACAAAGCATATCCATGCATGGATATGATAATTCGATTGAAATTGAGATTCCTGCGATGTCGGTTTTGTATTTTAAGAGTGAGCCGCATGCCAAGAAGTCAGTTAAAAAGTTAAAACTGCATTGAAATGTTAAATCAAAACGGGGAGTGACAATACTTGAAAAAGGTTGAATGTGTAGCAATGTTGCTTGCAGGAGGACAGGGTAGCAGATTGGGTGTTTTGACCGAAAAGATCGCAAAGCCTGCCGTCCCGTACGGCGGCAAGTACAGGATAATAGATTTTCCACTTTCAAATTGTATAAATTCGGGTATTGACACGGTTGGTGTTTTAACACAATATCAGCCGTTGGAACTCAGTGACTATATCGGTAGCGGAAAACCATGGGATCTTGATCGTTTTAATCGTGGTGTCCACATTCTTCCGCCGTATCAGCAGATCGGCGGGGCTGATTGGTATAAAGGTACGGCAAATGCGATATATCAGAATATACCTTTTATCGAACGGTACAATCCCGAATATGTACTGGTACTTTCGGGAGACCATATATATAAAATGGATTACTCAAAGATGATAAAGCAGCACAAGGAAACAGGTGCCGACTGTACTATTGCTGTTTTGGAGGTGCCTGCCGAAGAGGCTTCGCGTTTTGGAATTATGAACTGCGATGCGGACGGTCGCATCTATGAGTTTGAGGAAAAGCCCGCAAACCCCAAAAGCAATCTGGCTTCAATGGGAATATATGTTTTTTCGTGGGATAAGTTGAAATATTATCTTGAGACGGATGATAAGAATGACAAGTCATCAAAAGACTTCGGTAAAGATGTAATTCCGTCGATGCTTGATGACCAACAAAAATTAGTGTGTTACCGATACAGTGATTATTGGAAAGATGTAGGAACGATAGATTCGTTATGGGAGGCAAATCTTGACCTGCTCAATCCAAAGGTTGAGTTGGATTTATCCGATCCCGATTGGAAAATTTATTCCGCAACACCCTCGTCATCGGCACAGTATATTGCGCAGTGCGCCAATGTGCAGAATTCACTTATTACAGAAGGTTGTGAAATAAGCGGTGATATAGAATATTCGGTAATTTTTGAGAATGTTATCATTGAACCGGGCGCAACGGTTGAATACTCAATAATTATGCCGGGTGCTAAAATTTGCAAAGATGCCAAAGTGCAGTATTCAATAATTGCCGAAAACACAATTATCCAAAGGGGTGCCCGCGTGGGTGAGAAACCGGAGGAAATTGACAATCTCGAAGACTGGGGAGTTGCGGTTGTAGGTGCCGGAATTACCATAGGTGAGGATGTTGAGATCAAAGCCAAGCAAATGATTACGTCCGATATTGCAAAGGTCTGATGGTGCAAAACTTTACTTTAAAAAACGGTCAGTTGCTTTGAAATTAAATGTCGGAAATGAAATGTGCGAATCTAAACCGCTCTGATGTAAAATGACAGCGGCTCGTAGCAGTATTGGTGGTTTTGTATCGCAATTTATGTCTGGGAAGGGACACGGTGAGATTAATATGAGGACAAATAAAATCCTGGGAATTGTTTTTCCTAATACGCATGATGATTTAATCTATGAACTGACAGAAAAAAGAGCAACAGGATCAATTCCGTTCGGTGCGAGATACAGGATGATTGATTTTTCGTTGTCGAATCTTGTAAATGCGGGAATTTCTAAGGTTTGTATAATAACAAAGGCAAACTATCAGTCGTTAATGAACCATCTCGGAAACGGCAAACCGTGGGATCTTGACCGAAAAAACGGGGGGATTTACATTCTCTCCCCTTTTTCAACCGGAAAATCCGGAGTATATACAAACCATATTGAAGCCATATACGGTGAAATGGAATTCATTAAGAACTCCCCTGAGGAATATGTTGTTTTGTGTGATGCCGATGTGGTTATGAATTTTGATGTTGAGGATATGGTCAGGCAACATAGCAGAACAAATGCTGATATTACAGTGTGCTATAAAAACGGGTATCTTCCCAAAAAGCATCCTGACACTATGTCGCTTGAGGTTGATCAGCAGGGTCGGGTAGTTGATATTCTTGTTTCAGAGCAGACCGACGAGCAACGCGATTTTAGTCTGGATGTAATTCTGCTTTCGAAGAAATTGTTGATAAGGTTAATAGAGGATGCCAACAGCAGAAGCAGAAAAAACTTTGCGAAAGATATTATGCAAAAAAATGTGCAGGAATTAAGAATTTTCGGCTATAAAGTTGATAGTTATGCTGTAGTTATAGACAGTTTGATTAGCTATTATAATACACATTTTGACCTGCTTAATGATTCTGATATCAGAAGGCAGCTTTTCACGAGTCAAAGACCGGTTTACACAAAAACCCGCGACGATATGCCGACAAAATACGGGTTGCATTCGTATGCCGTCGGTTCGCTTGTCGCAGACGGTTGCAAAATTGATGGAACCGTTATTAATTCGGTGATTTCCCGTGGAGTTTGTATAGGCGAAAATGCCGTGGTTAAAAACTGCATAATACTGGAAGATTCGGTTATTGGCAACGGTTCACAACTTGATAACGTAATTGTCGATAAACTTGTCAGGGTTAATGCGGGAGAACGGCTGTCGGGCACGAAACATAATCCGATGTATGTCCACAAAAATACAGATGTGTGACAATATCTAAAACAGACCGTATAGATTATAATACCGTGTACGGTAGTTTGTTTTTTGTGAAAAGGTGGGGGTGTTTTTATGAAGGTTTTATTTGCAGCAAGTGAAGCGTATCCTTTTGCTATGTCGGGCGGGCTTGCGGATGTAATGGGTGCTTTACCCAAGGCGTTAAGAAAGAGGTTTGTCGGGTGTCGGGTGATGCTTCCGCTTTACGAAGGATTAAGCGACGAATTGAGAAGCACCTTAAAATTTGTAACAAGCATTTCGGTTCCTGTTTCGTGGCGTCAGCAGTATTGCGGTGTTTTTGAGGCGCATATTGATGGGGTTATATATTACTTAATAGACAATGAGTATTATTTTAAAAGGAACGGGCTTTACGGTCATTATGATGATGCCGAAAGGTTTGCGTTTTTTTCCCGTGCAGTAATTGAGGTTTTACCGCATTTGGATTTCAAACCCGATGTTATACATTGCAATGATTGGCAAACCGCACTTGTTCCGGTGTATCTTGATATGTTTTACCGCAATAATGAATTTTATCGCGACATTAAGACCGTCTTTACAATCCACAATATTCAGTATCAAGGCAAATACGGCAAGGAATTAATGGGCGATGTCTTGGGACTTGACACGGGTAAGGCACAGTCGGTGGAATATGACGGTTGTGTTAACTTGATGAAGGGCGGTATAGAGTGCGCCAACCGAGTCACGACGGTTAGTCCGACCTATGCTAACGAGATATTGAATCCTTGGTTTTCTCATGGGCTGGACAGTATTTTGTGTGATCGCAGGTGGAAAACATCGGGGATTATAAACGGGATTGATACTGAGGTTTACAATCCTGAAACCGATACGCACATATTTGAAAATTACAGCAGTGACGATTTTTCCGGCAAGAGCAAAAACAAACAACAGCTTCAAAAACTTATGGGGCTTCCTGAGGATAAGGACATTCCGCTTATCGGTATGGTGACAAGACTTGTGTCACATAAAGGACTCGATCTTGTAAAGTATGCTTTTGAAAAACTGCTGGATTTGAATGTGCAGATTGTTATTTTAGGCAGCGGAGAATGGGAGTTTGAAACGTTTTTTCATAATATGGCTCAAGGCCATCCGGATAAAGTAGCGTTGAGGTTGGGCTTTGTGCCGCATCTGGCACATAAAATCTATGCCGGATCGGATATGTTTCTGATGCCGTCAAAAAGTGAGCCTTGCGGACTCTCTCAACTTTTAGCACTGCGCTACGGTTCGATTCCTATAGTAAGGGAAACCGGTGGATTGGCAGACACTATTATTGACAGCGGTGATGGAAAAGGAAACGGTTTTACCTTTAAATCATATAATGCAGACGATATGGCGTATGCGGTCGAGCGTGCGGTCAAGGGTTATCACAATAAAGAGGGTTGGGAAATTCTTGTTAAGCGTGCTATGGAATGTGATAACAGTTGGTCTCGTTCGGCAAATGAGTATATAAAACTTTATAAGCAACTTTTAAAAGATTAAGGTTTATGGGGTTATAAACATATAAAAAAACACCGAATCGCTTTTAAATCCGATTCGGTGTTTTTTTAAAATACTTAATATAATTTACTTCAAAAATACTTCTATGACCGGAATCACAGAATTAGGTGCAACCTCCGGTATAGTGAAGAACACAGCGTTAGGCTTTGATTTGTCGTTGCTGTTTCTGAAAGGAATTTCGCTTCCGTCGTGTAAAAAGTGTGCATAGTCTACCTTATCAGCTATGCCGTCCACGCTAACCGTAACAAACGGGTAATCCAATAAAAAGATGTAAAGCCGTTTGCCGTCGGTGCTTTGGGTGAGTTGGCAGCCGTTTTGGGTCGAGATGCCCGGTTCTGCCATTGTACATCCGTATATTGATTTATTGTTATACTTCATCCAGTCGGCATATACCTTAAGAGCGTTTTCGGCACGGTGGTCAAAATTTCCGCGTGCGGTAGGTCCGACATTCATAATAAGATTACCGCCATAGGCAACGGTATTAACCAGCAGTTCAAGCAAAATCTTAGGGGTTTTCCATTTGGATTCATCACGGTGATATCCCCATGAACCCGAAAAGGTGTGGCAGGCTTCCCAAATAAGAAGTTCCCCGGTTTCTTCGTGTTTGATCCAGGAAGTTGGTTGACATTGTTCAGGTGTCCACAAATCTTGGTCAATGCCCGAACGGTTGTTAATGATTATATCGGGCTGAAGGGACCGAACAGTCTTAATAAGTTCCTCAGCTTCCCAATCCTCCGCGCCCTTTCCGGCAACGCTGTCCTGGGGTGTTGTATCATAGCAAAAGTCAAGCCATAAAATTTCGATTTTTCCGTAATTTGTAAGAAGTTCGGTAAGTTGGTCGCGCATGTATTTGGTGTAGTTTTTCATATTACGGCCTGCGTTTTGTTCCGCAATGTTACTGTCACCGCGTTGCGGGTGCAACTTGTCAATGGTAAAATCGGGATGATGCCAGTCAAGCAGAGAGTAGTAAAAACCGATATGAATTCCTTCTGCGCGGAAAGCCTCAACAAAATCTGAAATTATGTCGCGACCGTATTTTGTATTAGTGCTTTTGTAGTCGGTGTATTTTGTGTCAAACAGGCAGAAGCCTTCGTGATGCTTTGTTGTAATAACGGCATATTTCATACCGGCTGCTTTTGCCTGGCGCGCCCATTCTTTCATATCCAGCATATCCGGGTCGAAATATTCAAAATATTTGTCGTATTTTTCGTCGGTCATTCTTTCGTTGCATTTAACCCATTCGTGTCTTCCGGGCAAGGAATACAAACCGAAGTGAATGAACATTCCGAACCTATCATGCACAAACCAAGAGGTATCGCCGGGGGTTTTTCTTGTAACGTAACTTGACATATCGGCACCTTCTAACTAATTTATATTGAAAAAATATTACATGAGAAGTATACTATTGTGGTAGGTATATGTCAACACAAAATGGAAATTTTACAAACGGATTGAGGTGGCTCTGTTTTGAAAAAAATCAGACCGTTAAGCAAGGAACAAGTTTTGAAAACAGCATATATTATTGTGCTGATAAGTTTTATAATTCCTGCGGTTTTTTTGACACTGAGGATATTCGGCCTCGGGGAGTATTTTCGCTCAAGGGCCGACTATGCGCTGATGCTTATCCAATGTCTTTTAGGTATTGTTGTTATACATGTCCCGATGATTTTAGAGAAAAAGTTTAAGTTTGAAATACCGACAACACTGTGTTTGATGTATATTATATTTTTATATTGTGCTATTTTTCTCGGTGAGGTCAGAGATTTCTTTTATACGGTTAAAAATTGGGACGTCATCCTGCATTGTTTCAGAATTATAATGGCAGGTTCTTTCGTTTATATGGTGGTTTCGCTTTTAAATCGTGATGAGCATACAAGCATAAAATTGTCACCGTTTTTTGTGGCGTTGTTTTCCTTCTGTTTTGCTGTGACTATCGGGGCAGTGTGGGAGATATATGAGTATTGTGCGGATGATTTTTTGGGACTGAATATGCAAAAGTTTATGCTTGCTGACAAAACGGTGCTTTCGGGACACTCTGCGATTACCGATACCGTCAAGGATATAATTGTTGACTGCATGGGTGCGCTGCTTGCATCTGCGACCGGATATCTGTCTATTAAGCGCGGCAAGGGTTGGATCAGCCAGATGATTTCGGACTACCCAAGCAAGAGAGAAAGCAGTAATAAAGAATAAAATGAATAGGTTCGGCAAAACCGACAACAGACACCCCCTATTGTAAGTATCGTTTTACAATAGGGGGCTTTTGTATATTGTTCGTTTTTACTGGACCTGTTCAGAATTAATGCAGGCGGGGCTTTGTCAAATTAAAAAGCACATATGATTTTCTTGGATAAAGAGAAGTTTGCTTATTTTAAAGAAACAGAAATCTCTCCACTTGTTAAAACGCTTTTTGTTTTGTCATGGTGCTCAACTACAAGCCCTCCGTCATCCTCTACGCCGATTGCCTTTGCGGTTGTTTTTTTACCGTCTTTTGAATACTCTATTTCTTTTCCGAGCACAAGTGAATATTTACGGTATTCGTCCATATATGTATGCTCGCTTAAATCTTTGCAGACCCCAAAAAGTTCTTTTGCTATCTGGGCGACAAGTTGGTTTCTTTCAATCAAGTCGCAATTGAGAGAGGTTGCCGAATGGGCAATATCTTGCGGGAAAGAAGTTGTTGTCAGATTAATCCCTACTCCTATAATAATACCGTTTGTGTCATCTAAGCCGGAAGAGGAGGTTTCGGTTAAAATCCCGCATACTTTACGATTGTTAAGAAAAATATCATTAACCCACTTTATTTTTAAATCAAGCGGAGCAAAATGTTTGATTGCACGCACCACTGCGACCGCTGCCGCTGTTGTGATCGAAACGGCGTTATATATTTGTATATCAGGGAAAACTATAACCGACATATAAATTCCGGTTTTCTTGGGTGAATAAAAACTGCGTCCCAGTCTGCCGCGTCCTTGGGTTTGAGTGTCTGCTGTAATGATTGCCGGAGTTTTCAATCCCGATTTGAGCAGTTTTTTGGCAAAACTGTTGGTAGAATCAATTTTTTTATACACAAAAACTGATACGGGGTCGCTGTTTTGTGAAACGAGCTTTTCAATTTTTTTTGAACAAAGCCTATTGTTTTTACGAATTCCGTAAAATTTTTCAGAGAAGATGTTCTTCAAAACAATCCATCCTTTTTATAGGGTATATAAGTAATTATATTCTGCTTTTAATACTTGTCAACATGTTGAAGCGGGTCGACGTTTGAATATAATTTTAAACCCGGTAAATAATATTTTCGGATGGTGGATTTATGGAATCAATATGGTCAGGACAAACCGATATTCCAAGGTTTGAACCTCTAAAAAATAATATAAAGACAGATGTGCTTGTGATTGGCGGCGGAATAGCAGGAATTTTGTGCGCACGGTTGTTGAAAGATGCAGGGGTTGAGTGTGTCTTGGTTGAGGCGGATAGAGTCTGCAGTAAAATTACTAAAAACACAACAGCCAAGATAACGATCCAGCATGGGCTGATTTACAGCAAGTTGTTAGGACGTTTCGGAAAACAAAAAACCCTAATGTATCTTAATGCTAACCAAGCAGCACTTCAAAAATTCAGAGAACTATGCAAAGATATCGACTGCGATTTTGAGGAGAAGGATTCTTTTGTATACTCACTTTCCGACAGATTCATTATTGAAAAAGAACTATCTTCACTTAACACCTTGGATTTTAAAGCGGATTTTGTGTCCGAGTTACCGCTTCCGTTTTCGGTTGCAGGGGCGGTACGGTTTAAAAATCAAGCACAGTTTAATCCAATAAAGTTTTTGTCGGCTGTTACAGACGGACTGGAAATTTATGAGCAAACGCGGGTTTTGGAAGTTTCGGATGATACCGCAGTTACTGAACATTCCAAGATAGAGTTTAAAAAAGCAATAGTTGCAACACATTTTCCCTTTATCAATAAGCACGGAAGTTTTTTTATGAAGATGTATCAGCACAGATCATATGTAGTTGCACTTAAGAATGTTCCCGATGTAAATGGGATGTATGTCGATCAGGCGGAAAACGGGCTTTCGTTTAGAAATTATAACGGACACTTGTTGCTAGGTGGTGGCGGGCATCGCACCGGAACTTCGGGCGGCGGTTGGCAGGGCTTAACAGACTTTGCCAAGAAATATTATCCCGAATCAGAGGAAGTCTGCCGTTGGGCAACCCAGGATTGTATGACACTTGACGGTGTTGCCTACATTGGAAATTATTCGGCATTAACCGAGAATATATATGTTACAACCGGATTCAACAAATGGGGCATGACCTCTTCAATGGTTGGCGCAATGATACTATCGGATATTATAATGGAAAAGAAAAATCCATATTGTGAGATGTTCTCGCCCTCGAGGACGATTTTGCGGCCGCAACTTGCAGTAAATATGGCGCATTATGTTGCGGATCTTTTAAGTTTTTCACAAAAGAGGTGTCCGCATTTGGGCTGCGCTTTAAAATGGAATAAATTTGAACACAGTTGGGATTGTCCATGCCACGGTTCAAGATTTACTCAAGACGGTAATTTGATCGACAATCCGGCAACCGGGGATATCAAATAGATAAACTTTTTAAAATATGAAACGGAGTAAAAGAAAATGAATGAATTACACGGGATTAAAATAACAGCACGCGACAGGGTGTTAAGAGCGTGGGAGAATACTATGGAACTTGTTCGGGATTTCAGAAAGTATGTCGACGAAATTGAAGACAATGATCAACTCAGGGAAATGTTTGAGGAATACGCCCAGACGCTTGCACAACAGGCATCACAATTGCTTGATATACTGCGCAGATATGATCAGGAAAAGAAAAAAGAGTGCAAAGAAAATTAAAATCATTCTTGAAAGGCATCCCGGGACTTGCTAATCACCCGAGGGTGCCTTTTTTGCTTTTTGAACTTTGCAGATCACAGTTTGGGTTTTAATAAACGGCGTGATTTGTTTTGTTTAAAGCAAAAAAGGGCAGATGCCGTAATATTAAACAATTTGTATTGAAGCAAGCCGGTGTTTATGTTATACTAATGTTTAAAATATTAATGGTTTCAGATGTAATTTGAAATTAACAAACCCAACTTGTTTATAAAAAGATAAAAGGGGAAACGGCAGTGGATATACCAATAGAGAGAATCAGAAATTTTTGCATTATTGCGCATATTGACCATGGCAAGTCTACCTTGGCTGACCGCCTTTTAGAATTAACCGATTCGGTTGAACTTCGTGATATGGAGGATCAGTTGCTTGACAGTATGGATCTTGAGCGCGAGCGCGGAATAACAATTAAAGCCCATCCTATCACTTTGTATTATAAGGCGTCCGACGGATTTGAATATGAACTTAACCTGATAGACACACCGGGGCATGTGGATTTCAACTATGAGGTGTCGCGGTCGCTTGCTGCTTGTGAAGGTGCAATTTTGATTATAGATGCTTCACAGGGAATTGAGGCGCAGACGCTTGCCAATGCGTATTTGGCGGTTGACCACAACCTTGAGATACTTCCGGTTATAAATAAAATTGATCTACCCAGCGCAGAGCCGGAACGTGTTAAAGGTGAAATAGAGGATGTAATCGGTGTACCGGCAGATGAGGCCCCGCTGATTTCAGCAAAAAACGGGGTTAACATAACCGAAGTTTTAGAAAAAATTGTGACTAATTTTCCGGCACCGTCAGGTGATTCACAAGCGCCGCTTAAGGCGTTGATTTTCGATTCGTATTATGATCAATATAAAGGGGTAATTGTACATTTTCGTGTTGTCGAGGGTACTGTAAAAAGCGGACAAAAGATACGCATGATGGCGACAGGCGCAGAGTTCGATATTGTTGAAATCGGCAGAAAGTTTGCGACTGGTATGGTGCCATGTGACCAACTGAAAACGGGTGAGGTAGGATATATTGCAGCATCAATTAAAAATGTTATTGACGCCCGTGTGGGTGATACTATAACAACGGTCGAACGACCGGCACTTGCACCGCTTGAGGGATACAAAAAGGTTAATCCGGTTGTGTTTTGCGGCGTTTATCCGGCCGACGGAGCCAAGTATTCCGATCTGCGCGAGGCACTTGAAAAACTTCAATTAAATGACGCTTCGCTTTTGTTTGAAGCCGAAACCAGCAGCGCATTGGGATTCGGTTTCAGATGTGGTTTCCTGGGTCTTTTGCATATGGAGATTATTCAGGAGCGACTTGAACGGGAATACAACCTGGATCTTGTAACAACAGCTCCGAGTGTCGTTTACCGATTTGATTTGTCAACCGGTGAAACGGTGTCTATTGACAACCCTACCAATTATCCCGACCCGGCAACAATAATTGATGCCTATGAGCCGATGGCTGATGTTAATATTTATGCTCCGAGCGAATTTGTCGGTGCAATAATGGGATTGTGCCAAGAACGCAGGGGCGAATATATCGGTATGAGTTATATGGGCGAGCGTGTCGACATTCACTATGTTATGCCTGTGGGCGAAATCGTTTACGATTTCTTTGATGCACTTAAATCCAGAACAAAGGGTTATGCCAGTTATGATTATGAGATAAAAGGCTATGAAAAATCCAAGTTGGTAAAACTCGACGTTATGCTTGCAGGCGATATTGTAGATGCGCTTTCGTTTATAGTTCATTCAGATAACGCGTACAATCGGGCTAGGCGTATAGCCGAGCGTTTGAAGGAGTATATTCCGAGACAACTGTTTGAGGTGCCTATACAGGTTGCCGTAGGTGGAAAGATCATAGCTCGTGAAACGGTAAAAGCCTTGCGCAAGGATGTTTTGGCAAAGTGCTACGGTGGTGATATAACCCGAAAAAAGAAGTTGCTTGAAAAGCAAAAAGAGGGTAAAAAACGCATGAGGTCTTTAGGAAGCGTGGAGGTTCCGCAGGAGGCTTTTATGGCGGTACTTAAGTTGGACGAATAAAAAAATAAAGCATCCGACGTGGGTGACACAATCGGTTGCTTTATAAATTAGATGTTTTGGTATTATTTAAGGTTGGTTTTAATCAGTGTTTGGGCAGAGGTTGCAATTTCGGAGGCCTTGTTACTGTATTCCAACAACTGTTGCAACAGGTCGGTAATATTTTCATCGGGAAAATGCGAATTGTTGTCTTGTTCTGTTCTGCCCAGCAGGAAATCGCAACTCACGGAATAATAATCTCCGAGCTTTACTAAAAAGTCAAGTCCGCATTCCCTTATTCCCTTTTCATAGTGTGATAGTAAGGCTTGTGAAATGTGAAGATCTGCAGCGGCTTTTTTTTGCGTTATTCCTTTTGATTTTCGCAGTGCTGCAATTATTTCCGGAAATTTTTTATTCATAAGTTTAACCAATCCTTTTTTATTAAACTGCTAAGCGTTAGTGACCAAAATTCATACAGTATAGGTTGCGTGCTTGAACATTATAATACAAAAAATTGGATTTGTACAGATTTTTTTATACGAAATGTAATTTTTTTTACGGAGGAGAAGGTTTTTGAAGTGCTATAAAATACATTTAATTCGACACGGTATTACAATTGCCAACGAAAAAGGTCAATATGTAGGGTCTACAGATGTTCCAATTACTACAAATGGTATAATTTCATTGAAAGCATTAAAGGATGAAGGAATTTATCCCGAAGTTGAAAAGGTTTATTCAAGTCCGATGAAAAGATGCATAATGACAGCAGAGTGTATATATCCGGGACGAGAAATTACAGAGATAGAACAGTTACGGGAATTGGACTTTGGTGATTTTGAAGGCAAAACGGCGCAAGAGTTAGAAAACGATCAGCAGTTTCGGTTGTGGACAGCGGGGAAAATATCGTCGCTGCCTAACGGTGAAGATTTCGGTGAGTTTTCAAAGCGAATTTGCGTTGGACTCAATAAGGTGATTTGGGATTTATCAAAAAGTCCGAATACCGTGGCGGCTGTTATAATGCATGGCGGAGTGATAATGCAGTTGCTTTCGCTTTGCGGATTACCACAGAAAAAGAGTGTAGAATGGACCTGTGCCGCAGGCTGCGGATACACGATAAGGGTAACGCCGTCACTTTACGCAAGAAGTGGCATAGTAGAAGTTATCGGTGAAATCAGATAAAAATATTGGTGGTTTGGTGGGAGTTTATGATTGAATTTTCAAAACTTGTTTACTGTGTTGTAATGCTGTTTTTGATGATTATTCCGGGATTTTGTATGCAAAAATTTTCGTTGATACCCCAGCAGTTTCCTAAAGGACT
>JAUMXX010000146.1 GCA_030535285.1 bacterium | reverse complement strand
ACTTAGTAGGCAAATCATTTGTCTTGTTGTAATTCCTTCGCTATGCATTGTAAATACTCTTTGATAATCTATATAAGTGATAATACCCCTGAAAGTTTTCAAATGACCGAAGGATGTGAACTGTCAATTTTCGATTCACTCCCGGTTGAAACAATTTTAACAGACGGTGATTCAGTTAAGGTGCAAAGCACTTCTCTTTCGTTAGGCAAAGAATATAAAGCAAAACTGAAAATTTTAGGAATAATACCTGTAACGGATACAACTGTAAAGATTGTTGATAAATCCTATGTGCAACTGCTCGGCCAAGCATTTGGCATAAAAATCTATGCCGATGGAGTTATGGTTGTAGGAATAAGTGATGTTGAAACTGCCCAAGGTTTGCAAAATCCATCAAGAACTGCCGGAATCCAAATCGGTGATATTATTATTTCTATTGACGGACTAAAGGTTGAAAGTAATGCAGATGTCTCCGAAATCATAAAAAGCAGTGAAGGAAACCGGTTATTATTTAAAATAAAACGCAACGGTACAATTATGGAGAAAACGGTTCAGGCAGTCCGTGCCGTTGATGACAGCGGATTCAAAATCGGCTTATGGGTAAGGGACAGTTCAGCCGGAATTGGCACCCTGACTTTTTATAACCCCTCAAACGGCGTTATTTGCGGTCTGGGGCATGCCATTTGCGACGCCGACACCGGTGAACTGATTCCCCTTAATCACGGTGAATTTGTTGGTGCCGAAGTGATTGGGGTAATAAAAGGAAATTCCGGAACACCCGGTGAACTAAAAGGCAGATTTACCGGTACATCTTTAGGTTCGATAATTCACAACAGTGTAACGGGTGTATATGCAAAATACAGTTCGGACATAAGCTTTTACACAGGAGATTATGTCCCGATTGCCAATAAGCAAGAGATTACCACAGGTGATGCATTAATCTACACAACGGTTGATAACCAGGATCCGAAATTTTATAAATGCAAAATAGACAAAATTCATTTCAATGATCGCGGCCTTACGCAAAATCTCATTATCGAAATAACCGACCCTGACTTAATTGAAAAAACCGGCGGTATTGTTCAGGGAATGTCCGGCTCCCCAATAGTTCAAAACGGTAAACTTGTAGGAGCAGTTACACACGTTTTTGTTAATAACTCAAAAAAAGGTTATGCGATTTTTGCCGAAAATATGCTTAACGCCTCTAAAAAAGCAGACCAGAACACCGACAAAAAGGCGTCATGACTATTTTCGACGAACTTTAATTATATCTCTGGGCGGCTGACTATTTAAAAATCAAGGCAGTTGCCCACTGTTTTTATATTTTTTTTAATAGCTGTTTTTGTCTGCAAAATAAAAAACTTGAAAAATTTTCCATTTTTGTCTTGCTTTTCGAAAAATAATATGGTAAATTATTCCATGTCAAAAAAATATAACAAATCAGGAGGATATTGTATGGAAACGAAGTTAAAAGTAATAATTGCAGACGACACAACAGAATTTGGTAATAATTGTTCTAATGTGTTAAAGAGTTACGGAATGGAAACTGTTCTGTGTCAAAAGGACGGACTAAAACTACTTAAAATGATTATTGACACCTCTCCGGATATAGTTTTAGCCGATATTTTTATGCCTAATCTTGACATTTTAGGGGTCTTAGCAGAACTAAAAAACAGCAACATAAAAC
>JAUMXX010000057.1 GCA_030535285.1 bacterium | reverse complement strand
TCTTGTTGGCTGATTCGCTCGGCGGTGAGTACGGAGTGTCGATGATTACCGAGGTATTGTTGAGTGTATATAATAATTCACGAACCATGCCGTTTGGTGATAAATGGCTCGAGCAATCAGTAAAAATGTATGACTCTGATGTTGAAGATACCGTTTGGTTTAAAGAAATATTTACGAATGCTCAAAGCATGCTCAATAATTGCCTCAATTTAATTGACAACGCAATTTTTGAAATGATGGCGGATGCCCAGATTTCCGGTGTCTGTCTTGATATTTTTAACGAAGTAAGACAAGATATCAGTTTTGCCTGCCAATATGCGGAAAATTGTGAATGGAACCGAATGATTGCTTTTTGCAATAACTTTGATTTTCCACCGTTTGCAAGAAAAATTACTAAGAATGATAGTTTTGTTTTAAAGTCGATGCTGTCTGATGTAAGGGGTAGTGTTAAGGATACAATCACAAAATTATCTGATAGTTTTTATGAAACACTAGACAATGTAAAACAGATACATATTATCTGCAGGCGTGCTATTGCAAAACTTGTTGAAATAATTATGCAACTTAGAACACGCGTCAGTATGAAGATGAACGAACAGAATGTTTTGACTTTCGAAATGGCAGAGAATTTAGCCATGTCGTTGCTTTGTGAATACAAAGACGGTCAAATCATTAGGTCACAAATTTCACGGCAGGTGTGTAATGATTTTGCGGAAGTCTTAGTTGATGAATATCAAGATACAAACACTCTGCAGGACAGGCTTCTTTTTGCAGTTTCTGACGATGGAAAGAAATTGTTTATGGTAGGTGATGTTAAGCAAAGTATTTATGGATTCAGATATGCAAATCCCGAGAACTTTTTGAATTACAAAAACAATCTGCCATTATATAATGAGAACGAATGTCCTCCCGGTAAGATAATTTTGGATTCTAATTTCAGAAGTCGTAAGGGGATATGTAATTATATTAATTTTGCATTTAGGTTGCTTTTCAACAGCGAATCTTGTGGAATGGATTATGGGATTGAGGATGAACTAAAGCCTCGCGCTAACTTTCCTGAAATAAATGATCCTGCGGTTGAACTGCGGTGCGTCGGACTAGATGGTGAGTATGATAAAACCGAATCGGAAGCCCGACAGATTGCCGATTATATCCTAAAAAATGTCGGAAAGGAAATTGTTACCGATACAAATAGTAATAAATTACGTCCCGCACAGTTTAATGATTTCGCAATTTTAATGCGTTCGCCGGCTGATAAAGCTAATGTTTTTGCTGATGTTTTTGCACGTTGCGGAATTCCCGTTTCGGTTGAAAATGCCGATTTTATCAAAACAGCTGAAATACAAATTATCATCTCTATATTAAAGGCGATTGATAATCCTACCAATGATATTTCTTTGTTGGCGGCTGCGAGCAGTCCCGTATTTGGTATTGATTTTGATAAAATTGCCGCAATTAAGGCGTCGAATAGGTCTGAACGTATCTATGGAAGTTTTGTTTTGGCTGCAAAAAATGGTGATGCAGAGGTTGGAAATTTTTTAAATTTATTAAAAAGTTTTCAAAAACTGAGCGTCACTATGCCTCTTTCTGAACTGATTGATGAAATATATTCCCGTACATCGTTAATTGAGGTTATGTGTGTGATTGGCGAGGCAGGAAGACGACGTGAAAATCTTTTACAGTTTAAGGAACTTGTCTTTAATTTTGAGCAAACAAGTAACTTAGGACTATCAGGATTTATTCGGCATATCGACAAACTGGCCCAAAACAATGATCTTAAGATTCCTGTTCACAGTGACGGATGTGTCAGAATAATGAGCATACATGCTTCAAAAGGCTTGCAGTTTCCCATTTGTATTCTCGCCTCCTGTTCATCGTTATTTAATAAATCCGATACAAGAAAGCGGTTACTTGTAAGTGAAAAGTATGGGTTGGGATTGAAGATAAAGACCCAGAAATTTGACAGCACTACTATTTCCCGACAGATGATTTCTATTGCGGCACAACAAAAATTGATTGCAGAGGAATTGCGGTTATTGTATGTTGCTATGACCCGTGCGGTTGATAAATTAGTAATGTTTATATGTGAGAAAAGACTTGAAAATAAACTCTGTTCCTGTTCCTCGAGGCTTGACGGCAGAGTGTTTAAGCATAGCAGACTCGACAGTGTGGCGGTTTTGTCTGCTAATTCATACAGTGATTGGCTTTTGTCGGTTGCAATGCTGCATAAAGACGGTAAGGAGTTGTGCGATTATGCGGGTATCGGACATTCTACTTTAAATTTACAGCAGGATGATCTTAAAATCACTTTCTGTGAACCGGTAATTAGTGATGAACCGAAGACAGAAAAGGAATCTTCGAATCTCCAAGCAGATCCCGCATTGGTAGAAAAGATACGTGACATTGTCAACTATGAGTATAAGTGGTCAAAACTGTTAAAAATTTCGGCTAAAACCTCTGTTACAGAAATTTTGGAAGAAAATTCAGATACAATTGAACCTTTTACCCGAAAACCTGAATGTGTGTCAGAAAAAGGACTAACACCGGCTGAGCGTGGAACTGCGACACATAGATTTTTACAGTTTGCCGATTATTCTGCAGCAAAAAGGGATATAAAAGCAGAGTTAAAACGTCTTGTCGAATTTGAGTTTATTACTCAATACGAAGCAGATGCTATTGATTTAGAAACAGCTGATAAGTATTTCAAGAGTGAATTGTGCGATAAAATCTTAAAAAGTAATTTTGTCCGCAAAGAACAGAAATTCATTTATGAAATACCGGCAGGTGATGAGGGTATTTTGCAAGACGATTCTGTTTTGGTTCAAGGATGTGTCGATTTACTGTTTGAAGATGATAACGGTCTGCTAATTGTCGATTTTAAGACGACTAGATTTGATAATGATGAGCAGTTTATAGAAAAGTATCGCAAACAGCTTGAAATTTATAGCGATGCGATTTCAAAAATGTATGACAAAAAGGTCGTCGGTAAATATATTTATTCCTTATATCTAAATAAAACGATCAGCGTATAAAGAGACCCCTCACTTTTTATGATTGATCTGAAAGTGAAAGTATTACAAAAAGCCCCTTATTGTAGGATAGCACTTACAATAGGGGCTTTATCTATTATCAGATATAAACCGAAACCGCTCATTAAAGATGAGAATTTTATTCTTTTTATATATAAAAGCCGCCGTTTGGGCTGATTATCTGACCGGTTATGAATCCCGAATCTTCATCCGCAAGAAAATATATTGTTTTTGCGATCTCCTCAGCGCTGGCGATACGACCGAGCGGAGTTTCATCAATCAATACATTTAAATCGTCAACCGAGAGATTTTGATTCATCTTAGTTGCAACAACACCGGGAGCAACACAGTTGACGCGTATATTACTGGGACCTAATTCTTTAGCAAGCGCCTTGGTGAGTCCAATAACAGCAGCCTTAGAAGCAGAATAGTGTACCTCACAAGAGGAACCTGTCAATCCCCAAATTGATGATATATTGATAATGCAGCCGCATTTATTATTAATCATGTGTCCGGAAACAGCCTGGCAACAATTAAAGGTTCCCGTGAGATTGGTTGAAATCATCTGATTCCAATCGTTTTCGGTTATTTCGGTAAAGAGTTTTTGCTGAGCAATAGCAGCATTGTTAATCAGTACATCAACCTTTCCGTAAAGTTTGATGGTTTTATCAATCATTGTGTTTACTTCACTTCGATTAGTAACATCAGCTCTGATAGCGGTTACATTGTATCCGGTTTCGGTGAGTGACTCCTGCAGAAACAAGGCGGCCTGTGCTGAACGATTGTAATTCAAAACAACATTATAACCTTTTTCAGCAAACATAATCACGGTTGCGGCACCGATTCCGTTTGAACCGCCGGTAATAATTACTGTCTTACTCAAAATAACACATCCTTTACAAAGTAATAAGAAGTAGCAATAGGGGACAACAGGTTATCAATGAATTATATAACAATAATAGATTATTTATAATTGTAACATAATTTTAATAAATTTCAAATATTAATATAGCACAACAAAGTGGTTAACGTAACACAGTATGCATACAACATAATGTGGTTTACATAAATAGTTTACATAAAATATAAATATTTTGATTTATTCTGTTGACATAATTCTTGAGTTGTTGTATTATATTTATTAGTTAAATTTTTCGTGTATATTAGGAGTTTTTTTATATGAGTTTTAGGGTCGGTTTTATTGGAGCTGGGAATATTGCAAAGGCAATTTTGACCGGTTCTTTAAATTCGGGTTACATAAAACCGAAAAATATCTATATATATGACATCGCAGAAGAAAAGCTCGATATATTCGCAACATATGGTGTTGGCGTGTGCAAAACTGCAAATTCTGTAATGAATCATTGTGATATCATTTTTTTAACCGTTAAACCTCAATGTTACGGTGAGGTTATTGAAAGTGTTAAGGAAGACATGTCGGCCGATAAATGTATTGTTGATGTCGGTGCCGGCGTTACTATTGATTTTGTTAGAAGAGCTTTCGGGTTTGATTGTAAGGTTGTACGGGTAATGCCTAATACACCGATTATGTATTCGAACGGAACTGCCGGAATTGTAAGAAGCAGTCTTGTTTCGGATGACGAGTTTTATTTTGTTAAAGGCTTTTTTGATTCGAATGGAATCTCATGTGTAGTGGAAGAAGATTTGATTGATGTTGTTACAGGGGTAAGCGGATCGGCACCCGCCTTTGTTTTCAGATTTGCAAAAGGAATAATTTCTGCCGGAATTGACCGGGGACTTTCACCTGAGACTGCCGAAAAACTTGCAATTAACACAATAATCGGCAGTGCACAAATGATAGAAAAAAGTCCATTAAGCATAACCGAGCTAATAAAGATGGTTGCTTCGCCAAACGGGACAACAGAAGCAGGACTTAAGTTCTTAGATAATTCGGGGTTTGATAATTCTGTTTACGGTGCGGTTTCTGCCGCAATTGATAGAGCAGTTGAATTAAAACAGTAGTATAATTTGTCCGCATTTTTCATAAATATTCTTTAAAAGGGAGGATATTTATGAATAGGATAGAATTTAGAAATAATTTTTTAAAAGCAATAATACATAACAAAAGTTTAATAGCAATGTTTTTGCTGTTTATCATTTCCTTTGTATGCGGTTCAGGTTTAGCTAAGAACGCAGATTCATTTACTAACGAGTTTATCAAGGGGATTGTCACAAATTTTGTTTCGGTTAGAACGGATAGTTCATTTTTGATAGTTCTGTTTAATTCTTTCTTTAGCTGCGCAGGATTTTTGTTGCTATTCTATGTAATAGGTTTATGTGCGGTTGGACCTGTATTGTCACCGTTGGTGTTGGCGTTTAAAGGTATCGGCTGTGGTATGCTTGTCGGATTTTTGTATGCGACATATGAACTTAAGGGGATAGCGTTTACCGCGATAATTATTCTGCCGCCTATGCTTTTGTTTACAATTATCTATATTTTTGCTTCGCGAGAGGCTTTTAAGTTTTCGGTTATTTTTTTCAAAACGTTGTTGCCGAATATAAAGCAAACTGGTTTGAATAGTAGTTTTCGTATGTATTGCGCGCGTTTTGTTTTTATGGTATTCATATGTATTATCGGGGCGTTGCTTGATGCCATACTAACCTCTGCATTTATAAGGTTTTTTTCTTTTTAAAATATATTGTTAGGAATTATAAAGATGAAGGATTACAGTCAAGAGTTCAAGATTTATTTATCATCAATCAAAAATGTCTCGGACAACACGCTTGAGTCATACATGCGTGATCTGAGGCAGTTTTCTGCATACCTTGATTCGACTGTAGATTCTGTTGTTAAGGTTGATAATGAACTGTTTTTAAAATACATAAACCATCTGCAAAAAAACGGCAAATCATATTCCACTCTTACCAGAGTTGTTGCATCGCTTAAATGTTTTTATGATTTCCTGGTTTCAATTAATGCAATGAAACAGTCTCCCGTAAAGGGCGTTAAATTAGTCAAAAAAGAGAAAAAGTTGCCGGAAATTATAACTAATAAAGAGGTTGAAATTTTGCTGTCACAGCCCGATTGTACCGATATGAAGGGTTGCAGAGATAAAGCGATGCTTGAAACCCTTTACGCCACCGGCATAAAGGTTTCTGAACTGATCGGCTTAAAATTGAGTGATGTTAATCTTAATGTCGGTATTTTGCATCTCAATTCAAGCAAAAATGAGAGAATTATACCAATGTATCCCGAAGCAATTAAGTCACTCCTCAACTATACTACTAAATGCCGTGAGATTTTGGTTTTGGATCCCCAGAATGATTATTTATTTACTAATCTCAACGGTCAACCGTTAACCCGTCAAGGTGTTTGGAAGATAATTAAGCAGTATGCAAAACAGGCCGTCATTAAAAAGGAAATCACACCGCACACCTTGCGTCATTCCTTTTCAACACACCTTTTAGAAAACGGTGCGCCGGTAAAGGATATTCAGGCGATTTTAGGACATTCTGATATTTCTTCGACAAATATCTATCTGAAAATCATTAGAAATAAATATGCACAGTCATATAAAAGATATCATCCGATGGCCAAATAATATGCCATCGGATGTCTTTATGTTAATTAAATGTAATATAGGTGTAGAAAACTATTAACAAAGAATAAAATGACCGACGCTTTAGCGTCGGTCTAAAATATATAGTGAGCAGTTATTTAGAGGCGATAACAGATTCCCAAAGTTTCTCATAATACGAGCGAACGTTACTGTCAAGGTCGTGAAAATATTGAGCATTGGCAATCTGCTCTTTTGAAGGATAAAGAATGGGATCGTTTTTAAAAGAATAATTGTCATTGTTTATAACTGCGGTGTTAGGGGAGGCATAACAAATATATTCTGCGTTTTCAAGTGCCACTTCCGGTTCAAGTAAGAAGTTGATATAAAGCATTGCCGCCTCATAATTTTGACAGTTTTTCGGAATACAAATTGAATCAACAAAGATA
>JAUMXX010000145.1 GCA_030535285.1 bacterium | reverse complement strand
GGCCTGTTCGTCGAGAAGCTCCAAAAACACATTGACCATTTTGGCTGAAATATAAATTCCAATTTATCGAATAGGTGATATTTGTTTAGAAAAGGGTTTTAGGTTCTCCTAACAAGTGACATTTGGGCGCCTAAATGTCCTGCTTGTTATGGTATGAGACAAATATTAAACGGATGTGTAGAATTTCTGCACATCCGTTTTACTGTCTCAAAAAATATTTTAATAGTGATATTGTGAGACAGGTCTCACAGTGTTTATTTTGCCTATCGGCAAAGTGATATTAAAACCTTTCGGTTTTAGTGATATTTTATTCGCTCCTAAACTCGCAAAGCGAATAACACTCGGCTTTTAGCCGAATATAACTGCGAAGCAATACAACTCGCCGTAAGGCGAATAAAACTGGCGTTGTATCCTTACGGGTACAACGCCTAAACGCCGTCTTTTTTAGTAAAGAGTGAAAAGTGAATAGTGAAGAGTTTTGGTGTGCCTTCGGCACGGATATAACAACGGGCGATTATCAATCGCCCCTACACAAAAAATAAATTACATTGTAGGGGCGAACAATGTTCGCCCGATTGATTCACAACACAACACAACAGAACCGTCCCCTTGTGGTTCGTGTATAAATTTTCTCTTATATTTTTTGTTTCATCAAACCGTGTTTGTTACAATAAATATAGAGGACTCCACTCCCACGAAAATTTAATCGTGTTTCGGCATTGCCTTCTGGATAGAACTTTACAAGATGTACTCTGTCAGAAGTTAAGTATGCAACGAAGGAAATATAGTGTTCTTTTGTCATATCGTGATTAACCGTGACGAAGTGTTCATCTTCCACTTTTTCTATGGTTATTTGGTGGTTCTCGTCTGTGTCTTCTGCATCAAGAGGCGGCAAGGCAATTCCGCAACAGCTTATAACTGCATCTCCCACAGTTCTGATAATATTATTACAAACAGGGCAAACATAAAATTTTGATCGCAATATATTGGACGATATATTTTTATTGATAACGGTATTGCCTGTCATCAGTTCCATTACCGAAACAAATAAAGCATTGGCAAGAGGTTCAATCAAACTTATATCGGGTAATCCCTTGGCAGTCTCCCATTTGGATATCGCTTTGCTGCTCACACCGAGTATGTCTGCCAGTTCTGTTTGGGTGAATCCTTTTTTCTCTCGTAACGTTTTTATTGTTATTCCGGTTACGTATGTATCCATTTATGCTCACTCCTTTACGAAATTATTATAATACTCTGGGATAAAAATCACAACCTACGCTGCGTTGAAAAGCACCCTATCGAGACCGACAGGGTGTTGAAAAAGACATCTTAATTATCCGTTTTATAAATCTTCTTTTACGCTTAGTTGCTTTTGTTTTAGCATTTTGTTAAGCTTATCCGTATTCCTTTTGATAATGGAATAAATGATTGCCCAAATCACTATATAACCCACAACAAAAATTGCTGAGAACACCACGATCGGCAATACACCCAAGTCCAGCCAATCGTTAATCAGGTAGGTTCCGAGGTAGCTGATATATAAAATGCCACCGTGAATCAAAATAGCAACCATCAAAGGCAATCGTTCGATTTGATAAATAGCATTCATACCGCCTGCAATAAAGGCAAGCGCAGTGATTGAAAAGATACCAATGCAAACCTGATTTACAGATAGCATTTCAACAGCGGCAGTCT
>JAUMXX010000056.1 GCA_030535285.1 bacterium | reverse complement strand
GATATTATTTTTTATGATCAATAAATTTGCAATTATATATTATATTGTATATTTTACAGTTATTCAATAAGATTTTTTGAATTTTGAGAGGAATGTTTTATGAGAAATTATAACGTGGGAATTATCGGCGCAACAGGAATGGTGGGTCAACGTTTTGCTTCACTTCTTGAAAACCATCCATGGTTTAATGTTAAGGTGTTGGCTGCGAGTCCGAGAAGTGCAGGTAAAAAGTATATTGATGTTATCGGTAATCGATGGGCAATGCAAACACCAATACCTGAAAGTCTTAAGGATATTGTTGTTTTAGATGCAGCTGCTGATATTGAAAAGATTGTTGCTCAGGTTGATTTTGTTTTTTGCGCTGTTGATATGAAAAAGGATGAAATCAAAAAACTTGAGGAAGACTATGCAAAGCACGAGTGTCCGGTTATCTCAAATAACAGTGCAAACAGATTTACCGATGATGTTCCGATGATTATTCCTGAGATAAACCCCGAGCACGCTAAGGTAATTGAAGCACAACGCAAGCGTCTTGGTACTAAAAGAGGGTTTGTTGCAGTTAAATCAAACTGTTCTCTGCAGAGTTATGTTCCTGCATTATTCCCACTTAATGAATTTGGTGTTGATAAGGTTTTAGTTTGTACATATCAAGCAATTTCGGGCGCAGGAAAAACATTTGAGACCTTTCCTGAGATAATCGACAACGTTATACCCTATATCGGCGGAGAGGAAGAAAAGTCAGAACTTGAGCCGTTGAAGATTTGGGGCAAGGTTGAAGACGGTGTCATTAAAAATGCGCAGAAACCTTCGTTTACCGCTCAATGCCTTCGTGTTCCGGTTTCTGACGGTCATATGGCTGCTGTTTTTGTTAGGTTTGATAAGAAGCCGACAAAAGATGAAATACTTAAAAAATGGACAGAGTTTTCTGGTCGTGCTCAGGAGTTGAATCTTCCGAGCGCACCAAAACAGTTTATCAATTATTTTGTTGAGGATAATTTGCCTCAGACAAAACTTCAGCGTGGCCTTGAGGGTGGAATGGCAATCTCGGTTGGTAGATTGCGTGAAGATTCACAGTATGATTATAAGTTTGTTTGCCTTTCACATAACACCCTTCGCGGTGCTGCCGGCGGCGCAGTCTTGATGGCTGAATTATTGTGTGCTGAAGGTTATATTGATTAGTTGATTAATGGAGATGAATATTATGAAGAAAAGATTATTTACAGGTTGCGGTACCGCAATTATTACACCGATGAACCCTGACAATAGCGTTAATTTCTCCAAGTTTTCAGAGTTAATTGATGAGCAAATTAACAGCGGAGTCGATGCAATTATTGTTTGTGGAACTACCGGTGAATCTGCTACACTTAGTAATGACGAGCACATTGAGGTAATCAAATGTGCTGTTGAAACATGTAATAAGCGTGTTCCTATTATTTCGGGAACCGGCAGTAATGATACAAACTATGCTGCCACTCTCTCAAAAGAAGCACAGGAACTTGGTGTTGACGGACTTTTAATGGTAACACCCTATTATAATAAAACTTCACAGGTTGGACTTATTAATCATTATAACTATGTTGCCGATCGTGTTGATATTCCGATAATCGTTTACAATGTTCCCTCACGTACCGGTGTTAATATCAAACCTGAAACATATTTTGAACTTGCAAAGCATAAAAATATTGTTGCAATCAAGGAAGCAAACGGAGATTTATCCAGCATCGCAAAAACAAGAGCGTTGTGCGGAGATTCGATTGATATCTATTCAGGCAACGATGATCAGATTGTTCCTATTCTCTCTTTGGGCGGTATAGGTGTAATTTCGGTGTTATCTAATATTGCTCCTAAAGTTACACACGATATTTGCAAATATTTCTTTGACGGAGATATCGAGAAGTCAAGAAATCTGCAACTTGAATATATTTCCCTCATTGATGCATTGTTTGCTGATGTCAACCCGATTCCCGTTAAATATGCGATGAATCTTATGGGTAAGCAGGTCGGAAATCTAAGGTTGCCTTTGTGCGATCCTAATGAAAGTGTTCAGAAACTGCTCTTAGATGAACTTAAGAAGCATAACTTAATTTAACAATTTTATCTTAGGAGTGTTTTTATAGGATGTTTAAAATTGTACTTAACGGCTGTTGCGGAAAAATGGGTCATTCTGTAATTCAGTGCGTAAATGAGCGTAGTGACTGCGAAATTGTTGCCGGTGTTGATAAAGTCCGGGCTGACGGTGTTGATTTTCCTGTTTACAGCAGCTTTTTTGACATATCTGAAGAATTTGATGTTATAATTGACTTTTCACACCCTTCTGTACTATCCGACCTTTTGGAATTTTGTGTTTCTAAAAACGTTCCGGCTGTAATTGCTACTACAGGTTTTTCTGAGACTCAGGTTGAAAATATTAAATCTGCTGCAAAGACTGTTCCGATTTTCTTTTCGGCAAATATGTCACTTTGCGTAAATCTTTTAACTGAACTTGCCAAAAAAGCTGCATCGGTTTTAGGTAATTTTGATATCGAAATTGTTGAGAAACATCATAATCAAAAAATTGATGCGCCCAGTGGAACGGCATTGATGATTGCAGACGCAATTAACGCTCAACTTAATAATCGCTTTGAATATGTTTATGACCGTAATTCGAAATCAGAGAAGCGCAGTAAAAACGAAATTGGTATTCATGCGGTTCGCGGCGGTAATATCACCGGACAACATGATATAATTTTTGCAGGCCATGATGAAGTTTTGACACTTTCTCATTCTGCAACCTCAAAAGCGGTTTTTGCATCCAGTTCAATTAATGCCGCACAGTTTCTGATTAAAAAAGAAATTGGTCTTTACAACATGGGTGATTTAATTAATAGTTAACTGTAAACTTTATTTGTATCTAAAAAGTAAACCCCGAGGCAATTCGGAGAAAGTTCGCTAAGAACATTTCCAAAATTGACTCGGGGTTTTATTATTTGTATTTGCAGTCAATTGAGATTTTGTTGTCCGAAACAGAAACGTTGATAGTATCAACGGTCTCTTCCCTATTATCAATTATTATACTGACAATTTTATCCTCAATCTCTTTTCTGATAATCCTTCTTATGTCGCGAGCCCCTCGTTTGTTTGAGTCGCAATTTTCAGCAATATATTTACAAACAAAATCAGTCCATTTTAATTGAATATTCTTTTCAGACAAGGAATCTTTTAACTCATTAAGGATAAGTTCGCTGATTTTTTTAAGTGAGTCAAAATCCAATTTGTTAAATGGGATTATTTCATCTACACGACCCAAAAATTCAGGACGTAAAAATTCTTCAAGAGCAGCAACTGCCTTCTCTTTACAGGCAGAATCTTCACTCTTGCCAAAGCCTAACAGGTTGGTTGACGTGTTACTTCCCGCGTTAGTTGTCATAATTATAACCGTGTTTTCAAAACTAACGGTCCTGCCCTGCGAATCTGTAACCCTACCGTCATCTAAAATCTGTAATAGAATATTCAACACATCGGGATGGGCCTTTTCAATTTCATCAAAAAGTATAATTGAATATGGTTTCCGTCTAACCTTTTCGGTTAACTGCCCTGCATCATCATATCCCACATAACCCGGAGGCGAACCAATAAGTTTAGCGCTTGAATGTTTTTCCATATATTCAGACATATCAAGTCTTATAAGGCTGTCAGGAGTATCAAACATTTCATCAGCCAATACCTTTGCAAGTTCAGTTTTGCCGACACCGGTAGGCCCGATAAAGATAAATGACACCGGCCGTCTGTGAGAGGAAATCTGTACTCCGCAACGGCGTACTCCTAATGCCACAGCATCAACAGCCTGAGGTTGCCCAATAATCTTGGCTGAAAGTTTATCGTGTATAACCGACAGTTTATCTAAATTTGCAGTTTTGATCTTGCCGGCAGAAATACCTGTCCACAACTCCAAAACCCTTGCTAAATCATCGTCAGTCACTTCGTTGACCGATGCCGGAGTATATAATGAATCAGCCTTTTGTTTGTATTTGGCGAGTTCAGCCCTCACATTTGCCAATTTTTCGTAATCAGGTGTGTCAACGTTCTGCTCAAGTTGCTCCTCTTGCGATGAAAGTTCGGCAATTTTTTTGTTGACAACATACAATTCATCAACACTTTTATTTCGAAGCGAAGCACAGGCACAAGCCTCGTCAAGCAGGTCAATTGCTTTATCCGGAAGAAAACGGTCGGTTATATATCTCTCAGACAGTAAAACTGCATTTTTAACAATGTAATCACTCACAGTTACACCGTGATATCCTTCATAATAATCCCGTACACCAAGCAGAACCTTTTCTGCATCTGCTACAGATGGCTCTGTTATAATGATGGGTTGGAATCTTCGTTCCAGCGCCGCATCTTTTTCGATATATTTTCTGTACTCTTTAAAGGTAGTGGCGCCAATTAATTGAATTTCACCTCTTGATAATGCCGGCTTCAAAATATTGCCAGCATTCATAGACCCTTCAGAATCACCTGCACCGACAAGGTTATGAACCTCGTCAACAAAAAGAATAATGTTCCCGGCTTCCTTAACTTCCTCTATCAGACCTTTTACACGGCTTTCAAATTGGCCTCTGAATTGAGTTCCGGCTAAAAGTCCCGTTAAATCAAGTAAATGTATTTCCTTGTCCAAAAGACGTGCCGGAGCGTCATTTTCAGCAATTTTAAGCGCAAGTCCTTCTGCGATTGCAGTTTTACCGACACCCGGCTCACCTATTAAACAAGGATTATTCTTAGACCTACGTGAGAGAATCTGAATTGTTCTGTATAATTCATTTTCACGACCTATTATTCTGTCAAGTTGGCCGTTTCTTGCTTTTTCAGTTAAATTAGTACAGAACTGCTCGAGAAATCTTCTTCTTTTTGAAGTTCCTTTCTTTTTTTTGGATGAATCGGTCTTGCTGACATTGTCTTGTGAAACATTTTCGTTTTTGTCAGTATTTTCCGAAAAACTACTAAAAATAGGAAAGGTTGCTGCACCGCCAAACTGGAATCCATCATCAGAATCATCCTCTGAAAAGTCAGTGCCCATTGGAAGCATTTCCATAAATTGCTCGCTTAACTGCTCAATGTCTTCATCTGTAATATTCATCTTTGTAAGCATATCATTAATTGGTTTGATTCCGGCTTCCTTAGCACAAAGCAGGCACAGACCTTTCGGTTCTTTTTTTTCGTTAGTTGCTGCATTCATTTCCTGAATGAAAACAACTGCCGGCCTACTTTTGCATTTATAACATAATTTCATACTTTTCTCCTCTGCGAGTCTGGATTTTTGCTAATATAATCAAAATACACCTTTAAATAATTGAAAAATGAGAACATTAAAAAGATTATTGACATCCCAACAAGTGTATAGTTTATTCCAACAGGTATTAAATCTACAAAAACAAGTGAAATAATTTCCAAAACGAAGGTAATAAACACAACAACAGTGCATAATTTCCCCCACCATTTTGCTGACGGGGTTTCACTAATTTTGCGTTTTCTCAATACGAGAGCACCGGTTAGCATCAGGGCTTCCTTAATAAATAATATTATAATTAAACCAATTAAATATGAGTGTTTAAGGCATAGGCAAAACGCAACGGTTATGTGCGTAAGCTTGTCAGCAACCGGATCCAAAATTTTACCCAGGTTAGTAATCATATTAAATTTACGTGCAATAAAACCGTCAACAACATCAGAAAATCCTGATATTACAAAAATTATTCCCGAAACTATATAATGGGACGGCGCGCTGTTAAACAGGAAATAATACACATAAAGCGGTATTAATATTATCCTAAATAATGAAATAAAATTCGGGACGGTTAGTTCCTTAGACATAAATTCACATCCTAAAACTTTCTAAATATAAAACAGCGGATTAAATCCCGCAAGAAATTTAAACAATGACGAGGAGTCAATAGATTGTTTTGTGAAAATCAAAAAACCGTTGTCGGTTAATGCAACAACATTTGATATTATAAAACAAAAAACAAATGCAATCAATAGTCCTTTTATAATACCGATGATCCCCCCTAGTATTCTGTTGAGCCCACCTACAATCGGAATTCTTGAAACTATTTTTGTAGTGCGCGCAAAAAAACGTACAAAGAAGGCTAACACAGCAAAGAGGATGCTGGAATAAATGAATCTGATTATGCTGATAATGACCGGACGGGCAATATTATCGGTAACAGATTGAGCCGTAGCATCTAAATTCGTTGAAGAACTTATACTGTCAAAGTCTATATTTAACACCCGTGCACCGTTTATTATAAACTCGGGTAGGCATTTCTCAGCGCTATCTTTAAAATCAACTACAGATTCATTGAGTTTATCGCTGACAGATTCGGTAATCTTGTTCTCAATAAACATGCTGTATGTAACATTAGCAAGCGGCGCGCTGAAAGAAAACGCAATCCAAATTGAAACAAAGAAGCCGACAATTTCAATTACCGTTCTTAAAAAGCCGCGTTTTGCTGACATAACAGAAAAGATAATAATTATCGATATTAAGATTAAATCTAAAATAACACCGTAGTTCATATAAAAGCACCTATTTATAAAAAATTAGTTTAGCTTGTGACACAAATGCAAATGAATTCTTTTTTAAGCCGCAAATATGGATCGGTGAAGCTGACAAATTATCGGGAGAGTCATTAAATTTTCCGTCAACAGAATATTTTTTGACCGTGTTATTTGCCAGAATCCAAACTGTATCAGATGCAAGTGATATATCATCAATATTGTCATCAACATTAAAGGTCGAAACAATCACACCTCTAGAATTGTATACCGAAACGGTACTTCCGGACAAATTGCCCGTGTTACCGGTAACAAAAACTGCGGTCTTATTATTAATAACCTTAAATTTCATAACAGAATTATCTAATTGCGGTATTGTTTTATGCTTACCGTTCCAACTAAAATAAGCTATTGTTTTATTGCCGACCGCTAAAATTCTGCTGCCTGTATTTATAACCGAGGTTATGATTTCATTATCAAATTTTTCAACAAAAATAGGTTTTGA
>JAUMXX010000144.1 GCA_030535285.1 bacterium | reverse complement strand
TACCCGGTGAGAGCGATGTGGAGTTTTCGGTTCGCGCGGCTGTTGAAAGAATCAGGTGGCGGGCATTTGAAAAGCAGTATAGTATTGTTGTCATTAATGATCAACTTAGCAGTGAATCCGAAATGATTGTAAATCGTATTGCTGAGCAGGATGACAATATTAAGTTCTATGATTATGGGCAACTAGAGGAATATCTGAGAAACATGAGGTTAAAGGATAAATGACGGAAAACGAGATTGTTGCAGAGCTGATTGGCGGCACAGTTGAGAAAATTCTATACCGGAATACTGAAAACGGTTATTGTGTCTTAAAACTTGCCGATGACGGTCAGGTTACTACTGTTGTAGGAATAATGCCCGATGTTTCCGAGGGTGAAATGTTGGAAGTCTCTGGTTATTTTGATGTACATTCTAGTTATGGTGTGCAGTTTAAGGCGAGTTCCTACAACCGAACTGTACCGACAAATGCGGTTGCCATTTTGAAATATTTATCTACCGGCGGAATTAAGGGCATAGGTCCTGCGACGGCAAAAAAACTCGTACATAAATTCAAGGAAAAAACACTTGAGATTATTGAAAATGATCCCCGACAAATTGCCGAAATCAAGGGGATAACTTATAAAAATGCAATTAATTTTTCACAACAGTTGAAGGAACGCCGCTCCATCAGAGAAATAATTCTCGGTTTATCTAATTACGGAATCGGGGCTGATAAGGCGTTAAGCGTTTACGGAAAATACGGTGCTGATTCTGTGGAACTTGTGAAAGAAAATCCTTATTGTTTATGTGAAGAAGGGCTGGGATTCACTTTTGAATTCGCCGACTCAATTGCTAAATCATTAGGGATTGTTGACGATAGCAGCCTGCGAGTTTCGGCAGGTTTAGTGTTTGTTTTGAGGCATAATCTGCAAAACGGTCATACCTGCCTGCCAAGGCAAAAACTTTGCAAGGTGACAGCGGGTATGCTCGGTTGCAATGAAGTTCGCGTTGATGACGTGTGTGAGGAGACAATTTACAACAGACAACTCAAAATGTGTCGTATAGATAGCCGCGAGTTTATTTTTTTGCCAAGAATATATGATGCAGAGTACGATATTTGCACAAAACTTTTAATTTTACAACACTATGTTTATCCGGAAAAAGCTGTTACTGACAAAGAGATTTCGGATATCGAGTCCGGTTTATCAATTAAGTTTGATGTTATGCAAATAGATGCTATCAAGGGCTCAATTAATAACGGCGTTCTGGTTTTAACCGGGGGCCCCGGAACAGGTAAAAGTGCGACGCGTTTCACCGTCAAACAAACAAAGCGGTGACTCAAAAGAAAGAAATTGAAAAAGTAGAAGTTGGTTCAAAAGTGGTTAGAACCCGCCTGCTTCAAAATTTCAAAAGTAAATCTCTTGGGAACTGATAATCCAAGATGGGGATTGATAGGGTAACGCCTTGAAACCCACCACTGATACTACGGCATGCGGGATTTGGTAACAAGTCCGTGTGGAGCCCGTGGAAGTCGGCTGAACAGCACCCTAAATAATCGAAAACTACAAGTAGCATTGGTTCTAAAGCACCTAGAGGTCGCCTGTGTGAAAAGAGTGAGTATGATAAGGAAATGTGAGTCAATAACTCATGTGCTGGATAAGTCGGGTGTCTATAAGGTAGGCATGGTTAGAATGTGTGTCATTACACTGACGAACTTCCGAA
>JAUMXX010000055.1 GCA_030535285.1 bacterium | reverse complement strand
ATCGGCAAGGGGCCTTCCGCCCGTTCAATACGACTTGATTTGCCGCGCTTCACATTGATTGGTGCTACAACCCGTTCCGGTCAGCTTACTGCTCCATTACGTGACAGATTCGGTGTTTTATTAAGGCTTGAGTTGTATACTCCTGAAGAACTTTCACAAATCATTAAGCGGTCTGCAGGAATTCTGGGGATTGATATTGACAATAACGGTGCACTTGAAATTGCTTCTCGTTCACGTGGCACACCGCGTATTGCCAACCGTTTGTTAAAACGGGTTAGGGATGTTGCACAGGTTAGCTTTGACGGGAAAATCACCGAAGAAGTTGCTCAAAGGGCGCTGGAAAGATTTGAGGTTGACGAACTGGGGCTCGATGAGTTTGACCGAAAATTATTGTTAACCATTATGAATGTTTATTCGGGTGGTCCTGTTGGCCTCGACACATTGGCTGCAGCCGTAGGTGAGGAGAGTATAACGATAGAGGATGTTATTGAACCATACCTCATGCAAATAGGATTTCTTACAAGAACTAACCGTGGCCGATGTGTTACGAATATCGCATATGAGCATTTAGGGGTTAAAAACCCAAATTTGCAAACTAGTATACTTTAGAATTATTTTTGTTTTATATAAACGCAGAAAGGGTACATAAATATGGGTAGATTATTTGGAACTGACGGTGTCAGAGGGGTTGCAAACAGCGAATTAACCTGCGAGCTTGCTTTGAATTTAGGCAGGGCAGCCGCTTTTGTGTTAACAAAAAACTCAAAGACAAGACCCAAAATATTTATCGGTAAAGACACAAGAACCTCTTCCTCAATGCTTGAGTCAGCGATTGCAGCCGGCATGTGTTCTTTTGGTGCACAGGTTGTTTTGTTGGGGTACCTGCCAACACCGGCGGTTGCCTATTTGGTATCGCAGCATGATGCCGATTGCGGCGTTATGATTTCAGCCTCTCATAATCCATGTGAATATAACGGAATTAAACTGTTTGATAAAAACGGTTTGAAACTTCCAGATTGCATTGAAGATGAAATTGAAAAGGTCTTAAATAACGGAATATTAGATAGGGATTTGCCAATCGGCAATGATATCGGTAATATTGAACATCATTATGAATATGTTGAACAATACATTAACCATGTTGTAAATACTATTGATATCAGACTTGACGGTTTAAAACTTGCAATCGACTGTGCTAACGGATGCGCATCATATACTGCGCATGAAATTTTTTCACGGTTGGGTGCAAAATGTTGCATGCTGAGTGATAAACCTGATGGCGCTAATATCAATAACAATTGCGGTTCTACCCACACAGAATTACTAAGGGAATTTGTCCTTAATAACAAAGTTGACCTTGGACTTGCATTCGACGGTGATAGTGATCGTTGTTTGGCGCTTGATGAAAACGGAGAATTAATTGACGGTGATAAAATCATTGCAATTTTATCAAAACAATTAAAAGAATCGGGGAAACTTAATAAAAACACTGCGGTTGTCACTATTATGTCAAATTTGGGCTTCAAATTGTTTGCTGATGAAAACGGGATCGATTGTGTTACTACCGCTGTTGGTGACCGATATGTGCTTGAGGAAATGCTTAAATCCGATTATAGCATTGGTGGTGAGCAATCAGGACACGTTATCATTAAAGAATTTGCAACAACGGGTGACGGTCAGTTGGTTGGCGTACAATTAGCTTCGGTACTCAAAAATACCGGTAAATCAGCCTCAGAACTCGCCTGTGTTATGAAGGTTTTGCCGCAGGTTATTGTTAATGTTGTTGTTGATAAACAGTTTAAGGATATATACAAGACTGACAGCGTAATTATATCTGAGATACAAAGGGTAGAAAAAATCCTGTCAAATGACGGCAGAGTTCTGATTCGTGCATCCGGAACCGAGCCGTTGATCCGTGTTATGATTGAAGGTAATGATACTGAACAAATAACCAAACTTGCAAACGGTATTGCCGAAATTATTAAGGAAAGAGCAATTTAATGAGAAGCGTTGACGATTTTTATGATTATGAACTTATTGACGCTACAATGGGTGAGCGGCTGGAACGTTGGGGTGATATTATATTAATTCGCCCCGATCCGCAAATAATCTGGGATTATCCTAAGCGCGATAAGCGTTGGAAATCTCCGCATGCAATTTACCACAGGTCACAATCCGGTGGCGGTTATTGGGAGAAACTTAAAAATGTTCCGGATTTTTGGAGCATTAAATACCGTGACTTGACTTTTAATTTAAAACCCATGGGTTTTAAGCATACCGGTCTTTTTCCCGAACAGGCAGTAAACTGGAATTTAATGCGCGATGTTATCAGAAAATCACCTAAAAAACTTAATGTATTAAATCTTTTTGCCTATACAGGCGGTGCTACTGTTGCATGCCTGAAATCCGGAGCATCGGTTACACATGTTGATGCGTCAAAGGGAATGGTAGGTTGGGCAAAGGAAAACGCAACACTAAGCGGTGTTGCTGATCGAAGTGTCAGGTGGTTGGTAGATGACTGCCTAAAATTTGTTGAGCGAGAAATTCGCAGAAACCGAAAATATGACGGTGTTGTTATGGATCCGCCATCATACGGTCGCGGACCTGGCGGTGAAGTTTGGAAACTCGAGCAACATATTGGTGAGTTGTTGAACGCCGTCTCACAGATACTAAGTGATGATGCTAAATTTTTTATATTCAACTCTTATACTGCAGGTCTTTCACCGTCTGTATTGAATTATATGGTGAAAAATACTGTATTAAAAAACAAAAACGCAGTTGTGCATACCGATGAAATAGGCTTGGCTGTTACTCAGAGGGATATAATTTTGCCGTGTGGGAATACAACTGTTTGGCTGGCTGATTGTTAGGTGTAATTAATGAGTAATTTAATCGAAGTTAAAAATATTGTATTTGAATACGAATCAGACGATGCTAAAAAGAATGTTTTAAACGATTTTTCTGTTAGCTTTGAACAGGGGAGTTTCACCGCTGTTTTAGGACACAACGGTTCAGGTAAATCCACACTTGCGAAACTTTTAAATGGATTGTACAAGCCCCTAAAAGGCAAGATAATTGTTGACGGTATCGACACAAATGATCCCGAGCGGGAAATTGATATAAAACGGAGTGTCGGTGTTGTCTTTCAAAACCCGGATAATCAGATAATAGCGACTGTTGTTGAGGAAGATGTCGCCTTTGGACTTGAAAATCTCGGGATTCCTTATGATATCATGCACGAGCGTGTAGAAAGTGCTCTTGAGGCTGTAGGCATGGCTGAATACCGAAAATCTTCACCGCACAAACTTTCGGGCGGTCAGAAGCAAAGGGTAGCAATTGCGGGTATTGTCGCTATGCAACCAAAATGTATTGTTTTGGATGAACCCACATCAATGCTTGATCCGCAGGGGCGCAAGGATGTTATCTCAACCATAACAAAGCTTTGTAAAGAAAAAGGCATTACCGTAATTTTGATAACACACTATATGAACGAAGCCGCCTGCGCTGATCGTGTTGTCGTTATGGATAGGGGCAAGATTGTTTTAGATGACAAGCCGAATGTTGTTTTTTCGAATGTTGAACTTTTGAAATCGATTGGCCTTGATGTGCCTCAACCCACCGAACTTGCGTATCAACTCAACCGTTGCGGAATTGAAATAGATAATACGATTATCACTGTTGATGATTGTGTAGAAAATCTTAAAAAAATCTTTCTGGAGGAGAAATAGTTGTCGGTTTTAAAGGTTGTTGACCTTTCATATACGTACAGCCGGGGGACACCGTTTTCCTACGATGCTATTAAGAATGTTAACCTGGATATAAAAAAAGGCGAGATCGTTGGAATTATCGGGCATACCGGCTCAGGCAAATCCACATTAATACAGCATATTAACGGATTAATTAAAACTACCAAGGGAAAAATCTTTCTTAACGGTGTCGATATATGGGACAATCCTGATGCAATTAAAGAAATCAGATTTAAAGTGGGTTTGGTTTTTCAATATCCCGAATATCAACTTTTTGATGAAACTGTTTATGATGATATTTCTTTCGGTCCGAAAAATATGGGACTGTCTGAACAAGAAATTAAACAACGGGTTTTTGATGCCGCAAAACACTTAGGTATTGGTGATGAATTGCTTAAAAAATCGCCTTTTGATTTGTCGGGTGGGGAAAAGCGTCGTGCTGCAATAGCGGGCGTGCTCGCTATGCAACCTGAAGTTTTGATTCTTGATGAGCCGATGGCAGGTTTGGATCCCAAAGGTCGTGACATGCTTGTGTCATTTATAAAGCAATACCGTGATTTAACCGGTGCAACCATTTTAATCGTTTCACACAGTATGGAAGATATGGCTAAAATTGCCGACAAATTGCTTTTGATGAATCAGGGTGAAGTAGTAATGTTTGATACTGTCAGAAACGTTTTTTCTCAGGCAGAAATGCTTGTTGATATCGGTCTGGATATACCCGAAGTGACCCAAATTGCTATTAAACTCAACAGACTTGGACTAAAAATTGATGATAATATCTTTACTGTTGATGAACTTAAAAACTCTCTTGTAATGTTAAAAGACGGAGGTAATGCCCTTGCTTAAGGATATTACCTTCGGTCAGTATTTCCCGGTAGACTCAGTTGTTCATAAGGCAGACCCTCGCACAAAAATACTTCTGCTTATCGGATTTATTATATTCACATTTGTATGTAACAACTTCTTTTCGCTTGTGTTTTTGGCGACTTCGGTTCTTGCTATTGTAGTTTTGACAAATATTCCGTTAATAATTTATTTAAAGAATTTTAAGGCAGTTTTGCCGGTTGTCATTTTTGCTACAGTTTTAAATATGTTTTATGTAAAAACAGGCGTTGTTTTGGTTGACTGGTGGATTTTCACTATAACCGTTGACGGTATCCTGAGGGCTGTTTTTATGGCATTACGCGTTGTTTTACTAATAATGATGAGTGCGATTTTCAGTTATACTACAACACCTACATCAATTACAAACGCTCTTGAGAGTTTACTTAAACCTTTAAAATATATAAAACTCGAATCTGCCGTTCATGTTCTTTCTATGGCCATGACAATTACTTTACGGTTTATACCAACATTAATTGAAGAAACAGAGAAAATAATGAATGCTCAAAAAGCAAGGGGTGCCGACATCGAAACCGGAAATCTGCTAAAACGAGCAAAAGCCTTAATACCGATTTTGATACCGTTGTTTATTTCCTCTATACACCACGCGTACGACCTTGCAGAATCTATGGAATGTAGATGTTATGTGGGCGGAGTAGGGCGTACCAAGTTTAATAAAATGAGGTATGGAACGGTTGACATCATCGGCGGAATTTGCTTTTTAGTAATTTGCTGTGTAATTATATTGCTAAATATTTTATTTTAATAAGGTGTAAAATGAGAAGGATTTTACTTACAATTTGTTACGACGGTACACGCTATTGTGGGTGGCAGGTGCAAAAAAACGGATTAAGCGTACAGAGTGTTGTGCAGTCGTGCCTCGAAAGTGTTGTGGGACAACTTCCAAACGGTATATGCGGTTGCAGTCGCACAGATTCAGGGGTACACGCTAACAGGTATTGTCTGCATTTTGATATCCAAAATCCTATTGGATGCAAAAATATTGTTAACGCATTAAACTCACGCCTACCTCTTGATATTTCTGCACTTGACGCGTTTGAAGTAGATGCCGATTTCCATGCAAGGTACTCTTGTAAATCAAAGACATATATTTATAAGATTTATAACTCCCCGACAAGAAATCCTTTTAAGGAAAATTATTGTCTCAGAATCACAAATGATATTGATATTGATCTTATAAATAAAGGTTGTCAAGCGTTTGTTGGCACACACGATTTTAAGGCATTTTGCTCCGCACACAGCGCTGTTAAAACCACAACACGCACTATTTATCAGTGTTATGCCGTTCTATACTTAATACCAAATAATATAAAATTGATGATATTACAATTAATATAACGGGTGACGGATTTTTATATAATATGGTGAGAATTATTGTAGGTACCCTTTTATATTTAAACGACGGGAAGATAACCCTACGGCAATTGCCTGAAATTATCAGTTCAAAAGATAGAAAATCAGCCGGAAAAACGGTTAGTGCTAAGGGACTGTTTCTCGATGAGATAAATTATTGATTATAGATTGCGGGTGAGATAAATGGCAAATTATAAAAAGAAAAAAGTTAAGAGAATTAAGCCGACAAAAAGTAATCATCCGGGTAAAAATCATAGATCCTTGACTGAAGATGTTAAAATGCAGGATTCAAGAATACGTCGGATCGAAAAACGTAGAAGGAAATTAAAAACCCCAAACCTCACTTTTACAACTAAAAAACCAAAAACGGCGAAGAAAAACAAGGAATATGTTAGTGAATATAAGATAATCAAGGGTAATAAAATTAAAAATAAATTCAAAAAAATTTTATATTATATTTCATGTTTATTTATTATAGTTGTTATTATATGTATTAATTATATGACTCCTACCGGTTTAGTTGAAACCGCATCAAATTTTATTGCAAAATTGGGTTCCGGTTATGACACCGCCTATTTGCAAAGCAATAAAATTATTGATTTCAGAAATGATCACGGAAGGATTTCTGTTCTTTCAGATACATATTTAGAGTTATATAATAATAACTCAAAACAAATGCTTTGCTATCAGCACGGTTTTTCAACCCCACAGCTCAAATCTTCCGCATCGCGTATTCTTGTCTTTGACCGTGGAGGTAAAAATTTTAAGGTTTTTAATAATTCAAAATTATTGTTAAATGAATCATTAGAAAACACAATAATAAGTGCTGACATCTCGCGAAGCGGTAGTATTGCCTTTGTTACAGAGTCTACCGGATATCTTGCGCAGGTAAGCGTTTATAATAAGGGATTCAAGAATAAATTTACACTGTATTCATCTGAAAAGAGAATATCAGACGCGGCACTTAATAATAATGGAAATAAAATTGCAGTCTGTGAGGTTTTGGTTGAAAACGGTGTTTATTCATCAATAGTTTCTGTATATA
>JAUMXX010000143.1 GCA_030535285.1 bacterium | reverse complement strand
GGCGTTATATTTTTCGGAAGATTATCTTCAAGAATTAATTGACAAAAACGACATTGTGGACTATATTTCCAAAAGCGTACGCCTAAAACGTGCAGGCAGTACGTATAAAGGGTTGTGCCCGTTTCATAAGGAAAAAACTCCGTCCTTTTCTGTTTCTCCGGACAAGCAGTTGTTTTATTGCTTTGGTTGCGGCAAGGGAGGAACTGTAATAAATTACGTAATGCAGCAGGAAAATCTTGATTTTGTGGAAGCCGTAAAGCTTCTTGCAGAAAAATGCGGTATGGAATTACCGGAGGATGACCGCAGAACAAACGAAAACAACCTGAAAAAAAGGCAGACTATTTATAAGATCAACTCCGTTTCCGGCAGATTTTTTTATGACAAACTATTTGAGCCCTGCGGAGCTACGGCAAGGGATTATATAAACCGCAGACAAATGGTGCAATCTACAGTTAACCGTTTTGGGTTAGGTTATGCCCCTGATGGCAATTTGCTTTTAAAACACCTTAGAGAACAAGGTTTTACTGATGATGAAATCGTGGATAGTGGAGTAGTCGGTAAATCAGAAAACGGAGATATTTATGATAGGTTTCGCAACAGATTGATGTTTCCTATTATAGACATCCGTAAGAATATTGTTGGTTTTGGCGGAAGGGTACTGGATGATTCCAAGCCGAAGTATTTAAACTCGCCTGAAACTAATGCATTTAACAAAAGCTACAACCTGTTTGGGCTTAACCTTGCAAAAAATTCCGGTGAAGATTACCTCATTTTGGTTGAGGGATATATGGATGTTATTCAATTACATCAGCATGGTATAAATACAGCAATAGCAACCCTTGGTACTGCATTGACTCCCGAACAGGCAAGAATAATAAAGCGTCACAAAAGCGAAGTTATAATAGCATATGACAGTGACGAAGCAGGTCAAAAGGCTACTCAGCGGGCAATAGAACTTTTAAACGAAGAGGATTTGCGCGTACGTGTATTGACTATGACAGGCAGCAAAGACCCCGATGAATATATAAAAACAAACGGTGTGGGAGCTTTCAGAAAATTAATAGCGGATTCTCAGGAACAGATAGAATATAAAATAATGAAGTTAAAATCAAAATATAACCTTGATGACATATCCCAGAAATCCGAATATGTTAATTTGGCGGCAAAGGAGTTTATATCCATAAAAAGCCCTGTGGAACAAGAACTTTACGTTAAAAAAATCTCTGCTGAAACAGGGGTTTCTGCCGAAAGCATATTTGCGGAAATGGCACGACTCAGGGCAATAGTGGACAAAAACAGAGATATTGGTAATTTCCGTTCACAATCTGCAATACGTACATCAAACTCCGGTGATTTACAACAAACAAGATGCAAAAATGCTCAAAAACTGGTGCTTAATATAATGTGTTTCAATAAAAAACAGGCAGAATACATTATGGAAAACTTGTCGGAATCAGATTTTGACGAAGAAGCAACCCGCATATTCTCCGCAATAAAAGCAATACGCCAAAGCGGTGCAGAACCGGATGCAAGAATTATCGTATCGTCAATGCCTGATGTTGCGTTGGCGGCGGAAATATTACACGATGACAAAAACATAGACGACCCGGAAAAGGCCGCAAGGCAATCTGTGGAAATAATTTTAAATTATAACAAAACAAAAAAACTGCGTAATGCGTTAAAAAACGATAATATGACATCTGAAGACAAACT
>JAUMXX010000012.1 GCA_030535285.1 bacterium | reverse complement strand
CCCTGACTTATATAAGCAGGGAAAACTCAAGCCGTACATCAATTATTCGTGACGGCAACAGATATTTTTACATTAAAAATACCGACACCGGGGAGATATTCAACCCCGGTTGGTATCCGTTGTGCAACGATATTGAAGATTATTCATGCATACACGGGTTGGGTTATAGTATTATTTCGGCAACTAAGTTCGGACTCAAGGTTACCGCAAGAGTCTTTGTAAACAGTGAGGACCCTTGTGAAATTTGGACCTTGAATTTTGAAAATAAGTCGGAAAACAAAATTAATTTCAAGGTGTTTTCTCTGGCCGAGTTTCTTTTAGAAGGATACCAAAGGTACAGTGATTATAATTCATATGTGCACGGTCATTTTGATGAGTCAAGTAATACGGTTCTTTGTATGAATGAGGCGATGGAGCGTCCTCACAAGTGGTTTAACGGATTTGTTTCTTCTGATAAGAAGGTCAGTGGGTTTGATACATCTAAGAATTCATTTTATGGGGCTTATGGCAGCATTAAGGATCCCAAGGCGGTTTTAGATGGAAAATGCACCAACAGTCTTTCCGCCTGCGAGCAAATGGTGGGTGTTTTGGAACATACACTTTCGCTTGATGCGGGAGAGAGTGATTGCTTAAATATTATCATCGGATGCGCCGATTGTATGGAAACGGCTGTAAAGGTTCATGATAAGGTGTTTGCAACAGGAAGAATTGAATCAGATTTTGCCGACCTTGCTGACAACAAGCGCAAAGTTATTGATTCAATCAATGTGACTACTCCCGAAGAGAAGGTTAACATCTTCACTAATGTTTGGGTGAAGCAACAGGTACAGTTGTGTGCAGAGGTAGGCAGAGATACCGGAAAGGGCTTTCGTGATCAGCTCCAGGACGCATGGGCAATTTGTGCATTTAACAGTCAGCTTGCTAAAGAAAAGATTCTTGAAACTTTGGAATATGAATACTCAGACGGGCGCTGTGTCAGGGGATGGTTACCGCTTGACCACCATGTATATTCAGACGGAATGACCTGGATCGCACCTACTGTGAATGCTTATATTAAGGAAACCGGAGACGCTTCGATTTTAGAAGAAAATGTTAAATTTCTCGATGAAGGCTGTGCAACAGTCTGGGAGCATATTTTGCGTGCAGTCAGATATTCTTCAAACGATCTGGGAGAGGACGGATTGGTTCATTCGCTTGACGGCGACTGGAACGATTCGTTGAATATGACAGGTCTTGAAGGTAAAGGTGAAAGTGTTTGGACTTCAATAGCCTTAATTTATGCGTTGAAAAATGTTGAGGAGATGGCGTCAAGATTTAAAAATGATACCGTGTTGGTAGAGGAAATGAAGAACAACCGCCTTAAGATTACCGAAGCGGTGAATGATAATGGTTGGGACGGCGAATGGTATCTTGCAGCAATCAACGACGATGGCGATAAGGTCGGAAGTCACACAGAAAAAGAGGGTATGATATATTTAAACAGTCAAACCTGGGCTGTGTTGGCAGAGGTTGCCGACAGGCAGCGGTTAGAACAGTGTATGGCTTCGGTTGATAAGTATCTGGATTCCGACTATGGTCCGTTGACCTTATATCCGGCATATAAAAAGTTTAACAATCGTATAGGACGACTTACGAGTTTTGTTCCGGGCATTTGGGAGAACGGTACACCATACTGTCACGGTGGGTCATTTAAGGTTGTTGCTGACTGTTTGATGGGCTACGGTGATAAGGCACTTGAAACAATAATGAAAATATATCCTGACAGTCCTACGAATCCGTCAGAACATTCGGGCTGCGAGCCTTATGCGCTCACAAACATGTATTTCGGACCCGAGAATCCCAGAAAGGGTGAGACCCTTTTTGCTTGGGTTACCGGAACAGCCGGGTGGGTATTCCGGGCTGTTACGCAGTATATTTTCGGATTTATGCCTAATTATGAAACAATTGACATAAACCCCTGCATCTCTTCAAAATGGGACAAGTGCGAGATTTCCCGTAATTTCAGAGGGGATAATTATATTGTTAAAATCTATAATCCTGACGGGCTTAACAGTGGTTATAAAACAATGGTTGTTGACGGAGAAAAATATGAGCAAAATTCACTTAAGATTTTCAATGACGGCAAACAACACACAATAGAAATCACTTTGGGCAGATAGTTAAAGTTCTAGGGAAGGAATGAGTGTAGATTTGAATAAATACGAGGGCTATGAACTTGTTTGGTCAGAGGAATTTGACTCCGGGAAAATTAATACTGATATTTGGGATTGGGAGATAGGATATATAAGGAATAATGAATTGCAGTATTATACTGATTCGCCCGATAACTCCTATATTGAAGATAATAAACTTGTGATTAAGACCGACAAAACAGATGATGAGGAAAGACCCTATCTGTCTGCAAGTCTTTATACAAAAGGAAAGGCATTTTTATATGGCAGACTTGAAATGAGGGCAAAACTACCCGGCGATCAGGGGATGTGGCCGGCATTTTGGATGTTGGGCAAGGGTTTCAAGGATAATTCGGACTGGCCGGAATGTGGCGAAATAGACATTATGGAAATGGTTGGAGGCGAATTTTATCTACCGTATCACGGTGGCAGAGGGGTTGCACAGGCAACCGTTCATTATCCCGATGAAGCAGAGGGCCTTTCGAGGAGTTGTGAGTTGATTGACGGAGGCTACGATGATGATTTTCACATCTTCGGAATAGATTGGGATGAGAATTTTATACGGTTTTATGTTGATGATAAGGTTTACAACCGTATAAATATTAAAGATATCCCGCAGTTTCACAAAGAGTTTTTCCTAATTGTCAACACTGCGGTAGGTGCCTGGTGGGCTGAGGATCCGGATGAGACTACAAGATTCCCCCAAAAATATATCATTGATTGGATTAGATATTATAAGAAAAAATAACATAATAAAGACTTTGGTTAATGGCAGGTTGGATATTTTGAACAACCTATGAAATAAACCGATTGACGAGTATAAAATATAAACCGACCGGTATTATGCCGGTCGGTTTATATTTTATGACAACCTCGTTAGGATATATACAGACTGAGAGAAGGTCTCCTCTAGGTTTTTTTGTGCTGTCTGCATAAAATGGTGCAGTTTATAATCCGAAGTCTTTTTTGTGCTATCAGTCTTTGTATTCATTGTCAAGTTTCTGCAGGTTTGAAATAAAAATTATTCCGCATACGTAAGTGGCGACAGAACATATTGCAGAAACTGCGAGGGGTGCACTGGTTAAGACGGTAGACAATGCTTTGATGGAAGAAAAAACTGTGAGTGCAACAAACCAGTGTTTAATTCTTGCTAACCCGGACAGCATATTTTGGTTTGTTTCCAGTGAAGTTATTGCCGAATCAACCGAAGCTCTGAATTTTTTATAATAGTGCAGGCAGATGAAAACGGTAGCTATAGACATGAACACGAAAATTGCTCCAAGGAAATATAAGAAGAATCTTATTACATTGGCCATTACTGCCGTTGAGGTTAGGTCGAGTTGGAATAAGGATAAAAGTCTTTCAAATTGAACATATTCGCCGGGGTCTAATGACGATTTGATAGTTTCAAACACCTCATCTATAATTTCGGGTGTTATCTTATTTGAGGTGGCAAAAAAGAGGATTCCCGACAATCCGGCAAGTATTGCCGCGATCCAGGAAAGAACAATTTTTGCGGTTAAGATCCCTTTGAAAAAACGGAAGTGGGAAATTGGTGATTTTTCGATTTGCGAATAAATAAGCCATAAGGAAATTGCGGTTAGAATCTGTAAAACATCGAATGCTGTAAATAGTGAGAAAAATGCAGAAACGCTCACTAAAATGCAGATAGCAAGAAAAGTTCCGGATTTGAATAACTCTTTAAATTTTTGAATGAAATCCAAATCTTTTTGGTGTAGAGTTTCTTCGTATGTCTGCGCCTCGATTTTTAATGCTTTTGCTCCGCAATTAGGACAAAAACCATATTCATCTGAAAATTCTTTGTTGCAGTTTGAACAGTTCATAAAATATCCTCCTTTGATTTTGATTAATTTTTAAGGCTTTGCAGCGGTGCAGGGATTCTGCCACCGCGTAGGATGAAGTTTTTGTTTGAGAAGTTGTTCACCGGCATAACAGGACCTGCTCCAAGAAGTCCGCCGAAGGACAATTCCTCGCCCACCTTTTTTCCGATTGCGGGAATGACACGCACAGCGGTTGTCTTTGAGTTGACCATTCCGATTGCAGCCTCGTCGGCAATTATTCCGGAGATTGTTTCCCACGGCGTATCACCGGGTATATTAATCATATCGAGACCCACTGAACACACTGCGGTCATAGCTTCGAGTTTTTCGATTGAAAGGGCTCCGCATCGTGCGGCTGCAATCATTCCGGCATCTTCTGTGACGGGAATAAATGCACCCGACAGACCGCCTACATGTGATGATGCCATGGTACCGCCTTTCTTGACGGCATCATTTAAAAGTGCAAGGGCAGCAGTTGTTCCGCAGGCACCGCAACTTTCAAGACCCATTTCTTCAAGGATATGTGCTACCGAGTCGCCTACGGCAGGCGTAGGTGCCAAAGATAAGTCGACAATCCCAAAAGGAACAGACAACATCTCGGACGCTTTTTTTGCAACTAACTGTCCCACGCGGGTTATTTTAAATGCTGTGCGTTTAATCAGTTCGGCGACCTCACTGATGTTAAGATCCTTTGATGAGGCGAGCGCTGCCCGAACAACACCCGGTCCCGACACACCTACATTTATAACACAGTCGGGCTCACCCGGACCGTGAAAGGCGCCGGCCATAAACGGATTGTCTTCGGGGGCATTACAAAACACAACCAGTTTAGCGGCACCGATGCAATTCTTGTCTGCAGTTAGTTCAGCCGTCTTTTTAATAACCTGTCCCATTTTTGCGACTGCATCCATATTTATGCCCGCTTTTGTTGAGCCTATGTTTACCGATGAGCAAACGTGTTCTGTTAGACTAAGTGCTTCGGGGATGCTGTTTATTAATGCTTCATCTCCTGCAGAAAAACCTTTTTGCACAAGGGCAGAATATCCGCCGATAAAGTTTACCCCTACCGCGTTGGCGGCTTTTTCAAGCACAAGCGCAAATTTAACAGGGTTATCGTTAGGACATGCTGCAGCTAACATTGCAATCGGTGTAACCGATATTCTTTTGTTGATTATGGGTATTCCGAGTTCTTTTTCTATATCGTTACACACGTTGACAAGGTTTCCTGCTAAGCGGACGATTTTATCATAAATTTTTGAGCAGGCCTTATCGATGTCACTGTCAATACATTCAAGCAGAGAAATTCCCATGGTAACGGTTCTGATATCAAGATTTTCATCCTGTATCATTTTTATTGTTTCAAGTATATCACCGGTGTTAAGCATTATGATTCTCCTTATTATTTTTCAAGACTATCGGACAGAAATTTTTAAAAAATCAGATCCGGTGCATTGAATTAAAAATATCTTCATGCATAACATGAACCGATATATTCATCTTTTTTCCTACGAGTGACATTTGCTCAGAAAAATCAGAAAACTTGATGCTGATTGTCGAAATGTCACACATCATTATCATGCAAAACATATCTTGCAAAACGGTTTGAGAAACCTCTACTATATTAATGTTATATCTTTTACATGCCTGTGAAATTTCAGCTAATATTCCCACACAGTCTTTGCCTACAACGGTTATTACTGCTCTCATAAAAACAACACCCTTCACATATTTTTCGATTTTTACATAGTTATCGTATCATAATTAAAAATAAAAGTAAATAAAAGTGGTGCATTTTTTTATGAAATATGTTATTATTGGTAAGAATATAGGTGTTATTTTATAAATATCGGCGGGAATGACGGTTGTATGTTTGTGCGGAGGATGTTGTGATGAAGTATAAAAATTTAATTGATATGCATATTCATACGGATAATTCACCTGATGGAGCACATTCTACAATGCTGATGGCACAGTCGGCACAAAAAGCGGGTATCAGGGTTGCTGCAATTACCGATCATTGTGAATGTAATGAATATTACTTAAGGCAATTTAATTTATCTGCAAGACAAGCAGTTTTTGAATCGTATAAAGCAAAAGCGGCTTTTGCCGGTGAGATGGTTGTGCTGTCGGGCATCGAGTTAGGGCAACCTATTGCAGATCTTGGCGCGGCTGCCGATGTGATAAAAAATAAGTTGGACTTTGTCCTTGCATCTTTTCATACCTTTTCGGATGATGATCACGATTTTTATTTTTTGGACTATAGTTTAAGCGAGAATGAACCGTATAGATTATTCTCACGGTATCTTGAAGAAATAAACAAGATTGTCGAATGGGGTGAATTTGATTCACTCGCACATTTAACCTATCCGTTAAGGTATATTGTAGGCAATAGTAAGATTGATTTTGATCTGTCACGATATTTTCCCGATATAACCGAGATTTTGAGGAAACTTGTCAAAAGCAACAAAGCACTTGAAATAAACACTTCGGGGCTGAGGCAGGTATACGGAAAGCTTCTGCCTGATATTGAAATAATTAAACTGTTCAAATCGCTTGGCGGTGAGAATATAACAATCGGCTCAGACGCACACACGGCAGGAGATGTGGGGAAAAATATAATTGACGGATATATTGCTGCGGTTGAAGCGGGCTTTAAATATGTCACTATATATCAAAACAGACAGCCGATACATATACCTATTGAATAACGGTTATAGGTATCGCATTCAAAAGAAAGGGTGATTTCAGTGGATATAAAACTTTTAAAACTTTTGTCGCAAAACGGAAGGTATACTTTAAATGAACTTTCTGTTATGACCGGATTGGACGAGCAGGAAGTTGCCGAAAAGATTAAGGAAATGGAAAAAGAGGGACTAATCAGGGGATACAAGGCGATTATCGACTGGGAAAGGCTCGACAGTGCGATGGTTTCCGCGATTATTGAACTCAAGGTAGCACCTCAGCCGGATGCGGGATTTGAAGATATCGCATGTAAGGTTATGCGTTATGAAGAGGTCGAGTCGGTTTATTTAATGTCAGGCGGATATGATTTGTGTGTTCTGGTAAAGGGCAAAACTTTCCAAGAGGTAGCCATGTTTGTTGCGAAACAGTTGGCACCCATGAAATTCGTGTTGTCGACATCAACACATTTTGTGCTCAGAAGATATAAAGAATTTGATATTAACTTGTGTGGAGATGAGCCTGACGACAGGGGGAGAATGTCGTTGTGTTAGACTATAGTAAGGTTTTAAATTCGACGGTTAAGGAAATCAGGCCGTCAGGAATAAGAAAATTTTTTGATATAGCTGAGAAAATGGAAGAGGTAATCTCTCTTGGCGTTGGTGAACCGGATTTTCAGACTCCGTGGCATATTCGTCAGGCAGGAATCCTTTCGCTTGAACAGGGCAAAACCCGATACACTGCAAATTCCGGCTTGTCGGAACTCAGGTCACAGATTTCCAAATACATATTTTTACGCGGGGGAATCACCTACGATCCAAAGGACGAGGTCCTGGTTACAGTCGGCGGCAGTGAGGCGATTGATTGTGCTATTCGTGCGGTGGTTGAACCGGGAGATGAGGTTTTAATTCCCGATCCCAGTTTTGTTTGTTATGAACCTATTACACGGATTTCCGGTGGCGTTCCGGTTGCGGTTAATACGAGAGTAGAAGATGAGTTCCGTCTAACCGCAGATGAGCTTAAAAAGAAGATAACAGAAAAAACAAAGGCACTTATACTTCCTTTCCCTAATAATCCGACAGGTGCGGTTATGGAAAAGCAACATCTTGAGCAAATAGCTGAGGTCTTGCGGGATACCGATATTGTGATTATTTCGGATGAGATATATAGCGAACTCACATATTCCGGTTGCAAGCATGTGTCGATAACCGCTATTGACGGTATGCGTGAAAGAACGGTGCTTGTCGGTGGATTTTCCAAAGCATTTTCGATGACCGGATGGCGTTTGGGTTACGCTTGTGGACCGAGGCAAATAATGGAGCAGATGACCAAAATACATCAATTTGCCATTATGAGTGCGCCAACCACTGCTCAGCATGCTGCTGTTGATGCTTTAAAAAACGGTATGAATGATATTGAGAAAATGGTTGAGCAATACGATGCAAGACGCCGTTTGATAGTTGATGGATTCAACAAACTGGGTCTGGAGTGTTTTGAGCCTAAAGGCGCCTTTTACGTATTCCCGAGCATAAAAAATACCGGACTTAGTTCGGAAGCGTTTTGTGAAAAACTGTTAGAGTGCAAGCATGTTGCTTTAGTTCCGGGAAATGCTTTCGGAAGAAACGGTGAGGGATATGTCCGTGCTTCTTATTGCTACAGCGTGCAGCATATAAAGGAAGCATTACTTCGTATCGGAGAATTTTTGAAAACTTTATAGGTTTTGTTATGAAAATTGAAGCAAACGCGAAGATAAACTTATCACTTTCGGTAACCGGAAAACTGTCTGACGGCTATCATACAATTGAAACGGTGATGCAGTCGGTCGATTTGCATGACACCTTAACTGTTTCGGTTAACAATACCGGGAAAATCAATGTTTTGACCGACAGTGAAGAATTAAATAAGGAAATTAATATTGCGGCAATTGCTGCGGAGTTGTTCTTAGCCGAAGTCAAAAGTGAGTTGGGTGTTGATATTTTCATCCAAAAACGGATACCGCAGGCTGCCGGTCTTGGTGGCGGAAGCGCAGATGCTGCTGCAGTTATCAAGGCGCTCAACAGAATTTTCAACAATCCGTTAGATAATGCACAACTTGTCAAGCTTGCATTGAATGTAGGTGCAGATGTGCCGTTTTGTCTTGACGGGGGGACCTGTCTTGCGACCGGAAAAGGTGAAAAATTACAGTCTGTGTGTCAAATGCCGCAGTGCAGTATCGTACTTGTAAAGAATACGGTTAAGGGTTCGACCGGGCAGATGTATCAAAAAATTGATGAAATCAGAACACAGCATAGGTTTGATATATCTGAAACGGTCAGGGCATTAAAAAGTATTGAATTACTAAAGTCGGCATTGCATAATGATTTTCGTAGTGTCTGTGACTGCTCCGAAATTATTGGGGCAGAACGGGTTATGGCACAATCGGGAGCAGAGTGTTTTTCGCTAAGTGGTGCAGGTCCGGTGGTATTTGGAATTTTCAATGATCCTGAAAAGGCACAACTGTGTGTCGATCGGTTCAGGTCCGGTGGTGATTGGGCAGAGGTCTGCCATCCCTGTAACCATGCAAATTTAATAATTGAATAAAATAAAAATTTTTGTCCAATATTTTTATCAGCGCTTAAAATCCGGTTGGTTTTGACGCTGATAAAATATGGACAGGAGTTTTTTATGTTAAGGGTTAGAAACAGAATTGCTGCAGCTATAATGTGCGGTTTGATTTTTTCAGTTTTGTTATGCGCGGCGGGATTTGATGCCGAATGTCAAGGTATAAGGCAGAGTGTGTTCAGAATTCATATAATTGCGAATTCAGATTCAGAAGCCGACCAGCAACTGAAACTTATGGTGCGTAATCGGTTGTTAGTTTTGGCTGATAAATTGTTTGTCGAGTGTGAAAATGAGGAACAAGCAATTACACTTGCGCGCAAAAACATAGATATTTTTCGTGATGAGGCAGAAAAAACGGTTGCTGCGCAGGGCTTTAACTATCCTGTTAAAGTAGTTGTAGATAAAGCGTATTTTGATACCCGTGAGTATGAAAATTTTACTCTACCGGCGGGTGAATATGATGCACTAAAGGTGGTTATCGGTTCCGGTGAGGGTAAAAATTGGTGGTGTGTGATGTTTCCGGCAGTTTGTGTTCCGGCAGCAACCGACACCGAGATTTCGGATGTTTTGGATACAAAACAAGCCGGAATTGTCACAAATCCAACCAGGTATAAGCTTGGATTTAAAACGGTCGAGATCTATGAACAAATTAAAGAATTCTTAAAAATATAAGATAACAAAATAAAAATCATTTCAATTAAAAAATATTACTTGCATTTTTTAATTGTTTGTGTTAACATATTTTTTGTTAATGTAATATTATCGGAAGAGGGGTGACTTATATGAAGGACGGTATTCATCCGCAGTATGAAAAAACAGTTGTTAAATGTGCTTGCGGTGCAGAATTTGAAACATGTTCAACCAAGAAGGATATTCGCTTGGATATTTGCTCAAAATGTCATCCGTTTTTTACAGGTAAGCAAAAACTGGTTGATACTGGTGGACGTGTTGACAGATTTAATAAGCGTTTTAATATGGGTAAATAATTTGTTAAAGAACGTTTTGCCGCAGCTGCATACTAAGCAGTTGCGGTTTTCTGCTTTTCGAAGGTGGTGAAGTTAATTGTCGGAATATAGGACTGTCGCAGCACATGGATGTGCTGAATATGTTGAAAAGAAATCGAGATTTATTTGCAATGTTATGCCGGTTAAGACAGAACAGGAAGCGGTTGAATATATAAATTCACTGAAACGAAAGTATTGGGATGCCAGACATAATGTCTATGCGTATGTAATAAGGCAGGGAAACATACAGCGGTATTCTGACGATTGTGAACCGCGGTCAACTGCAGGGATTCCTACATTGGATGCTATTTTAAAGGCGGGACTTTGTGATTGTGTTGCAGTTACAACGAGGTATTTCGGGGGTACGCTTTTAGGCACCGGCGGGTTGGTTCATGCCTATTCGACTGCGGCGAGTCAGGCTATACAGGCAGCCGGAACGGTTACGATGAAACTGAGTGATTACTGCCGGCTTGAATGTTGCTATAATGATTACGGAAAACTTTCGACTCTGCTTGTGAAACACAATGCAAATGTTTTGGACACACAGTTTGGTTCAAGTATAAAGTTGGATTTTTCGGTTTGTCAGGATGGCATAGGACAGTTTAAAAAGGAACTGGATGATCTGTTTTGCGGCAGCATAAATTTTGACACAATCGGAAGCGGCTATGAAAAAATTAAAAAATAAAAAGTAAATTCGACATTTTTAACTAATATAAGTTTAAAGACGATTGTTCATTAAGTTTTGTTTTTGAAAAACATATGGTGGTTTTTATGAATATGAAGACAAATATGAATATAAGACAGCGTATTGAGCAACTTGAGAAGAATACCCTCTCACCCGGAGCCTGCTTGTCGGTTTGCTCAAGGGGCAGGGAAAGGTTTGAGGAAGAGTGCGAGATCAGGACTGCTTTCCAGCGTGACAGAGACCGTATTATTCATAGTGAGGCGTTTAGGCGTTTGAAACACAAAACACAGGTTTTTTTGTCACCGGAGAGTGATCTTTACAGGACCAGACTCACTCATACTCTTGAGGTTTCTCAAATTGCCCGGACCATTTCACGAGCACTTTGTCTTAATGAAGATTTAACCGAAGCGATATCTCTGGCACACGATTTAGGGCATACTCCCTTCGGCCATGAGGGTGAGCGTGCGCTTAACAGTATCTGCGGTAATTTTAATCATTATGAGCAGGGTGTAAGGGTATGTACAATAATAGAAAAAAACGGGCAGGGATTGAATCTGACAAAAGAGGTGCTTGACGGTGTTTTGCACCATACAAAAGGTGATTTACCATTTACACTAGAAGGTTGTGTTGTCAGAATTTCAGATCGTATAGCTTATATAAATCATGATATAGATGATGCGATAATGGCGGGTGTTCTCCGTCAAGAAAACATACCCTCGGATATTCTTCGGATACTGGGCGGTTCCAAGAGCCAACGCATTGATGCCATGGTAACTTCGGTAATTGAAAACAGTCACGACACTATTAAGATGGATGAAAAAACGCAGGCTGTTTTTGACCGACTGCACAGGTTTTTGTTTGAAAATGTTTATCACAATGAGATTTTCAAAGAGGAAGAAAAAAAGGTGCTTCGTATCATCTCGGGGCTGTATCGGTTTTACATAAAAAATCCGGAATCACTCCCAGACAGTCTAAAACCCTTGTCGCAAGTCCAAGGGGTTGAAAGAACAATTATAGATCATATTGCTTCAATGACCGACAGATGTGCCGTACAAACTTATAAAAATATTTATATCCCGGATTTTTGGGATGAATAAACAGTAAAATTTGATGAAAAAGGGGTGTGGCTTTGAAATTATCCTATGATTTTTTGTTGGATTTAAAGTACAAAAATGATATTGAATCGGTGATTTCGTCGTATGTATCACTCAAACGGCGCGGCAGCACCTTTGTGGGATTGTGTCCTTTTCACAACGAAAAGACCCCGTCGTTTACTGTTTATCCCGAAAGCGGTTCTTACTACTGTTTTGGTTGCGGCGCGGGAGGCGATGTAATTTCGTTTATCCGACAAGCAGAAAATCTTGACTATATTGATGCGGTGCGTCATCTTGCAAACCGTGCCGGCATTGAGATGCCTGAATACGGACAAGATAGTGGCCCGGGTGATCGCAATACAGAAATATTTGCAGTAAACCGTGAAACCGCAAGATTTTTTCATGAGTGTTTGTTATCTGAGCAGGGAAGACAAGGCTTGCAATATTTACGCGGACGAGGATTAAATGATAAATTTATACGACGTTTCGGTATGGGCTTTGCTCCGGACAGTTGGGATCAACTTTTAGATTATTTAAAAGGCAAGGGCTTTGATGAAAAGATAATAAGAGATGCCGATCTTGTACGTTTGGGTAGAAACGGAAGGTGCTTTGACAGATTTAGAAAGCGGGTAATGTTTCCGATAATTGATATCAGGGGCAATGTAATTGCTTTCAGCGGACGGGCTTTGCCGGGGGAAGAAAATACGGCAAAATATATAAATACGGCAGATACGCCGGTATACAAAAAAAGTCACAATATTTATGGCTTGAATTTTGCAAAAAGCAGTTGCTCCGAAAGAATTATTTTGGTTGAGGGTAATCTGGATGTTATAGCACTTCATCAAGCCGGGTTTTCTAATACGGTTGCTGCCTTGGGAACCTCTTTTACGCAAGAACAGGCACGGCTGCTTTCAAGGTATACCAAAGAGGTTGTTATAACGCTTGATTCGGATGCCGCGGGGGAAAAAGCAACCGACAGGGCACTTTCAATTCTGACCGATATGGGTGTGCGATCAAGGATATTGAGATTGCCCGACTGCAAGGACCCCGATGAGTTCATAAAGAAGCACAGTGCCGCTAAATTTCAGGCGCTGTTAGACGGCGCTGTTAATGATATAGAATATCGCCTTTCGGCAGCAAAGGATGGTCTTGACCTCGAAACTGATGACGGGCGGTTGGAATACATCAAAAATTGCACTAAGGTTTTAGCAGGAATACAGGATGATATTGCAATAGATTTATATGCAGGACGGCTTTCGAGTGAATATTCGGTATCAAAAGAGGCAATTTTACTTTCGGTAAAGGATGAGAAGGCAACAAGACGGAAAAACCGAAACAAAAGAGAATTAAGAGAAATTGTTTCACCTACAGCAAAAGGAGATGATGTCAATCCGCAAAAAAGGGTATTGTTGCGTGCGACAAAGGCTGAGGAAACATTGTTGTCTGTTTTAATGACTCATCCGGATTTTTATGAATTTGTATCGCAAAGGATTACTCCTGAGGATTTCGTGACCGAGTTCAGCAGACGGGTTTATGAACAACTTCAGGATATGTTTGATGCGGGTTTGAGTTTTGATTTGTCGCTTATAAACGAGAAATTTACTCCTAAGGAAACAGGGTATATTTCAATGATTTTAGTAAGCTACGCTGCCTGTGAAAACATTGAAACTGTATTATTGGACAGTATTAAGGTAATATTAGAAGAAAAAGAAAGAATCGGGCAGAAATCGAGTGAGGATATGTCGGACGACGAGTGGTTGAGCAAAATGAAACAGCTCGTTGATAAAAAGAAGTCAAATTAAAGATGGGGAGAATATAAATATGGCAAAGGAAAAAGATCAAGAGGTAGTTGAAACTGTGATAGCTGAAATTTCAAAGAATGATGACAGTTATAACCTGAAAACAGAGGATGAGTACAACGAAGGCAGTGAGCGCACAACTGATATTGAAGATGAGGAGTATGCTCCCGCAGACCCCGAACTTTTAGAGGCAGAGCCTCCGGTGTTGGATCTCGATTTCATTGAGCCTAGTGAGGAAGATCTTAAACTTGAGGAGTTTGAGGTTGAGAAGATGGAGGAAAATCCGGTTGCCGATAATATCGCACTTGATGATCCGGTTAAGATTTATCTTAAGGAAATCGGTAAGGTTCCGCTTTTATCTATTGAAGAGGAAGTTGATTTAGCAATTAAGATAGGCGCCGGTGATGAAACTGCAAAACGTCGTTTAACCGAGGCAAATTTACGTCTGGTTGTCAGTATTGCTAAGAGATATGTCGGACGCGGTATGCATTTTCTCGATCTCATCCAGGAGGGAAATGTGGGACTTATTAAGGCAGTTGAAAAATTCGACTATACCAAAGGTTTCAAATTCTCGACCTATGCTACTTGGTGGATAAGACAGGCTATAACAAGGGCAATTGCCGATCAGGCAAGAACTATTCGTATTCCGGTACACATGGTTGAGACTATCAACAGACTAAAGAAAATCCAAAGCCAACTGCTTCATGAAAACGGCAAGGAACCAAGTGAAGAACTTATAGCGGAAAAAATGGATCTTTCGGTTGAGAGAGTCCGTGAAATTATGCGTGTTGCCCAAGAACCTGTTTCGATGGAAACCCCGATAGGTCCCGAAGAAGACAGCAGGCTCATGGATTTCATAAGAGATGAGGATGCTTTAGCACCTGATGATGCTGCGTTGAAAACAATCACAAATGAAGATATCGATACGGTGTTAAAAACGTTAACACCGAGAGAAGAATCGGTTATACGTCTTCGTTTCGGGCTTAAGGACGGAAGATGTCATACCCTTGAGGAAGTGGGTATGGAATTCCATGTTACAAGGGAACGTATCAGACAGATTGAGGCGAAAGCACTTAGAAAACTGCGGCATCCCGTCAGAAGTAATAAGTTCAAGGATAGATAGATATGTTTTTAACTCTGGAAACAGATTATGCGATAAGAATAGTTGAATATCTGGCTCAAAGCAGCAAGAAGACCGATGCACGCACAATTGCTCAAAAGACCGGTGTTACACAGCGGTATGCATTAAAGATACTCCGCAAACTTGTTTTGGGAGGAATTGTAAAATCTTATAAGGGTGCAAAAGGCGGATATTTGCTTGCATCAGAACCGGCTGAGATTTCTTTGCTTGATGTTGTGTTGATTTTCAACAACGGTCTTGAGTTCAGTAGTTGTCAACTTTGCGGGGTCTGCTCACATCCTACCGGTATGTGCAGATTCAATAACGTGTTTAATAGAGCAAGTGAAAATATTAGAGAATTATTTAAAAATACAAAGTTTAATATAAAGGAAGATGTTGAGTGAGTGAAAAATTAAGTCCTGTGCAGTTACATAAGCAGTGGAAAGGAAAAATTGAGGTTGTATCGAGGGTTCCGGTCAGTTCCACTGAAGACTTGTCTGTTGCATACACACCCGGAGTAGCAGAGCCCTGTCTTGAAATAAATAAGGATTACGATAAATCTTTTGAGTTAACAAGAAGAAATAATTTGGTTGCGGTTGTTACCGATGGAACTGCTGTTTTAGGACTTGGTGATATAGGTCCTGCTGCAGCCATGCCGGTTATGGAGGGAAAATGCGCATTATTTAAAACCTTTGCAGATGTTGATGCATTCCCGATTTGTATTGATAGTAAGGATGTAGATACGATTGTAAATACCGTTGCATTGATTTCAAAATCGTTTGGCGGAATTAATCTTGAGGATATTGCAGCACCCAGATGCTTTGAAATTGAAAGAAGGCTTAAGGAAATTTGCGATATTCCTGTTTTTCATGATGACCAGCACGGAACTGCTATTGTGGCTTCGGCAGCACTTATTAATGCTTGTAAGGTTACAGGCAAGCGGCTGTCCGAAATAACTGTAGTTGTAAATGGCGCAGGCGCTGCAGGTATGGCAATCTCGGAACTGTTGCTTTCGCTGGGTATAAAAGATTTAATTGTTTGTGATTCAAAGGGAATTATCAGCAGTGAGAGTTCTAATGAGGCAAAAAGACAAATGGCGCTAAAGACAAACAAAAACGGGGTTTTTGGCAACCTTTCAAATGCCTTAAGGGGCGCCGATGTGTTTATCGGAGTTTCGGCACCGAATGTGGTTACCGGTGAAATGGTACAGTCGATGAATAAGGACGCAATCGTGTTTGCTATGGCAAATCCTATACCCGAAATAATGCCTGGTGTTGCCAAAGAAAACGGGGCAGCTGTTGTAGGAACCGGTCGTTCTGATTTTGAAAATCAGATTAACAATGTTTTGGTTTTCCCCGGTATTTTCAAGGGTGCGATGTCGGTCAGGGCGAAGGATATCACAGAAAATATGAAGCGTGCTGCTGCTTTTGCGCTTGCTGATTTTATACCCGAGGACAAATTAAGCGCAGGATACGTTTTACCTGCTCCGTTTGAACCGGGTGTTGCCGATTGTATTGCTGCAGCTGTTGCCGAGTGTGCAAAAAAAGACGGCACAGCAAGGATTTAAGGGGGCTGGCAGAAATGGTTTTTGATTACAAGACTGTCGGAGTTTGTGCCAGAGGAATTCAAATTGAAGTAGAGGGCAATACTATTAAAAACATTGTTTTTCAAGGCGGTTGCAGTGGAAATACACAAGGTATTTCGGCATTGTGCGCGGGCAGGGATATTGATGAGGTTATAAAGGCGCTGGAGAATATAAAATGCGGTTTTAAAAACACTTCGTGTCCCGCACAACTTGCAAAAGCGTTAATGCAGTACAAAAACAGATATAAGGGTGAGGGTAATGTCTGACGAATACATTAAAATTGCAGGTCAGCATCCATCGGAAAGTATAAAACAAAATTCGAAATTTTCAGAGAACGCTTATGAACTCGATAAGCAGAAAGAGTTGGGTAATATTGAAAAAGCGGTTAGTGTTGGAAAAACGATTGCCGATAAAGTATTAGATTCGGTGGATCAGTTGCCTTCACAAAAACTTTCGGATAGCGTTAATATGCGTCTTAAGCGTGCGGTATTGCTAATGTTTACGGCTATTGCCATGCTTGAAAAGGAGATTCCCAGTTCGGTCTGTGCCGATACGGCAAAAAGTAGTTTTTTGAAAGAAATTTCGGTCAAATCTCCTGAATTTTACGCTTATGCAAATGATTCAGGTGAATTTTCGTTTTATTTTCTCGCTTTCAGAAGGAAAATAGAGGTCGAAAGACGCATAGGACAGACATTCGCAATGCTTTGTTCTCATGACGGTGATCCTGTGTATCAAGAATTGGGCGAGGCGATATTTTGTTGGTTTAGTTCCTTGGTCTGCCGAGAAGTTGATGCTGTTGGATTTAAAAACTGATTTTGTGTATAAAAAATGCTTGTATAATGCGTAGGGGCATAGTATAATAAATCATATGCTTTATATATTCATTCGTATAGGGAAGTTAATATTTCTGTGCGGCAAAGGTGCTTGCGGCAGTATATTTGTGTAAGGGAGATAATTTGATGAATCAGACAAGCGAATTAATGTTATCGGAACTTTTTAGGGAGATACTGAAAAAGCTTTGGCTTGTAATAATCGTTGGCGTTTTATCTGCTGCTATCGGTTTCAGTTATTGCAGTTTCTTTGCAACACCCGGTTATGAAACTACAATTTCGCTGTTTGTTAATAACGGATCAGTTTCGGAAGATACCGACAAACTTACCTCTGCTGATGTTTACTCATCAATAAGCATCGTTGAGACCTGTGTTCAACTGCTACAAGAACCTGCAATTTATGATGTTGTAGCAAGTGACACAAAGTTAGGCTATACCCGTAAACAACTTATGAATATGATACGGGTTACAAGCCGAAGTAATGAGGTTTTGATAATAGATGTGTCGGTTACACTTTCAAATGCAGATGAAGCTATGCAAATTGCAAATTCGTTTGGAAGTCTGGCACCGGATTATTTAAAATACATAATGCCTCAGATTGATTCAAAGGTAATAAGACATGCCGACGAATACAGACAGGTTTCACCGCGAACCAAAATGATAACGGCGTTTTCGATGCTTTTGGGAGTTGTATTTGTTGTTTCAATAATTGTTCTCAGAGCAATGTTTAACCGTACAATCAAAGGCGAAGAGAACTTTACTCAAAGATATGATATTCCGGTGTTGGGTTGTGTTCCGGATTTCCACAATACTAAGGGCGCAAAAGGGAGGCTGTAATAATGTCAAAGATTAAAAAAACGTCTAAAGTACAGGGTGAAGAAAACCAGATTTCTTTTGCAGTGGTTGAGGCGTATAAGACAATAAGGACAAATTTGATGTTCATAAATTCTCAGACCGATAATAAGTGCGTCACCATATCAAGCGCTGTTCAGAACGAAGGAAAAAGCACAACTGCAATTAACATATCAATTGCTTTTTCTCAGCTCGGTTCCAAGGTCTTGTTGATAGATTCGGATCTTCGTAAGCCTTCTGTTTATAAAAAACTCAATATCTCCAATAAGGTAGGTCTTAGTACTGTGTTGGGTGGATTTTGCGAACTTGATGACGCAATTGTCAGTATCAACGATTCGTTTGATGTGCTCCCCTCAGGTGCTATTCCGCCCAATCCGTCTGAAATGTTGAGTTCTGACAAAATGAATGAACTTATTAAGGCTGTTTCTGAAAAATATGATTATGTATTTCTGGATACACCGCCTTTGGCAGTTATTTCAGACTGTTTGGTTGTTGCTCCCAAAACAAGCGGTGTGGTTTTAGTTGTCCGTGATACCGTTACAACCTACGATGAGTTTGAAAAAGCGCTTGCCGCAATTGAACTTGCAAACGTAAGGCTTTTAGGAACGGTGCTTAACGGATGCAGTGAGGGGTACGGAAAAAGATATAACAAGTATTATGAAAAATATAGTCGGGATAATGACTAAGAATTGGTGTAGAGATGTTTGTTGATACTCATTCACATGTACTTCCGGGATTAGATGACGGAGCGCGTAATCTTGAAGAATCCTTAAAATTGCTAAGAATTCTCAAGAAACAAAATGTCGATGTTGTTGTGGCAACGCCGCATTTCTATGATGGGAATGAGGCGTTTGAAGACTATCTTGCCCGTCGTCAGTCGGCATATGATGCTGTTAAAGAGTGCTTGACCGATGATATGCCCGAGTTATACCTTGGCTGTGAGGTGAAGTATTTTAGGGGAATAAGTAATATTCCTGAAATAAGGAAACTTAGGATTGGAAATTCAGACTACATTCTTCTGGAATTACCGTACAGAAGTTTGACCCCGAGTGAAATCTATGAAATTTCCGACCTGAAGTATTCACTAGGGTTAACACCCATTCTGGCACATGTCGAGAGATATATAAGGTTTTCCGGGTTTTCGAGAATCCTTGAGTTACTCAAAGAGGGTGAAGTGTTGGCCCAGATTAATGCTGAAAAACTCGACAAAATCAAAAAACGGCGCAGGGTTAATAAACTTGTTAAATTAGGGGTTATATCTCTATTGGGCAGTGATACACATTCTATAAAGTATCGTCCTCCTACAGTTAATATGTTTTTTGAAGGGTTAGACAGAAAAATCAGGGCATCGTTTGTTAAGGATATCGAATATAACAGTAAAATTATCTACGATGAAATAAAATAGTTGGCATCGCTTTAGGTGCTGCTCAGACCGAGTTTGGGGTTATTTAAAGGCGGCACATTATTGTGTCGCCTTTGTGTATGAAATTAGAAAAATACAGGATACTATTATTTAGAAAGGATTGATAAAAGTGAAGGTAACAAAAGAAATGTGTATTGGTGATGTTTTAGATTATAACAGAGAAACATCACAGTTTTTTCTTGAAATGGGTATGCATTGTTTAGGCTGTCCCTCGGCACGTGGTGAATCTATTGAAGAGGCCTGTGCGGTTCACGGCGTCGATGTCGATGAGTTACTTGAAAAAATCAACGGTTTCCTCGGAGAAAACGAATAAATGGGAATTGATGACAGATTATTAACTGTCGCGGGATTGGTACCGAAAAACGCAAAGGTTGCGGATATCGGTACCGATCATGCATATTTGCCGATTTATTTGCGCAGCAATAATATTGCAAGTAAGGTTATTGCATGTGACATATCCCCCGGACCGTTGGCAGTTGCCGAAAAGAATATAGTCAAGTCTGGTATTTGCGGCGTCACCACCAGGCTTTGTAATGGGCTTGACGGGGTTGACTCAAGTGAGGTTGATACGGTTGTTATTGCCGGCATGGGCGGGGAAATGATTACGCAGATTATTGCTCGCGCAGATTGGTTGAGGAGCGATACATATTCTTTAATACTGCAACCTATGTCATCGGCAGTTGAGTTGCGGCAGTTTTTGTGTGACAACGGGTTTGCTGTTGAAACAGAATGTGCTGTTTTTAGCAACAGAAGAATTTATAGTGTTATGAAGGTTTTTTATTCAGGTGAAGTTTTACAGGCAGATCCTGTTTTTTTGTATTTAGGAAAACTTCTCGACAACATAACCGAACAGGCATTAATCTATATTAAAAGACAAAAAAAGTTAATATCACAAAGGGTTAAAATGCTAGAAACCGTCAAACGTAAACGGGCAGAATATTTAACTCTTTGTGAAGTCTTAAATGAGATAGATAAAATACTTTTAAGGAATGATGGTAGTTGCCGTTAGATGGAGGGTTCATTTACAATTTAAAGAGTGAACTGACAACTCAGTTATCACATATGCGTGTTGAGAAAATATATCAACCTTTTAAAGATGAGGTTATTATCGGTTTTCGCGGCAGGTCCGGTTCAAGAAAACTGTTAGTTTCGGTCAGACCGTCAGCCGTAAGGATAAATCTAACCGATTCTGTTCCGGAAAATCCGGCACAACCGCCTATGTTTTGTATGTTGTTAAGAAAATATTTGGGCAAAGCAGTGTTGACTGCTGTTAACCAACCGGATTTGGAGCGTATGCTCGAATTTGAATTTAGCGCCTATAATGAAATGGGTGACGAAATCAGTTTAAAACTGATAGTTGAGTTAATACCTTCTTCGGCGAATATTATTCTGGTAAACGGTGAGGGTAAGATTATTGACTCACTGCGTCGCTCAGATATTGAAACGTCGGTTAGGATTATTCAGCCCGGTGCATCATATATGCCTTTGCAAAGTGAAAATAAACTGAGCATACTAAAGGATGATGTGCGCACAGCGGTTAGTGCGATATGTGAAAGTGAGTCGGAACTGTCAAAGGCAATAGTGGATTCATTGATGGGTTTTTCACCGTTAATATCAAGGGAAATTACCCTCAGAGTTTGCGGTGAAGAGCAAATTCCGGCTTGCAGGTTGTCATCGGCTCAAAGACAAAATTTACATGAGGCCATAGAGTTTGTAAAAGACGGGATCATTTCGGGTGGGGTTCCGATGATGCTGTTTGCAAAACTCGGGGAGCCTATGGATTTTTCTTATATAAAGATTGCTCAATATGGTGAGGAATATCGGTGTGTCTTGCAACCGAGTTTTTGTGAACTCCTCGATAAATTTTTCAGGAGTAAGGATGAATTAAATCGGGTAAATGCACTTTCATCGGATATTAAGCGTACGGTTGGCACTCTGCTCTCGCGCAGCATGAGAAAACTTGAGGCCAGAAAAAAGGATCTTCAACGGTGCGTCGGTCGTGATAGGTTAAGGATTTGCGGCGAATTGTTGAAGGCTAATCTTTCTAATATAAACCGGGGGGCATCTGTTGTAAGGGTAGTTGATTATTATGATCCTGAGCAAAGGGAGATAGAAATTAAATTGAACCCTACTCTCTCGCCCGCGCAAAATATAGAAAAATATTTTAAGGATTACAAAAAATTATGTGTTGCGGCAGGCAGTCTTGAGGGACTAATAGCCGATAATCAGGAGGAAATAAAATACTTAGAAAGTGTTGCTGAGGAACTGTCAAGAGCGCAGACTGCAGTAGAAATTTCTGAGATAAAAGATGAACTTGCTTCAGCCGGTTATACAAAAGGAGTCAACCCGAAGGCAAAGAGAAAAACCGCGCCATTAAAACCAAGGATATACACCTCTCCCGACGGATTTGAAATTTTGGTCGGCAGGAACAATAAGCATAACGATCAACTAACACTTTCTATTGCAGACAAATCGGATTTGTGGCTTCATACTAAAGAGATTCACGGTTCACATGTGATTGTAAGGTGCAACAAAAAAACACCGCCTGATTCGACGGTGTTGTATGCTGCACAGTTGGCTGCATTTCATTCAAAAGCAAGAAACTCATCACAGGTTCCGGTTGATTACACGCTCATAAAGTATGTAAAAAAACCCGGTGGCGCAAAACCCGGAAGGGTTATTTATTCAAATAATCAGACAGTTTTTGTTACACCACGGGAATAAATGGTCATTCTTTCTTTGATTTCATTTTAACGAAAATATCACCCATAAAGGCAGCTATTCCGGATATAATCAGAATCTTTTGCGCAGCAGTGCAGATGTGTTCTGCGGTTATGTAGTGAAAGGATTCTCTATCGTAAATTAAAAAAAGGAGAATGGCGATCAAGGTGAGCACGATGTTAATTTCTATGCCTGTTGTTAAAAGCCAAAAACAAACTTTATTCATATCCTTTATATAGACCTTCATTTATATCACCCTGTTTAATTTTAGAGTATAATTAATCGTTGCTCAACACTCAAAATATGGTAAGGAGGAACTTTTTTGAACATTGGTGTTTCTTCATCTTGTCTTTATCCGGAGTATACTGAACAGGCGTTGGATTTTCTTGGCAGTTGCGGAGTCGATTTGTGTGAGATTTTTATTAATAGTTGTTTTGAACTGAATTCGAAATTTGTTGCCCATTTGAAATCCATTTCAGATCAGTATCAAATGAGAATATCTTCAATACATCCTATGGCTTCGTTTGCTGAGCCGTATATGTTGTTTTCGGTCTATGAGCGTAGATTCAAGGAAGGCTTAGAGTTTTATAAAAGGTATTTTGAGGTTGCAGCTCAATTAGGTGCAAAATATATTATAATTCACGGTTGTAATGACAAGTGTGAACCTAATGTTGAACAATACTGTGAAAGGTTTAACCGACTCATTGAGTTGGGCCGACCTTATGGGGTTATGCCGCTGCAGGAGAATGTTAATAGGTATAGTGCTGCTGATCCTGAATTTATTGATAAAATGAAAAAATATTTAGGTAAGGAAATTCGGTTTACCTTTGATGTCAAACAGGCAGTGAGGTCAGGATTTGGTGTAGAGCCTGTTCTGAAAGCTATGGGTGACAGCGTGGCACATGTGCATATAAGCGACCATGACAGCCAAAATGATTGTCTGTTACCCGGTGACGGCTGTTTTGATTTTGGTTATTTATTTGAACATTTGACAAATATAAAATATACCGGGGATTGCATTATAGAAGTGTATAATAATGCTTATAAAGATAAACAACAGATAATTAATTCTTATTTAAAGATTAAATAAACTCGGTAGTCATTTGGAAAACAAATCAACTGTATCAAAAAAATGTGAATAAAATTTGCAAAAAAGTGTTGACAATAAAATAGTCTTGACATATACTATCATATAGTGAATATATTTCACATATTTTTTGATTGGTGATTTAGTGTTTATGAAGAACAGCAAAAGGCAAAATTATTGTTACAGTTTGGTTAAAAACTATGTAGAAACCGAAGAAAAAGGGATAGTTACAGTGTATGGTATAAATATATCGAATGAAGAAGAAAGCGTTACCATTCATGATGTTACTGTCAACAAAAATAAAATTGAGGCGCTGCTTAGTAAACTTTGCAGGCTGAAGGTGCAGCCCAAGTATCTTGAAGAAATTATCGAAGATTTTTTGTGCGATTTGTATGGCGGCTGTTATTAAAAGATATTGAAGTCAATTTTTTAAAGTTGTTTGATGTCGGGGGGGTGTTAGGATGTCTGATATCTATTCAAGGACTAAAATGGTTTTAGGGGATGCTGCGGTTGAGAGTTTAAAAAATAAAAAGGTTTGCATTTTCGGAATTGGAGGTGTCGGCGGTTATGTTGCCGAGGCTTTGGCACGGACCGGAGTGGGCAGTCTGTTTTTGGTCGATTTCGATAAGGTGTGTGAGTCTAATCTAAACCGTCAGATATTTTGTACAGAAGAAACTTTAGGGATGCAAAAGATTGATGCTGCAAGAAGCAGGCTTTTGAGCATTAACAGTAAAATGACAGTTGAATGTAGAAATTTGATGTTTTCTCCTGATACGTCGGGGGAGATTGATTTCAAACAATTTGATTATGTAGTCGATGCAATAGATATGGTTTCGGGCAAGCTTGAGATTATTACAAACTCGATTAAAAATGGGGTTGCCGTTATTTCATCAATGGGTACAGGTAACAAAATTGATCCGACATCCATTAAAATCGCAGACATATATGATACCAAAATGTGTCCGCTTGCACGTGTGATGAGAAGTGAATTAAGAAAACGAGGGGTGGATAGATTAAAGGTGGTCTATTCAGAGGAACAGCCCGTAAAACTTTCATTACAGGATTGTCAAGATGGGAAAAAGGTTGTTCCGGGAAGTGCGGTGTTTGTACCGGCTGCAGCAGGCATTGCAATTGCCGCAGAGGTAGTTAAAGATTTAGTAAATAACGCAAAACAAAAAAGCTGACGGTTGATTTCGGGGTTACCCAAAAAACTGTCAGCTTTTGATTTTTATATATCTAAATTATGGTTTGAAAACTGCTATGTAGGGAAGATTTCGATAGAGTTGGCAGTAATCCATTCCGTATCCTATAATAAAAAGGTCGGGGATTCTTCTGCCGATATAGTCGGCTTGGCAATCAACCCTGCGGCGTTCGAATTTATCC
>JAUMXX010000142.1 GCA_030535285.1 bacterium | reverse complement strand
TACATTTATGTTTATATGTAGTTATTGAAGTGTAGTCTTGCTTCTTGTATAATGTGATTAGAACTTGTTTTGTTTGGTGATTATTATGAAAAAAATTCTATTCTCTGTTTGTTTTTGCTTAATCTTTGCCTTTGTTTTGTCCGGTTGTGCAAATCTGAATAAGGCATTTGATTTGAGTAATTATGATGTGTTTCAAATTAAGGCAACAGAAACGGTCACCCTTTACGAAGTTGAGGCTGATGATTCAACCGACTCGAGCCAATCATCGACTGATTCAAAAAATATTCTGGATTACGGATATACGCTCGATAAGGATGGGAATCTTGTTTCTACTGCCGAACTGGGTGCTGAATATTCTTCAAAACAAGACGACTACAGTCACGGTGAATTTGATTCTGTAAGTACGAGAAGATATAAGAAAAACGGCGATATCGTCTTTGTTGACGGAGAACAGTATGACAATGTTTATGTCTATAAAAGAGACGTCAAGCAGTATTCTTCTTATTATTATGATGAGTACGGAACAATGGATGAAGGATATTGGGTTGAGATAGAAACCAATGAGAGTTTTAACGGTGTCTTTTTTAATATAGAGAATATCTGTCAGTTTTCGGCATCTGATTTTAATTATAAAAAAGGGTATTTTGTTGCGAAGAGCAGTAAGGTTAATAAGATTTTCTCTGAAATTATATTGAATGACGACCTGTCGTTGTATAAGGATATTTCGGTTAAGATAAAGGTGAAGGATAACCGTCTCGATCAGATTATTCTTGATTATGAATTTGACGGTACTTCCAGTGTAAATCATGTTTACAAATTTACTTATAATAATACAGATTTAACCGTTCCGGAAGCGGTACCGTTCACGGATGAGTTATATTAATATTTGGGGTGTGGGGAATGTTTAAGAAAATTTTTACCGTCTTTTTAGCCTTCATGTTCTGTGTAATTCCGGCTTTTTCATCAAATGTTACAGCATTGACTATTGATGGATCTTCCGAAAACTTTGATGCTATTATAAATATGAACAGCAGTGAACACAACGGCATTTATACTTTCTCTGTTTCTGTTAAGTTGGAGGACAATCGGATGGTAGAGGGTATTCATATGCAGCTAAACTTTAACAGTGAGGTTTTTAGCGTATTATCCTGCAATACGATGTATTCCCCTGATGGCGAGGTTCAATACAAATATAATGGCAATACCGGTAATATAACATTTTTGTATATTAATATGAATAGAACATATATTGTGTCTGATACCGTTTTGTTTGAAGCAAAGTTTACAAAAAACAGCGGCAATTTTAATGATTCATATCCTTTTGCCTTGACAATCAGTGATTTTTATTATCAAAACATTATAGATACAAATTATGCGGTTGTTAATAGAATCATTCATATCAGTGACAACCAATCTTCAGGTGTGCAATCAGGTGACGTCAATCAGGACGGAAGTATTGATTCAATAGATTTATTGTATCTTGCCCGATATTTAGCGAATTGGGAAGGATATAATAAAAAAGTTTATTTGTATTATGCGGACACTAACGGTGACGGTGATATTGATCCGTTGGATTTAATACATCTCTCAAGGTGTATTGCCGGTTGGAGTGGATATAAATTAGCTTTTGTTAAGGAGATTACCTTTTCTTAACACATCAATCAACCAGGGGGAATTACTATTAAACTTACCGATATTTTTAACTCTAAACCAATGACACTTTCATTTGAGGTGTTCCCTCCAAAATCAACCGATG
>JAUMXX010000141.1 GCA_030535285.1 bacterium | reverse complement strand
TTAAGTAACTTTCCAAGCGGGCCGACGTCCAGCGCGATATAGCAGTTTTCTGCCTTACGGTCAGCAACCTCAAGCGCCCGCTTAGCATTTGCAACCGCAGACGTAACAATATCTGCAAGATTATCGGGATATTTCAGACTATTCGCCCCAAAAGTGTTTGTCTTGATAATATTTGACCCTGCTTCAATATAACTTTTATGCACACCGGTAATTATATCGGGGTGGGACAAATTCCAACTCTCCGGAAGTTGACCGAGTTCTAAACCTAAATTCTGCAACACGGTTCCCATTGCACCGTCAAAAAACAGAATGTTCTTTTGTAGTGTTCTTATAAAATCCATATACTACCTCATATTAATTGCTCAGTCAACACCAATAACTGCAGTCACAGATTTAGTAGGTGTTAACATTAGGTTTTGTGTTGTAGTTAAACCGATTTTTCTAAAAGAATCCAGTGACCTTAAAATATCAGATTGATGTTCGATTGAAAAATCACCATAACCGGCACTATAACGGAAACGCATCTTGCTTTTAATCATACCATCAGCAGATAAATCATTACAAAACTTATCGCACAAAGCTTCAACCGCAGCTGTACCAATTGAATCAATTACCAAGGAATTTAACGCTGAAATTTGCGATGCAGAGATAAACTCACGGTCAAACATGGTACCAATAGTCGCTGCAAAAATCACAGCCTGACTGCAACCGGACAAATGACCGGCTAAGGTGCTTGATTTCGGCTTCATAAACCCAAAGTCGACAACATCTTTCTTAATACAAATATTTTGCTTCAGGTAACAAATTTTATATGTAATAACCTGTTCTGCACTTTTTAAAAAATCCTCTATTAAATGCAAAACTGTACCGTCAGGTACAGAATCAGCATAGCCCATATATCTTAAAATATCGGGCAGGTAAATATTAATTTCATTAAAACTATATTTGCTTGTATATATTATATTGTTATCCATCAATTCACCTAAAAATTTCTGACAGATTTTCTTTTATTCCGGCTGCAACATCGGGTTTATTCATTGAATAGACATGTACGTGACCAACACCGTTTGCAACCAAATCAATTATCTGTTCAGCAGCATAGGCAACACCGGCCTGCTTCATTGCTGCAGGATCGTGGCCGAACTTTTCAACAATCCGAACAAATCTTTTCGGAAGCACAGTTCCCGACAGACGACAAATCCTATCAATTTGCTTACCGTTGGTAACGGGCATTATTCCAACTACAATCGGAACATCAATTCCGACAATTTGGGTGCGTTCATAAAAATCATAAAAAATATTATTATCAAAAAACATCTGCGTGACAAGATAATCACAACCGCTATCAACCTTGTTCTTTAGCTGAATGGTATCAAAAACACGATTCTTGCTTTCAACATGTCCCTCAGGATAGCAGGCGCCGCCAACGCAAAAATCACTGTTTTCCTTGATATACTCTATCAATTCACACGCATATTTGAACGGCCAGGCAGAACTATCATATTCAAATCCGGGTGGTACATCGCCACGTAAAGCCAAAATGTTTTCTATGCCGTTTGTCCTAAAATCAACAAGCCTTTCGCTAATCTGTTGTTTTGTTGATGCAACACAGGTCAAATGAGATACAGTTGTAACATTATATGATTGCAAAATATTTTTAGCAATTGAAATAGTATTCTTATTATTACTTCCCCCTGCGCCGTATGTAACACTGACATAATCGGGTATTAACTTGGCAATCTCAAGCGTTGCTTTGT
>JAUMXX010000140.1 GCA_030535285.1 bacterium | reverse complement strand
GTCTATGGACTCGCAACCGAAATGCCGCTTGTTGAGGATATGCCGCTTGGTGCTATAAATCCCTACGGCAGAACAAAACTGTTTATAGAATATATACTGAAAGATATCTACAATTCCGATAACGAATGGTCGATCGCGCTGCTTAGATATTTCAACCCGATCGGTGCACATGAAAGCGGTATAATAGGCGAAGATCCGAGAGGAATTCCTAACAACCTCATGCCTTATATTTCACAGGTGGCTATAGGCAGACTTGAGAAACTCCATGTTTTCGGCGACGACTACAAAACGGTAGACGGAACCGGTGTCCGTGATTACATACATGTTGTTGATCTTGCCGATGGACACGTCAAGGCAGTTTCGTGGGTGCTTAACAACACCGGTGCCTGTGAAGCAATAAATCTCGGAACAGGAAACGGTTGCAGTGTGCTTCAATTAAAGACAGCCTTTGAAAAAGCCTGTGGAAAAGAAATCCCCTTCGTAATCGACCCTCGTCGTCCGGGGGATCCTGACCAAGTATATGCAAACGCTGACAAAGCTTTTAAACTGTTAGGTTGGAAGGCTCACCGTTCCATTGAAACCATGTGTGTTGACACTTGGCGTTGGCAGAGTCAAAATCCCGACGGATATAATGACTAAGCGTAAATAAACCTATAACTGTTCAACTTTTTATAAAAAATACCGCTGCGGAATTAGTTCCGCAGCGGTTTTAATATTTACAGACTACCTTTAAAAATTACTATCTTATATTACAATTCATTTCTGCCTTCCAGGGCGCGTTGAAGTGTTACCTCATCAGCATATTCGAGATCCCCTCCAACCGGGATACCGTATGCTAGCCGCGTAACCTTTATTTCCATTGTTTTTACTATCCTTGATATGTAGCTGGCTGTAGCTTCTCCCTCAACCGTAGGATTAGTCGCAAGTATAATTTCATCTACTTCCCCTGAAGCCAAACGTGTGAGAAGTTCTTTAATCCTAATTGCATCAGGTCCTATGCCCTCTAACGGAGAAATTGCGCCGTGAAGCACATGATACAATCCCTTGTATTCACGGGTACGCTCAAACGCCATAACATCCTGAGGTCCTTCTACAACACAAATAACGGTACGGTCCCGTCCCTCGTCAGAACAGATCGCACAAATCTCTCTATCGGTTAAATTTTGACAATGCTTACAGTAGCAGATCTGCTTCTTTGCCTCATAAATCGCATCAGCAAATTTCTGTGCTGCACCCGACGGCTCGGTCAAAATAAACATGGCCAGCCGTTGTGCCGTTTTTCTGCCGATTCCGGGCAATCTTTCAAACTGCTCAATTAATCTGTCAAGCGGTCCTACACTATATGCCATCTAAAACATCCCCGGTATATTTAATCCACCTGTAATTGCCGACATTTCCTCATCTGCAACGGCTGAAGCCTTTGAAATTGCCTCATTAACCGCAACAATTATTAAATCCTCTAACATCTCTACATCGTCAGGATCAACTGCATCCGGATTAATTTTTAACTGTTTTAACTCATGTTTGCCGTTAACAACAACCTCAATCATTCCCCCTCCGGAGACAGCAGAATATTCCCTTTCATTCAAATCTTCCTGAAGTGAGGTCATTTGCTCCTGCATCTGCTGAGCCTGTTTTAACATTGCATTTATATTTTGTCCTTTGCCGGCACCGCCGGGAATTCTTGCCTTCATAATATAGCCAATCCTTTCTTGAAAACAAATACCGTAAAAATCATTTACGCTTATCACTGTTTCGCTGTAACTGCCG
>JAUMXX010000139.1 GCA_030535285.1 bacterium | reverse complement strand
CTCCTGCAGCGGAAGAAGGTGCAGAAAAACCTGCAACTGAAAATAAGGAACAAGCATAAAAAAGAGCACTTCACTTACGTGAGGTGCTCTAAATTTTTATTTAAGGCAAGGTTTTGTTGACTTTGATAATGATTTCGTGGATAATATTATTATCAAAGTAAACAAGGGGGTGAGTGTATGGACTTCATGGTTAAACTCACCGAGATAGCTCAAAAGCATGGTGGCATTATTGAAACAAAGATTGCCGAGGAGAACGGAGTTTCCAAAGCGATGCTTTCTAAGCTGTGCAAAGACAATAAAATTCAACGAATTGTGAAAGGACAGTACATTCTTGCGGATGATATGCAGGATGAACTGCTATCAATCAGCAAGCGTTCTGAAAATATGATTTTTTCCCATGAAACAGGTCTTTATCTTCATGGAATTTCTGACCGTACACCTTTTGAACATACGATTACTGTGCCAACAGGATACACTCCTTCGCCAAGCTTAAAATCTGAGTGCAAGGTGTATTCTATTAAACCAGAGTTGTTTGAGCTTGGTAAAACTATATTGAAAACACCTGCAGGAAATGATGTGCCTGCTTATAATCTTGAAAGAACTATTTGCGATATAATTCGTAGCCGTAACAAATTGGGAACAGAAACCTTCCTTGCGGCGTTAAAGTTATATGCAAGCAATCCCAAAAAGGATTTAAATAAACTAGCATCGTACGCAAAAAAACTGAGAGTTTCAGATGTATTGCGTCAATATTTGGAGGTGCTGTTGTGAGTAAGGCAATGAGTTTGAAAGCAAAAATTCGTAATATAGCAAAAGAGAAAAATATTCCTGCGCAAGTTATATTACAAAATTATATGTTTGAACGTCTGCTTATTCGTTTATCAGCATCGGAATATAAAGAAAAATTTGTGTTAAAGGGCGGTATGCTTGTGGCGGCGATTGTTGGCTTAGATAATAGGGCAACAATGGATATGGATACCACATTGAAAAATTTACCCCTTACCCCAGAGGCTATTCGCAATGCTTTAGAACAGATTAGCTCTATTCAATTTGATGATGGTGTTGCATTTGAAATTGGTACCATTTCTCCTATTCGCGAAGATGATCTTTATGGTGGGTATCGCGTAATGCTGAAAGCAAAATTTGATACGCTACTTACGCCATTAAGCATTGATGTATCAACTGGTGATGTAATGACACCTAATCCAGTCCAATACAATTTTTCTGAGATTTTCGATGATGAGAAAGTTTATGAATTGTGGGCTTACAATATCGAAACGGTTATGGCAGAGAAGGTAGAAACTATCTTACGTCGTGGCGTGTTCAATACTCGTCCGAGAGATTTTTATGATACTTATATATTAGTTACAACGCAAAGTTTTGATAAAAAATTATTTGTTGAAGCGTTAAAAGCAACGGCAAAACACAGAGGAACTACAGAACAAATTGCAGATGTGAAAGGCATTTTAAATAATATTGAGGAAAGCTCAGAGCTACAGAAAATGTGGACTAAGTATCGTAAGCTGTTTGCTTACGCTAAAGATATTGAGTATGCGCAGGTTATGGAAGTGCTGAAGGCTTTGATGAAATAATGATTGTTGCAGTAAAAAAGCGATACTCGGTTTTATAACCAAGTATCGCTCTTGTTTTTTGTGGGATATATAATTATTATTCACCTAAGAAAAACTTTCTAAGATCCTCAACAGTTTCTACAAAATAATCAACGCCAACTTCTTCTAATTCTTGTAAGCTGCCGAAGCCATAGCCAACGCCAATACATTTGATGCCATTTGCGTGGGCAG
>JAUMXX010000011.1 GCA_030535285.1 bacterium | reverse complement strand
TTGCCGGAAAATAAACACTTCCACCCCCCTGCGAACAACGCTTAAATTCGCAGGGGGTTGACATTACATAAACACAAATTGAAAATTTCAGCACTGTATAATATAATTTAAATAAATCAACGCAATTGCAAATTCGCAGTTATAGTAACGCTTACAAGTTCTTTGCTATCTTTTGTTGCATATTTTAGTGCAACAAACACTGTTTTTCTCCGTACTTATAGAAGAATTTTTTGTTCCTTACAAATTAGAAGGAGAAAAATATGTATTACAAAAAATTAAAAGGGCAAATCCTATTTAATCACCACTACGAAAAAGCGAGGGATGACACCTTTGACCCGCCATTGACAGACAGGGATAATTTCTATTATTGGAACGCTGTGTTGGACGAAAGAACATGCCCTGAGTGTTATCGTCATCATGGAAAGTATTTTTCAAGGTATGATAATCCGGAGGAATATCGTCATAAGCATCCCGTTTGCCGTTGTACACGAATTTCAGTGAAAGGTATAAAAGCGGGTTTGGCAACTAAAAACGGTGCAAACGGTGCCGATTGGTATTTGAAATATTACGGTCGCTTGCCTGACTATTATATTTCTGAAGAGGACTTAGGAAAGTTGGGTTGGCAAAAAGGAGACCGTCCGTCGCAGTTTGCACCCGGGAAAATGTTGGTAGGGGGCGTATATGAAAACAAAAACGGGGTTTTACCGAATGCACCCGGTAGAATTTGGTATGAAGCTGATATAAATTATACGCCCGGGCGAAGAAATGACCACCGAGTTATATGGTCAAATGACGGACTTGTATTTGTTACGTATGACCATTATAGAACGTTCTACGAAGTGTATTAAGGAGAGATTATTATGACAGCAGATAAAACAGTTGTAGTGGATTTAACAAAATGCGAGCATATTGGGATGCTTCAGCCGATTATAAAAGAAGCGTTCGGTTTTCGTGATGGGTACGGACATAACTGGAGTGCGTTTACTGATTTCTTGTTTCGCGAATATCCTGTTTCTAAAGTGGTAGTCAAAGGCGCAGGCACACTTCCACCGATTTTTGAAAGAGATATGGAAATTTTCCGTGAAATTCTTGAGGATGTGAAAGCGGACTGTAAAAGGCATGGGACAAATTTTGAATACGAGTTTGATTGATAAAACAAAACTATTCAGGGATGTAATTGAAAAAATAGTTCAGGTGTTTCAAGAAGCAAAAGAAGAGTATAATTAAATAAAATTGACTGTTGAAAAAATAATTTTATGGTGTTCTCTTGACATTTTCCCTGCTGCAGCAGGTACTATTTATAATTTTCTGCTTGATATCAAAACAACCGCAAAGGATTATGATCTTATTTTGACCGGTGATCCGGGTGTTGTCGGAAACAATTTTTAATTAAATGTGATAAATTTTAAAGCATAAAATAAGCCTAAACTCAATGATGTTTGATGTTGATAAACAACATTATGTTGTTATTAGATAAATATTTATAAAAACAATAACTAAAGATTTAAGGGGCACCCGTAATAAAGGTGCCCCTTGTTCAATATTTTTCCCTATACTTATTAATAACCTAAATCCTCGCCAACCAGAATAACTTTTATTCTGTCCTTAACACGCTGCCTTGCGGATATAACATAGTTGCAACAAATTCTTCCGTCGCCTCTGCATCCACCGGGAATTTCGCTGTCATGGTTATTGCAAGATACACATTTGCCCGTTTCAGCGCAATATGTATTACAGTTAAGTCTGCGCGTATTCAGCGGAGCAGCAATAGTTTTTACCCTGATTTCTGCCTGCTTAATATTGTCAACAATTTTATTGATTCCCACAACCATAATTACACTTTTAGGACCATATAAAATTGATGCAACTCTATTTGAATTTCCGTCAACATTGTATAGTTCCCCATTAACAGTCACTGCGTTACTTGAACAAAAATAGGTGTCACACATCAGCCCTTGCAGCATTATATCGTTTTTTTCTTGATCATTTCTCGCAACGCTACGGTCAAGAAAAACGTACTTTCCGCTTTTGAGCAAGTCTATAACTTTTGCCTGTTGAAGACTTACCGAGCCACCGCAAGCCACCTTTTCACCCTCAGCCAACAGTGTCTTGACTACATCGCAAACTTCCTCTTTTTTGTCAACATAATATGCCGCAAAGTTATTCTGTTTTAAAGCATCAATTGTTTTTTTGACTCTTTCTGTCACCGATTTCACCCCTAAACTATTACTCCGCCGCCTACCACAATATCATCACTGTAAAAAACCGCTGACTGTCCCGCTGTAATGGCACGCTGCGGACTGTCAAATTCTACTAAAACACGGTTTTCTGATATCGGAATAAGCAACGCCGGTTGTTCTTTTTGATTATATCTTGTTTTTACCGAAACCCTTAAATTGTTGTTTAATTGCTTGATTGCTATATAATTACAATCCTTAACCTCAGCCTTTTTTGTAAACAAATGCTCCTCATCGCCCAAGACAACCTGATTTTTTTCGGCATCCTTTCGGATTACAAACTGAGGTTTTCCAAGCGCAATTCCCAATCCCTTACGCTGACCCGGTGTATAACGGATGATCCCCTTATGCCTGCCTAAACGCTCGCCCGCTAAGTTTACATAATCACCGGGTTGTGACTGTTGTCCGAGATATCTCTCTATAAACTCGGCATACTTGCCATCGGGTATAAAACAAATATCCTGACTCTCTTTCTGGTGTGAATCTGCAAGAGCATTAGATAACGCCAATTCCCTAACCTCAGCCTTCGTAAACTCACCCAAAGGGAAAAGCGTATGTTCTAATTGATCCTGGGTTAAATTATAAAGCACATAGGTTTGGTCTTTTGATATATCCTTTGCTTTTTTTATTATATATCTGCCGCTTATATCATCAAATCTACGCTCCGCATAATGACCTGTCGCAATATACGTAAAGTTGTGATGTGTTGCAAAATCAAGCATTTTTGAAAATTTTATATGCTTATTGCACTGAATACACGGATTAGGCGTGTACCCGTTAATATACTTATTCACAAAATCATTAATAACATGTGTTTTAAATTCAGTAGTGACGTCAACTACATGATGTTCAAAATTCATTCTTGTGCAGACCGCCGCCGCCCTGTCAGCCTCGTCACCATCACAACACATAGCAAAATTTTTATCGGTTCTGTCAAACATCGAAAAGGTTACGCCACATACCTCATAGCCCTTACTTGCCAACAGGACCGCCGTGACAGAGGAATCAACGCCACCACTCATTGCGACCATGACTTTTCTATTCATTTCTGTTACCATCCCGGTTTTTTAATGGAAGTCCGAAACGCATTAATAACTCTTTTGTCACGGTTGAGGGCAAACCCATTACAGCATAATAATCGCCCTCAATTTTATCGACAAATTTACCGCCAAGCCCCTGAACACCGTATGCTCCCGCCTTGTCCATAGGCTCACCTGTTCGCACATATTGTTTAATTGTTTTTAAGTCTAACTGCTTAAAATAGACCTTTGCTTCCACAAACAACGTTTCGGTTTGACAGCCGTTTGTGACGCATACCCCCGTAAACACAGAATGACATCTGCCCGAAAGTTTTTGCAACATTGAAACGGCTTCCTGCTCACTGTCAGGCTTTCCTAAAATACAACCGTCTATTGAAACGACAGTGTCTGATCCCAACACAACGTCACCGAGACCGTGAGAAACAGAACAGGCTTTTCTTTGTGCCAATTCACAAACAATCTGTGAAGGTGTCAGTCCTGAGCAAACAGTTTCATCACAATCTGAGGGTTTTACGTCAAAATCGAACCCAAGCATTTCTAAAATTTGTTTTCTCCTTGGAGAGTTTGAAGCTAAAATTAACATAATTTTATTCCATTATAATTTCTATTATATCATCATTACTGCTGTCGCTTTTTGTGGACGGTTCAGATTCCGTTTCGGATTTTAAATCCCTACCGTCCGCCATTTCCGTCTGTGCAAGCTCCTCTTGAGGGGTTTGGAATGATTCATCTTCCGTTTTTTCATCAACAGTTTGTTTTTGTGAAGCAAACTGTTCAAACTCAGGTTGACTATCGCTTGATTCGGATTGTTCAAAATCTTGTGCAGTCTCGTTTACTTCTTGTGCATCAACAAAATTTGTATGGTTTATATTGTAATTATCATCCTCATCAAAAGCACCGGTATCATCCCAAGTATCTTGATCATCATAATCATCCGGATCAAAATAATCATCGTTATCACGGTTTGATTTCTTAACAAAAAGCAGTACTAAAAGGGTTATAACCAACATAAGTAACCCACCCGAAACAACGAGCAACACTTTTGCAACTGTTTCATAATCACCGAAATTTTCCTGCTGATCTGCCTCAGCTACAGTTTGTTGTGTATCTGCAAAAACATAACGCGAAACAGTATCTTCATAGGCATCATACATATATAAAAACTTTTCGCCGTCTTTATTAATCATATAAAGCAGACTGAAATCACTAAGCTTTGAGTTTTTGGATTTATAAACCCTCACGGTTTTATGATGTATGTTGGTTTCTCCCTCAACAAAACCTGCGGGAGCCTCGCCATCTGTTCCCAGTATAACATAACTTTTATTGCCAAACTTTTCTACCAACACCTTTTCGAAGGTTGCCAAATCAGATTGATAAAAATAAAATTCGCCTTGATTTGAGCCGGATTCTGAAAGCATTAATGCAGTTAATCCGTTTTTTTCGTTTATATATGCCGGAACCACAGTTCCGTTATAGACAAACTCACCAAGTTTAAAACCGTCTAACTTTTGATCAGCGGTTAAATCTTGTGCAATGGTTTTATTATGACCGTCAACCAGAACATTAATCTCCTGCTTTGTGTCATCTGTCGTCTCTGATTCAGAAGATGTATTGTCAGAAGATTCTCCGCCTTCGGCTGCTCTGTTTATAGTTATCGTATAACTCTTTTTTGTTCCGTTAGGTGCAGTTACAACAACCGTTCTTACGTTTTTACCAACCTTAAGTTCCTTGCTCCCCGTAACATCCCACGTAGCATCCGAGGTGCTTGGGATAGCACTGATAAGGCACTGCGTAACACCAAAATCAACATTAACGGTGTATGCAACGGTGTTGGGTGAGAATGCAGGAACTAAAGTGCCTGCAGAAGGTTTTAATGACTTCAAATTAGCATCAGATGAAAGATTTTTCGAGGCATCGGTGACACTTATACTCGCACCCGAACCCGACATAGCTATTTCACTTTCGGCGTTTGAATACAGACAGTCATATACCGAAACACTTGATGTTCCTACTCCGATTGCCCTAAAGGTTAAACTGGCCGAGCATTTGTTTGAATTTACCGGCATAGCAATTTTTACGACACCTGCCGCACCCGAATTTGCATTGTCACCCGAAACAAACTGCAATACAGAACTATTATATTTTACCATTCCCTCAACAGCATACATTTGTTCACCTGCCGAAAAATTCACCCTAACCGTAACGGTTGAGCCAACAGTTGTTTTACTGCTGCTGAATGACAGAGATGTTGAACCTGCAGCGTTTGCTCCAAGCACCAAACACGACATAATCACCGAACAAATACACAATACTGCGACAAGTTTACCCATTAAACTTTTCATTTTTCATCCCTCACTGTTTTATTAAACTAACACCCAAAATATGACGTTGCACCCTTGCCAAATCTATTATTGAAATCTTATTATCTTTACTGCAGTCACCTGCCTGGTAATAAGCCCCGGATAAAGCGGCAACTCCCAGAATGTGCCTTTGCACTCTTGCTAAATCTATAATTGAAACCTTTCCGTCTCCGTTTGTATCGCCGTAGATTACAACAGTATATTGTCCTACCACTCCATTTGATGAGGAGAACCGAACTATATCGCCTGTGCCGATCGTTCCCGAAGTTTTCTCTTTGCTTGCTGAATTAAGTACCTGCACAGTACAGTTTGAAGTTGAAAACTTTGACTTAAATGTTGCCACACTTGTTGAAAGAGGCACACCGGTCACATTTTTAGCCCCGATTGTATAATCCTTGCTTGAAAACGATGAACTATTCCCCGAACCGCTGCCTTGCTGACGGTTTACAGTTAAGGTATATGTTCTTACTGCGCCGCTTGCCGCTGTGACATTTATTTTTATCGCATTGTTGCCGTAATTAAGACTCTTAACCCCTGCACCTGAAACGGTTGAAGCATTATGCAAACGTGTTGCGTTCACGGTTATACTTGAAACGCCGCTTCCCACAACAAGTTCATACTGAGTTTTAAATTTGTTGAAACTGGGGGTGATACTGTAACCCGAGACCGAGAGCGCAGAGAGATAATTTAAATTATTTCCGCTGCTTGTAGGCTGGGCACAGGCCGTTGCCGGCATATTATTAAACACCGGAATTGAGAACACCAATGAACTACTCATTATTGAACTGTATGCCCTTTTAAGATAATAGGCCTCGCTTTCAGCGCCTTGCACATTAGTCATGTACTGATTTGTGCCCACACTTGCACTGCCGTTAGAAACATTAAATTTTTTCAAATAAAGGGTGTTTTGACCCTTGCTTATAAAATTCTGAGCATAGTAGGTAGCTCCGCCTATTATCGATTTTGACCGACTGTTCCACGGTCTTGAGTATGTGGTATTTCCGGTATCTCCGCCCTTTGCATACCACAATCCTCTTTGCACCGCACTCATACTGTTTGTTGCATATGCGCCGATGTTAAAATAATTGTAATATCCGGCATATCCCGGCTGCGTTCCGGAAATAGACTTTCCGCCGCCGTCAGAACCCTGCTCAACAATTATCATTGATGCCAACACATAAGGATTCGCTCCCGAGGTTTGAGCCGCCTTCATAAGCACATCGGCATATGTACCGTAACCACTTTCGGGGAAGCCTTTTGAACTGTCCATAAAGGTGTTCTTAAGCATTGTGTTAAGTGAATTTTTGTTTTGTACCGAAGAATTATACGAATGATCTAGAAACTGAAAAATGCCGTTAACATTAAGAAAGTTTCTGGGATCCATATAATATTTAACAATCTGCTGCGAAGCCGCAACCCAGCTTGACCCGTCGAGTCCAACATAGGTGTTTGTGGCGAAATTGTATGCGCCCTCTTCAACAGATTTCCAAGAATCTTTGCTCGATATTGAAACCAAACTTCTTCCCAAAACCATTTCGGCAGAAACTGCGCTGTCCCACGAAAGTCCTGTCTTGTCCGCCACGAAATTCCAGTTTGGATAAAGTGAATGAAGTGTCCTCAGATAAGGTTTGTAACTTTCCGGGAAACCCTGCTGTGTCATATATGTTTCAAAATCGGCAGAAACAGAAGGTGCCTGTGGTTGTTGCTGACTGAGGATCAGATATTTATTAAAAATGTAACCAACTTTACCCGAGTCGTTTAAATCATAATTTACCCTGTACCACATATCTCCGTCAGTGTCGTTCTGAGTTCCTAAAACTATAACGGTTGCTCCGTTTGAAAGTGACGCCACTTTTGAATTCCAGGTCCCCGGCGCGCTTCGCACGTTAAGCGAATCACTAACCGAAACAGTACCGTAGACCGGATATGTAACTGCAAAAGAACTGTAGGTCGTCACCGATAACAACACAAAACATAAGATTATAGTTAAAAAACAACGTAATTTTCTGTTTTGCAATCCCTTCATCCCCCTTCAAATAAATTACTTCAAGAATTTAAAAAAGGAAGTTCCATAAATAATATACACCCACCGAAATTGCTGTATAAACAACTAACAGTCCGATTGCTATTAAAACCTTAGCCCCTACTCCCATTCCTGCTTTTTGTTCGTATTCATCATCTGGCTGAATAAAATTATCATAACCGAAATCGTCATTATGCTCGCGTACCATGTCCTGTTCGGTCTCATCTTCATAACAATCTCGTGGTTGATCAATCCTGCCGGAATCAATATCCTCCGCCTGTGCAGGCTGTTCTTGTTCTTCATCCGAAACGACAGGTTCTGTCTCGGATTCGGTTTGATCTTCAACATTATGTCCGCTAACCACTTCGGCCTCAGGTATTTTAGCAGCCATATCGACCGCAACAACAGGAGGCGGCACGATGCCGATATCTTCAACAGGCACCTGCGTATTCTGTTCGGATGTTTCAAGTTCGGCTTCCTCAACCGATTGCTCAACTGCTTCCGAATCAGCCGGTTCTTGCAAATTGTATGTTTTATAATGCTCCTCAATATACGGAACAATTATGGTTGATAAGAGTCTTGAACGCTCTGTATCATCCTCAGACAACATAACAATACTCTGAGGACCGCTTTCAATAACACAACCCAAAAGTATCCCAAAAGAATCAACAATAGGGAATGCACCCCTGGGAAGATAAATCTTCCTCCCGGTTTTTCTGATTTTAAACCGTTCGTAATCAACCTCTTTCGGCTCACGGGAAATTGCCCTTGAGATTAGCATCGGCAAATTCTTTTCACCTAAAAATCCACCCACGGTAATTATTATTTCGCTTCGTTGTACTGCTTTTTTAAGCGCATTTATAAATGTTTTTTCATCTGTTGTCTTGTTTGATAGCAGCCTTAACGGATACTTCCCATGTAATCCGAATTCCATCTTTAAATCAGACTCTTCACAAAAATAAATTACATCTATCTTTACGTCAACACCCATAGTAACCATTTATCCTTTCCTGTGATATAAACAACACCATAAAACTGACCTTAATATCAAACTAATCTATCTGTTCATATCTTACTCCGGCAATTGCTCTTTCGACCAACCCTTCAATATCCAAAGTGCTTTCCTCAACCACACACTTTTCCAACTCCGGACGCGTTTTGGGATGCTTTGGAGTAAACACCGTGCAACAATCCTCATACGGTTCGATTGATATATCAAACGCATCAATTGCTCTTGAAATTTTAATTATTTCCTCTTTGTCCATACCGATGACCGGTCTTAACACCGGGAGATTGCAGACTGAATCTGTTACTGCCAATGCGGGCAAGGTCTGGCTTGCCACCTGGCCCACGCTCTCTCCGGTTATCAATGCTCCGCTTTTGTTTCTTAACGCCATTCGCTGTGCAATACGCATCATAAATCTGCGCATTATCAATGTAAAGTATTCCTCTTTGCATTTTTTTGCAATTTCATCCTGTATCTCGGTAAACGGAACTATCGCTAAATTTATAGTTGTGCTGTATTCTGCAACTTTTGATAAAAGTTTTTTAACCTTTAATTCTGCCCGCATGCTCGTGTATGGGGGACTTGCGAAATGTACCGCATCCAACCTTATTCCGCGCTTTGACATCATCCAGGCCGCAACCGGACTGTCAATTCCGCCTGAAATTAAGACGGTTGCTCTTCCGCCGGTTCCTACAGGCATTCCGCCTGCGCCTTTTAACTGCCCGCAGCGAATGTAGGCTGCATAATCTCTTATCTCTACAACAACCAGTTTGTCAGGATTGTAAACATCAACTCTCAGATGAGGGTATGCCCTTAAAATTGCGGCGCCGACCTCTTTACATATTTCGGGTGATTTAAGTGCGAAACTCTTATCAGACCTTTTAGCCTCAACCTTAAAGGTTTTTGCCCCGCCTAACTGATCACCTAAATACTCAATGCTTGTCCTTAGAATTTCATCAATGTCTTTTTTCGCAACAGCAGCACGCGAAAATGCGGCAATACCGAATATTTTTGACATGCGGCAAAGTGCCTCTTCAAAATCAAAACCTTCGTCCCGCGGTTCAATATAAATAGTGGACTGAGCCTTACTGATTTCAACCTCACCCAAACTTGAAAGACGGCGGCGGATATTTTTTATCAAAACATCCTCAAAACTTGCGCGGTTTAATCCCTTAAGTGCCAATTCGCCGTTTTTTATCAACAATATTTCCTTCATTTTATAACTGTTCCTCTCTGCTTCACCGAAAATCATCAATCAAAAAGTAAAAGCAATCAGTTGTGCCTTATCAAACTGTTTAGTTTGAGCACATTTTAAAAACCTATCTGACCTTTACCTTTTCCTTAAAACTTTACTTGCTTTAACAATCGCATCACACAACAGTTCAACATGTTCAAAATCATTATCACGGCAAAAACTTATCCTGAGCGCACTATCCACACGTTCGGCCGGTAAACCTATTTCGGTCAGAACATAACTTCCCTTTCCTTTTGAGCAGGCGCTGCCGCTTGAGACAAAAACATTTTTTGTTTCTAAGAAATGGAGCATTGTTTCAGAACGATATCCCTCAACCGAAACATTAAGAATATACGGCAAAGCATCTTCCGGGGAATTGATTTTTACAAGACCTGTATTAATTAACTTTTCCCTTGCAAAACGGTTCAAACTTTCCACCTTGCTAAGAGATTTTTCAATTTCGATTTCCCGCATAGCACCGCCTAATGCCGCAATCAACGGAACGGGTTCGGTCCCCGATCGAAGTCCTGCCTGTTGATTTCCACCGAAAATTCTGGGTACTATCCTGCATTTCTTTGATTTATATAAAACACCGATCCCCTTAGGCGCGTGAATCTTATGGCCGCTTATGCTTATCAAATCCGCACCTAATTTGCGGACATTCAGACCTATCTTTCCAAATGCCTGAACCGCATCACAATGGAGGAGTGCCGGTGAATTTTTATCGGCAATTGCCTTCGCCGCCGACTCAACAGGTAAAACGGTTCCGATTTCATTATTTACAAGCATAACCGAAACCAAAATTGTATCAGCCGTTATACTGTCATACAACTGCTCTTTTGAGATACTGCCATACCTATCCGGTTTTAATCTTACTACCTCAAAACCCTGTTTTTCCAATTGGTCAAAAACGGTTTTGACTGACGAATGCTCAACTGCCGTCGTGACAACACGCCTGCCCCTTCTTTTTAACGCCTCGACTGCTCCGAAAATTGCGAGGTTGTTAGACTCGGTTCCGCCTGAGGTGAAAAATATTTCCTCAGTATCACAACCCAATAATTTTGCAGCAATAGCCTTTGTATTATCAATAACTTCTTCTGCAGCAATGCCCATTATATGTAAAGACGACGGATTCCCCCAGTTTTCCCTTGCGGCATTATTCATTTCCACAATAGCCGTTTCACAAGGCATAGTCGTTGAACTGTTATCTAAATATACTATATCCTGCCATCTCAAAAGATAAGCACTTCCTTTATTTGCTAAGATTACAACATATATTTCCAATCATTAATAATTATACTATGTAATAAATGTTTTCACAATATAAAATTCTTAACAAAATCGGTAATATTTTTAAGTTTTCAGCAAAAAATATTACTATATTTTTAACAAGGATGGAAAATATATGGTTATAAAAGTTCAAAAAAGAAATTTAGTCAGAATTATCAGTTACACGCTTGCGGCTTTTCTGGTGTTGATTGGATTTATCATCGCAAAATGTCACGAATCAAGACAATACCATCGAAGTGTAAACTACACATATTCACGGTGTCTTGAGGATCTGTCAGCAGAAGCAAACAATATACACACAAGCTTGCAGAAAATAATATATGCCGGAACTCCGGCTCAATTAAGCCTTTTGTCCTCTGAACTTAGCCAACAGTCAGGTACCGCCAAGTCGGCTTTATCCCAACTCCCGTCAGGAGAGGGGGAACTGACCGCTATAAACCGTTTTTTATCCCAGGTAGGAGACTACTCGGTGTATCTTTCAAAAAAATCAATCTCGGGAGAAAAAATTACACAGGAGGAAAGACAAAACCTTATAAATTTGCAAGGTATTTCGGGCGAGTTGGCCTCTAAAATAAATGATATACGCGCAACCTATGAAAACGGTGACTTGTGGGATAACGAAGTTATTCCATCACTGAAAAACAGCACCGCGAATGTGAATTTCGGTTCAACTATGCTCGAGTTGGAAGACACCCTCACCGACTATCCCACCCTTATCTATGACGGGCCATTTTCAGATCATATACTGACCGAGAATCCCAAAATGCTTCAAAATGCAGCCGAAGTCAGTCGCGAAAAAGCTCGTGAAATTGCCGCTGAAGCACTGGGTGTAGATGTAAAAAATGTAAATAATGACCGTGATGAAGAAGGAAAAATGCCTTCATATAATTTTACAGCCAAGGACACTACTGTATCGGTCACTAAAAAAGGCGGTCATATTGTCTATTTCAGAAAGTACCGCGAAATTAATGAGAACAAACTTGACTGTGAAACCGCAGTGCAGCTCGCCAAAGATTACCTGGCAAAAACCAAAAACACAAACTTTGTTGAAAATTATTATTTATCTGATGAAGGCGTCTGTACAATCAATTTTGCCTATAAAGAGGGTGCAACCATTTGCTATACCGATCTAATTAAGGTGGGGGTTGCGCTTGACACCGGAGAAATTGTTTTACTGGAATGCAGGGGATACCTGATGAATCATTATCAAAGAACCATCCCGACACCCGCATACACCCCGGAACAAGCCCGCGAAGTGCTCTCGGATGCACTTACAGTCAAATCGGTAAACCAAGCCCTGATTCCAACCGAAGGCAATTCCGAAAAACACTGTTATGAGTTTATGTGTGAAGGAATGTCCGGTGAACAAATACTTGTTTATGTAAACTCATCCACTTTGCAAGAAGAGAATATTCTTATTCTGTTGCCGACCGAAGGTGGAACGGTAACAAAATAACTTTACTTGAACCAAATATTTAAGCGCACCGTCAAAAAGTCTGTCAGTATGAAGGTGTCTATGTAAATAAACCCTTATGCTGACAGACCTTTTCTTTCTTGTTTTAAACTGTATTATCTTTTTTTGCCTTGTGACCTTTAAAATATTCCCCGACTGTACTTAAAATATAATTGTAACTGTCAACCTTAAACAGTTTTGACAATCCTATATATATTGATACTCCGCAAACAATCTGCACAAACAGCCTGAGTCCTGCCGACATTAAAATATAATTAAAACAGTTCACAACAGCACCCATAATAACTGTCATGGCTGTACTCGGTAAAACGTCGGCAATTTGCTCGCGATATTTATATCCTAAGAGTTTCCTGTTTGGATAGGTGTTAACTAAAACAGATATAACCGTAACCAATATTCCCGAAAGTGCCAATGCAAGAACGCTTATGCGCATAAACAGAAACAGGATTATTATCCCTAGGCTTTTTTTAATAATCTCCATTTTGAGAAACAAATCACTACGCCCTAAAGCATTTATTGCCTGCAAGTTTGCAGATGATATCGGTACAAAGGCCTGCGAAAAACAAGCAATTTGCAGATAGACAACACAAGGAAGCCACTTGTCTGTTAACAGCACCGAAACGAGCGAATTGGCACAAATTGCCATTCCCATCATTACCGGACACATTAAAAACCACCCGGTTTTTATAGACCTGCGGGTCATTTCCTTGACCCGTAAAATATCAGCCTGTTGGTTTGACATTGCCGGCAAGAGAACACTGTCTATTGAACTGCTTACATTCGATACTATCGTCTTCGGATATTTAACACCTTGAGTATAATAAGATAAATCGGTTGCCGAATATACTCTGCCGATAATCAAAGACCTTAGTTCATTGTAGCCGGTATTGAGCAGTTGAGAAGCAAGCATTTTCCAACCGAATTTTGCCAAAGTTTTAAGTTTCTTGAAAGAGAACTCCCACGTAGGTCTCCATCTGACAGTCACCCACAAAACAACCGTATCAACAAATGCATCAAACAAATACTGCGCTACAAGTGCCCAAACACCAAAACCGGCATACGCCATTGTCAATCCTACAACCGCAGAACCAACCGTTCCGCCAAACGATGATAAAAAGAATTTTTTAAACATCATATTTCTCGAAACAAACGCATGCCAAACCCCGTTTATTGCCGAAATTGGAACCCTTAACGCCAAAACCCTTATTATCCAAACAAGATTATCCATATTGTAAAAACGTGCAATAACGCCCGCGCAAAAATACAAAATCAAATAAATGCATATGCTGAAGGATAAATTGAAATAGAATACTGTCGAAAAATCTGCTGAATCAGCATCTTTTTTCTGAATCAATGCCGTCGGAAATCCACCCGAAACCAAAACATTCATCAAGGTTATAAAAACCAAAACAAGCGCAACTGAACCATAATCTTCGGGCATAAGTAAACGCGCCAAAACCACAGACACTGCAACCGACACGATTTTAGCCGAAAACTTTTCAAAAAACTGCCAAGCAAGCCCCGAAACAATACTTTTTCTTGTGCTTTGAGGATCCATTTTTTTGATCATTCCTTTATAAATTTCTGCAAAGCATACATCAACGAGAAGATATTTTTTTAAACTCTATAAAGTGCGCTCTAAACCGGATATTTATTTCAAAGTCTGATATCCGGCGCGGATTCTTAATTATAAATCGTAGTTATCAACCAAATACTGATATATACGTTGTGCAGATTTGCCGTCGGAAAACTTATGGAACCTTTGTTTAGCCTCAGCACGTTTTTGTGCAAGCAAATCTTTGTTTTGCACAACCGTTTCCAAAAAATCATATAAATCTTCAATACTGTTAAGACGTTCACCCACAATGTTACTTTCCATATCGTCAAACCAAAAACTCCAACGTTTTTTGAAGATATCAATATCATCAACCGTCAACGCTATGGGCCGGTCAGTCAACAAAAAATCATAATACAAAGACGAATAATCGGTTATCAACGCTTGCGACACTGCCATAAGTTCAAGTAATTGAATATTGTTGTTTACAAGAAATTTCTCATCAACAATAATTATGTTGCTAAAACTCTCAACCGAGAACACACTCATATCTTGAACCGGATGAGGACGTATAAACAGTATCAGATTTTTGCATCCGAGAAATGTATTTAATTTTTCAACTTGCTCGTGGGTTTTTAGAATAGGCAATCCCATAGGAAATTGATTTTCACAACAACAATTCGATTTCCCGTTTTTATGTTGTCGGTAAGTGGGCATCCAAATAATCGGTCTTTTGCCCTTAAACTGCGGTAGTAATGTTTCAAGCGTCAATGACTTATCGGCAAAAACATCGTCACGCGGACACCCTAAAGAAATCACCCTGTTTTCAGGACAATCCCTGAGTTTTGAATAAGGGACTATAAAAAAATCAGAACTAACCGTAAACAGATCGGCATCACCGGTATGCTTTCCGTATCCGTATACCATTTTCAACGGCATACCGTGCCCAAGAAAGACGCGGCACTGCCGTCCATCACGCTTTTGTACATAACTGTTTCCATCAAAAATAAACCTTGCGCGGTTTAAATAATAAGCCTTCCTAAGCCGTTGCACAAAACCTTGCGGACACTCAAGCACGCACTTGATTTTAAACCCATCCAGTTTTTTAAGGGCCCTTTGCTTATCCTTTATTATCCAAACGAATTTATACTTTTTGCAAACTCTGGGTGCAATATACCTATAAAACCAGTAGGTATTATCACAAAAATCCGGATTGCTTTCAAATATTATTATATTCTTTAAAGGCAGTTTTCTAAAAACCCTTTTAAGTTTACACAATCTACCTGCATCGGCCATTATCTCGCACCTTTATTTTTCTGAGTATAATACTTATTCTGCTTCCTAACAAAAAAAACACTGTGTATTCTAACCGCTTGCTAAACGGCAATGATTTGTTCGATAAAATATGCTTTCTTCGGGTTTTAAGTTCAATTTTTAACTTTTGCATCCGTTCTGAGTCGGAATTAACACAAGCATCAAGATAAAACGATAGTAAAACCTCAAAATACTCAGCACATGCTAACTCATAAACCCGACCGCCTATTTCCTTGTATCCTTCAGAAAAACGTCTTCTAAACTCGGGTAAATCATAAAAATTACGGGCACTTCTGGAAACACTTTTTTCATTCTCGTCTGAATGATGATACTTACTGCAACGCAAAATAAGCACATCGTTTGCATTTTTGAGAACCTTTTGTATGTAAAGCACATCCTCGCCATAGTAAATGTCTGTATCATAATTGATGTCCTTTATGGCTTTTGCCGAAAACACCTTGTTCCACACAGACCACGTCATAACATCTTTATGATTAATTAATCTATCAAGTGCCTCTTTTGACGAAAAAACAATCCTGTCCCTGCTGCTGTATCGGTCTTTGTTTTCATAGTACCCAAACTGTACTATATCATACTCACCCTTAACAGACTCCGCCATGGCGGTTTCATAAGTATCAGCATCAATCCAGTCATCGCTATCTACAAACGTTACAAACTCACCGCTTGCCTGCGCCAAACCAATGTTCCTCGCAGCACCCGGGCCCACATTATCTTTCAATTTAACAATCTTAATTCTGCTGTCATTTTTCGCAAGGTTGTTGCAAATTTCCCATGTGTTATCAACAGAACAATCATCTACAATAACTATTTCCAGATTACTGTATGTTTGTTCAACAACGCTGCGAAGACATCTTTCTACATACTTTTCTGTATTATGTGTCGGAATGACAACACTTAAAAGAGGTTTAACGCTCACAAAATCACCTCAATTCAACCAAACCCTATTATTAACAATAAAAAATATACTAGGCTTTTCTTTTAAAAACCGTCGTAATCTTAGGCTTTATAATTTCCAAAATATATTGTAAACTATCACTTTTAAAGAGTACCGACAATAGCAAGTATACCGCTACACCCACTACAACTTTGACAATTAAATCAAGCCAGACCGAGAAATTCAATAATCCCACAAACCAGACACATACACCCATTAATATCGACATTATCAAAGGTATAGCAATATCAGACATTTGTTCTGAATACCCATATTTTATAAGTTTACGATTAGGAAAAATATCAATAACAATTGAAAACAAGGTATATAAAACTCCCGACAAAGCAATAGCCATTACGCTTATACGCATACTTAATAATACGACAGCGATGCCAAAAACCTTTTTGATTATCTCTGTTTTTAATGTTATATCACTACGACCCATTGCATTGACAGCCTGAATATTCGGAGAAAATATCGGTAAAGGTGCCTGGCTTATACATGCGATCTGCAAATACGGCACACAGAAGATCCATTTTTCAGTGAGCAAAATCAAAACCAGAGGTTTTGCGCACATTGCCAAACCGACCATCATCGGAAGCATGATAAAAGCACTTACCCTCACAGACCGTTTTGTCATTGCCTTTACCTTGCCGATATTATCATTTTCGCTCGAAAGCGTTGGAAACAAAACACTGTCTACCGTTAAACCTATATTATTAATAATGACCTTAGGAAATCTGACGCCGTTATTATAATATGACAGATCGGTAACTGTATAAACCTTCCCGATAACCAATGCCCTTAATTCATTATAACCCGTCTGTATAAGTCCTGAAGCAAGTTTTTTAAGTCCAAACCCCGCAAGTTGTTTAAAACGTGTCAATGAAAACTTCCAAATAGGCCGCCAATCAACAATTAAAAACAAGATTATAGTATCCAAAAAAAGATCAATCAGGTACTGCGCCACTAAAGCCCATACACCGAAGCCCATATAAGCCATTGTTATTCCTACAACAGCCGAACCGAGCGTTCCGCCCAAAGATGAAAAAAACCGTTTCCTAAACAAAAGCTTCTTTGAAATATAAGAATAAAGCACCGAATTGAATCCGGCAATCAAAAGTCCCACAGAAATCACTCGAATTACAGGTGTTAATTCGGGGTTTCTGTAAAAACCGGCAATTACCGGCGCTATAAAAAACAAAATAATATAAAACACGACTCCCATGAAAAGTCCAAAATAAAAGATGGTTGAAAAATCTAAGGAGTCTGCATTCTTTTTCTGCACAAGAGATGCACCGAATCCGCCTCTGACAAAAGTGTCCGCTATCGTGACAAATGCCATAACAAGCGCAATAACACCGTAGGCATCCGGCATCAAAAGCCTTGCTAAGACAATTGATACCGCTGTTGATATAAGTTGCGCCAGTATTTTTTCCGAAAACTCCCACACAAGTCCCGACATAACTTTTGTTTTTAAACTGCTCTTACCCATTAAATCACCAAACTAAACCGAATTTTACACAAAAAACCTTTCATCTTCAACCGTCGAAAACTTATCCGGCACGATTTGCTCACCCACGCACTCAATCTGATAATATTTATTCATTCCTATATAAGCTGCCCACCACGAAAAAGTGCTCGGCGGTCCCATAACATAGTCACAAAATGATAATGAAACAATATCCTCAATAAAATCGCCCGTGCCCTCAAAAACATTAATCCCGTTATCTGTAAAATACCGAATGTTTATCTTCTCATTAGAGCACACAAAAAATTTAACCTTTTTCCCGGCACAATTATCCGCAAATTGTTTCATAAACCCTAAATATGCAGCATCGTCATAATAATGTTTGCCGCCTTGCCAGGCAATATAATCACCGCGACGAATATGTAGCCCAACCAATATCTGTGCATCGCCTTTGTTTTTAGAAATGTTTTCTTCTGCCTTTTTAAAATATACGGCTTTGGGCTTTAAAAATGCTAAAACAGCATCGCGTTGTTCAAATAGTGCAGGATAATCTCTATAATACCAGTTCCATATTATATGTATCCCTCGACGTTTTTTAACAGAATTTGCTTTTTTTTGGGAAACCTTGCATTGTTTTTCCCTGGTCCGTTTATTTATTATTTTTTCATTTATTCGGCACAAAAGCAGATTTGACTTTTTTGAATAACCAACCTTGCCTTCAGTTTTATCTTCTTTGCACACATAACCGTCCAAATCCTTGAAAAACATATGGAAAACCCTTTGCTTGTATTTAACGGCACTCGCAATACAATGTGCAAAAAGTAATATTCTATTACAAAACTGTCCTGACTTATTAAAAACTATAATCAAACCAAGGTCTCCTTGTTGCAATATTTTAAATTTAGCAGTTTTTTAAAAATTAACCCTGCTATCCGTTTACGTTTTCAACCCTAACCGTTTGTCCGTCTTCACCGTTTCAACCACCGGTAATCGTTTTTTCAGATATTTGCCCGTGGGAGTTTTATGATTACGCGATGATCCGAAGAAAATGACAAATCCCAGAAGCGCCCAAAACTGCTCATTTAACAAATAAGACGAGGACAGTACCATGTTAACGGCACAGTAAACTATAAATATTGAGGTGATCTCTATGGTTTTTTTGTTTCGCAACGATTTGATTATGAAATAAAACAGGAAAATAAATATTACCGTACCGATTATCACACCGTACTGAAGTAATATCTCCAAAAAGAAGTTATGAACATAAAAACCGTATCCGTAAAACGGCTTGGCAAACTGACGGTCACCGCAAACCCCGTAACCTAACAGTGAAGCTTCCTGCAATCCTTCAACCGCGCTTGCCCAAATAATATCGCGTCCACTGCTATCATCCATGGTATCATAAATTATTGACGATAACGTTCTGCTGTATATACCAAAAGACATAAACTGCATGTAAAGATATTCGATTATATTTCTGAAGTTTGATAAAACAACCGCTATTGTTGTTATATAAATCGCCTTTATATATATTTTGCTGTTGTTTAAAACCTTTAGTAAAACCTGCACACCGACATAAGCGAGTAACACTACAAATCCCCCGCGGCTTCCGATAGAGAGAACCATGTATGTACCCATAATTACGAAGAAAAAGTCATATATGTTTCTTTTGTTCTTATTAAAAATATTGCTGACTATAACCATAGTCAAAAATACTGTGCTGTACCCAAATCCTAAATCATAGGTTTTATTTGTTTTTTCAAGTTGTTCCAAAACATAAAAGTAATTGTTTAACATCCAGACCATCGCGATTTTGGCACTAATAACAAAAAATCCCAAGAATTTATCATAATCGTCTATTGCCCTGGCAGATATATAAATGGGTATATAATATACAAACACCCTTGCTATACTGGTAGTATCCATATATTCGACAGTTATAACGTCGGGATTAAACACATAGGTACAAACAACTGCAAAAGATATAAAAGCAATGATAATAGGTACATCAATAGCTCTTTTATCAACCAAAATCCTATACATTTTAGGCAAAGAGATAACAAACAAGCCGAAAAATGTCAAAATATACAGTCTCATCGAATAATTGCCCACACCTAAAAGTTCGGTTATTTTGCCGTATAAAGCCCTAATCAACAAACCGAAAACAAAGAATATGGGTAGAAAGTATCTAATATTATCAACTATCGAAAGAAGATATTTTTTTTGTTGTGAGTTTTTATCAGCCGCTATAAAACGGTTTACTCGCTGTCCTTTTAAATACACTTCCGATTTCTCTCTTTCCTCAATTACTGTTGTTAAAAACTATTTGTTCGAAACAAGTCCAAAAATAATAAAATACATCTTGACTTTACGCTTGAATAATTCCCATCGAGTTGCGTGAAAAAGCTTTCTGTAATTTTCTGCTATTTGTGGGTCAAGCTCGACATTTTCAAATTCTACCGATTTATCTTGCAGTACGATTTCTGCTGCATAAACCGAATCGCAAACCTTAGCACAGTGCGTCCCCGAACCGTCATAACCAATATTCTGAACTTTGGAGTAGGTGGGGTAGACGGTATACATACCGTTTTTAAACATTGCATAACAAAATCTTATTGCCCAGGAATTTATCAGCCCATGCATTTGATAATCAAGCATAATAGACCTATCTGCGCCGAATTCATTAAACTGTTTCCGCCTTGAAAAAGAACGCTTAAATTTGCTGTAATCCGAGACCTGCCAATCAACCTTTTGCCACCTGTCAAGCCAGGTTGCCCAAGCACAACTGCAGGTCCTTCCCAACACCATAACATCATGCTGATAATGTTGCGGAATATCCTTTACAATGGTCTGGCCGCCAAGCGACCAGATTTTCGGATTGTGCTCATAAAACTCTAACCCTGCGTTCATATAATCCAGAAAATCGGGTGCCACAATACAATCGTCTTCAACAACTATTACTCTACCGTACTTTTTCAGCACCTTATCAACACCGCTTATAACCGAATTCGCCAATCCGTTATTTTTTTCAGATTCGATAACCTCAACCGATTTAAAAAGCTCCTTCAACCTCTCACTGTTAATAAGTTCTCGTACCTGTTTTACACCCTGCGCCGAATCAGAGTTTTTAGGACCGTCAGAAAATATGTACAGCTCGCTGTGTTTTGCCAGATTACAGGCCGAAAGTGAATCAAACATTTTCTCAGCGTGGTCAGGTCTGTTGTATACGAAAACAACTATCGGTGCTAACATTTTTTCTCCCCCGAGGTGTTTATTTGGGTATAAATTTTTATTAGTTGATCTGTATTTTCCTCACGATTGTGGATTATCATAGCATTTTTTCTCGCCTGTTTTGAAAGTGAAACGGCCAATTGACTGTCACCGAAAATGTCGCAGACATACTCTGCCAACATGTATGGTTCATTAAAAGGATAGACAAGACTATCTTTTTTATGCTCTAAAAAATTAGTACACCCGCCGACATAGGATGACACCGACGGAACCCCCAGACATTTTGCCTCGCCCAACGAGTTTGATTCGTTTTCTATTATAGAAGCTGAGACAAACACGTTTGATTTAAGATATCTGTCGCACATGGCATCCTCATCAAGCATTCCGACAAACTGCAGGTTGTTTTGCAACTTATATTTTGCAACCAGTTTTTTTAAATAAACCGCATACGAGGACAGTTTTAATTTTTCTTTTAAAGTGTCTGCCTTTATGATGTCAAATCCCGAAACATACAATTTTACATCAGGATATCTGCGTTTGATAATTGCAAGCGCTTGGAGTAACATATGCAACCCTTTTATCGGATAATAACCTTGACTTGCAAAAATAGTGTTGGGCTCGCATTTTTGGATATCCCACTTATTGTTGTAAAAATTCTCTCTTAAAATTGCGTTGTTAAAAAAATAATTCAAGCCGGGATTCAGCTGTTTTGTCAGTGCTTTATCCCAATCGGTTCGCCCGATGACATTGCGCGCGAGTTTAAGGGCTTCAACCTCGTACTTTGCCCTTTTTTCAAATTTTCTTTGCTGCAATCGGATATTATCTGCCTTAAGAATATCACGGAAAGTGAACCGCTTAACAACCCATTCAGGCAATGCCGCATTATAAACTTGGGCATAACAATGCATCAAGCCTTGAATAGAAATTGCCGCTTTATCCAAAAGGTTAAGTTCTTTACATGCCTTGAGCATTGCTAATGTGTGAAAACATTCTGTCCCCCAAATGTGTATCACATCGGGCTTCTCTTGTTGCAGAATCCGCTTAAGTCTTGCTTCAACCCTCTTATCATATTTTAAAGAATATTTGTCTTTTAAATGAAATCCATAGTATTTAATATTATCCGCCTTACCGGAACAAATATCCTCTGTCTTTTCAAAAGGAAAGCATAGGATTAACTCACACTCTTGTCTGTCCGCTATTAACTGAGAGGTGTTTGTTATCCAAGAAACAGTGGATTTATGCCCAACATCAAGTTGTTGTGCGATTTGCGGAGTCATTGCATTGCAAAGCCATAAAACTTTCATATTCCCAGACACCTCTAATTTCTGATAATCCGTTGTTTGTCCTAAGATAATTTACTATTATAACGATAACGCCTTTTTTCAAAAAATAAAATTTGCTGTATCGTCTTTTCTCTTTTGATTTTGGGAAGTTAACACTACCTAACGGGTAAATAAATTAAAAAATCTCATAAAACCATTTCTTACAACTTGGGGCACCTTTTTCGATACCAAAAACTGTCTTACCCATTTAAGCGTTATTACCGAAACAATGTTGTATCCCAACCGAGTCCTGAAAGGATAGTATTTACGCCTTATACGCCTTTCCTCGTTCTTGAGAATACCGGCACAATCACTACTCTCAGATACTCCATCACCCATATAGTCACATATGACCGAACCGGCATGGAAAAACTTCGCGCCCTTGAAAAAAATTCTCATTATAAATTCAGCATCTGCGCAAATTTTATAATTCTCATCATAAAGCCCGTACTTTTTAAACAATCCGGCGCATATGAATTGGGTTTGATGGCAAAGCGGTTTCCTGAACAATCCGTATTTTGTAACCGTTTTGACCTGCCTTCTGTGAATTGCTTTGTAAATATAATCACCGTAAACTACACAGTCGTACTTTCTGTGTTTTTTTATAACCTTATGCACATGCTCTAAAACAAACTTGTTTTCCAGAATATCCCCGCAGTTTAAAAACAAAACGTACCTTCCCGAAATATATGCGAGTGCCTGGTTCATGCCATTATATATACCTTTATCTTGTTGCGAATAAACCCTGATTTTGTCTGACTGAGGGATCTGCTCTAATGTACCGTCGCTTGACAGCCCGTCCTTAACGATAATTTCATAATTGTCAAATGTTTGACACAAGACAGACTCTAATGTCCTCTTTATATTTTTAACCTCGTTAAGACAAACCACCACAATACTAAAAACCGGACTGCTCACCTTTTCTCACCATCTACAAATTTAATTACACTGTCAACAAAAACTTTGTTGTCATGCTGTATCCTAACCATCGCTTTGGAACAATTATCTCTTAATTCATCTAACTTTAACTGCCTGTACCATCCGATAACCTTATCAGGAAGTTTGGTATCGGCAAAGTCAACACTTAATCCCAGACCGTATTCCTCAGAAAACTGTGCTATATACGAACCTTTTGTAACCAACATAGGCAACCCGTACCTTATTGCATCATACAGCTTGACTGTCATTGCCGGCTTTTGCAAAATGTCGTTTTCATAAGTATTTAATAATATGTCGGTGTTCTCAGCAAAGGTCTTTAACCGGTCCCTTGTGTAAACCCCCGTAAAGTGTATATTGTTATATCGGTTTTGCGAAATATAACTTTCAAGTTCGTCGGCGCCGTATCCTTTACCGTGAAAAAAGAGTTCTATTCTCTCATCATTTGCAAAAACATCACATATCCGCTTAACGAAACTCAGTTGTCTTACCATTCCCCAATAAACGATGCGAATTTTATCCGCCGAAGTTTTTTTAACATATTCCGACCTCAATTTGCTGCAGTTATGCGACACAACAAATCTTGCATCGGTTGTATTTATCGTATCAAGAAATTTTTCAGAAGATACCGCTGTGAAAGAGGAATGTTTTGCAAGTTTTTTTATAAGCCAAAGATAAGGAGTAAACCGCTCATACGTAATATCACGATAATCAAATATGTATTTCTTCTTGTATTTTTTAAATAACAGCCAACTTATCGGTACTGCTGTCTGAGAGGTGAGTATAATTAACTTATCATATTTTCTGCTTTTTATCTGTCGTTTTACAAACGAAACATATTTTATAAAAGCTAATATTTTTTTATAGAAGGGGAGAAAAGTATCAACAGTCTCATTAAATCCTAAAAAATTGTCCTGTGGGGGCATCTCGTCGCCCTCACGGTTCCAAAAAATAACCTCATACTCTACACCGATATCATCAAGTATGTCTTTGTAAATGTAGAGGAACTGCATATATTTAAGACTGTTAAACCCTATAATTCCTATCATCCTGTTACCACCAAATGCTATTTTTTTATCTTTATAGACCCATACTTAAATAAACTTTTAAAAATATAAAAGCACATATAATAGATTCTGCTAAAGAAATTAAGTCCGACTGTTTGGTAGGATTTGTATGTCATATATACCGACTTTAATTTTTTACCCGACTTAGAACTGCTCTGAAAAATACGAAAACTAACAAGTTGTTCATCCAAACCAACATTTTTAATCCCGTGCTTTAAAAGTGTTAACCATTCTATAAAGTCCTCGTGTGCTTGGTCGCTATGCATAGGAAACCGCCGAATCCAATCCTTTTTGATGACAACCGAAGAACACACAATTATATTCTGCTTCAAAAGTCTTTTAAATGTAACAAACGGCGGAACCGACATTGTGTAATTATACCTGGTTCCGTCACTTTTAATAAAAGATACACCTGTAAAAATAAATTCTACCTCAGGATCTTTATTTATTATGTCAACCTGTTTTTCAAGTTTGTCAGCACACCACAGATCATCGCTGTCAATAAAAGCGATCCAGTCACTTATAGCTTGAAAAACACCAAAATTGCGGCTATATGCAACGCCGCAATTTTTTTCGTTCCTAAAAATTTTTATCCGTTTGTCACGTTTTTGATATTCAAGTATAATTTTGTAAGTATCATCACAAGAACAATCATCAATAATCAATAATTCAAAATTACCATATGTCTGGGCCAACACAGACTCTATTGTCTGACCTATAACCCGCGCACTGTTGTAGGACGGTAAAACTATACTTATAAACGGGCTTTTCTTCATTCAGTATCCCCTCTTGCTATACACCTGTCTTCTTAATTATAGCTACAAATGTCTTCAATATTATTTTGAAATCAAGACAAATTCCCTGATTTTCACAATAGAAAATCTCCATGGCCTGCCTTTTTCCGTTTTCGTACTTCACATCATTGCGTGCATAAGCCTGCCAATATCCCGTCAATCCGGGCTTTACACTAAGCAGGAAATCCTTCGCCTTCCCGTAACGTTCAAGTTCTTCTTCAACGATGGGCCGTGGACCGACAATACTTAAATCACCTTTAATAACATTAAAAAATTGAGGCAATTCATCAAGGCTTATTTTCCGTAAAAACTTCCCGACCTTTGTCACCCTCGGGTCGTCATCAATTTTAAACTCAAGTTTATAAAATTCCAACTGTTCTTCAGAGAGCACATCCTCAAGTTTTTCGGAGTCGGGTCTCATACTTCTGAACTTATAAATCTTAATTTTCTTGCCATGCCACCCAAGTCTCTCATGAACATAAAAAACCTTGCCGCCATCCTCAATCTTTATGCAAAGAGCAATCAATAAAAAAACCGGCCACAACACTAAAAGTGCCAACACAGACATCAATATATCAAAAAGCCTTTTGAAAAAGCGATAAACCTTTCGTTTCTCATTGTTTTGAACAATCTTTATAAAAGGTGTTTGATTTTTGGGACGAACATAAACCCATTTTTGTTTATCATTAGAAAAACGGTCTTCAATA
>JAUMXX010000138.1 GCA_030535285.1 bacterium | reverse complement strand
TAGTTTCACTCCCTGAAAGTTTAAATCTCGATTACGCCAACGCCACAGGGAGTGTAACACCTTAAAATCGATAATAGGTCAAATTCAATAGAATTTAAAGAAATTTGAGACAAAAAGTTTCGAGGTAAGGTCTTAACACTACTGAAAAATTTTAGCTCGAAAAAACTCTATAAATTACAGACGATTAAGACCTAAAATTCGATTCTATGCGTATGACCAAGCCTCAAGGCAGGGTTCAGAGACAAAACAATTCGGGGTAAGGTAGGTACACCACCCTGAAAAGTTAATCTCTCGAACCGAAAAGATAAGCCCTATGGTAAGACCTTAAAATCGATTCTGTGAGTCGGTCGCAACAGAAGTACCGTGGATGTTGGAAAATAAAAAACACGGCAAGGGAAATACACCCCTGAAAAGAAACAACCGTTGCTCCCGACAGAAGTACCGTAGGAAATGACTAAATAATAAAAATAGCACTATGAAAATGATAAAATCACCAACTGAAATGACACCGATTTGAACGAAAAGTAGAAAAATAAAATGAAGCAGGAAAAAGCACTGGTGCATTTTGATGCCCCAGTGCGGTTAAACACCGACCGGCAGTGCCGTTCGGGGTGGTGCTTTAAAAGGCAGTTTGGTGATAATTCGGGTGCTATATATGGTAAAACGAAGAATTAAAGCAATAAATATCGGGTGCTTCGCAGTGTGAAGCACCCAAAAGGAGGATTTTTAATGAGTAAACAAAAAGAAAGTAAACACATAAGCATATGGATTCCCGACAGCCTGTTAAAAGAGTGTGATATCAATCAAATTAGGTACGATGTGAAGACTCGCAGCGAATTTGTTGTTATGGCTCTTGAATTTTATAATGCATATTTATTTAACAGACATATTTCGGAATATGTGAATGTTGAAATTCTAAATCGTATGGAAGGTATGTTGGATAGTCTTGAAGACAGAATCGGTAGACAGATGTTCAAACTGATAGTTGAATCTGCAAAGATATGCAGAATATTATTTGATCATCTTGAACTTGATTTTGATGATTTTGATGAGCTACACGAAAGATGTGTTAAAGAAGCAAAACATCTCAACGGAGCGATTACTTTTCCATCGTCAATGAGAGGGAAAAAGCTCGCAGAATTAGACGAGGAGGATTGAAAAAATGGCAAAGAAACATATAAGTTTTTGGATTGAAGATAAGGATTTAAAAGAGTGTGATGCAAATGTAATTGCATCAGATTATGAAAGCAGAAGTGAATACATTGCCGAGGCTGTTAGGTTCTATAATCTGTACTTACATAACAAAAATAATGAAGAATATATTAATCAATATATCAGAGATAATTTGTCAGGATTGATGAAAAAGTTTGAAAATCGTACTGCTCGATTAATGTTTAAACAAGCAGTCGAAACTTCAAAAATATTTTGGTTGCTAATTAAACAATTTGGAATCAATTATGAGAACGCTGACACTCTCCATAATAGTTGCATTGAGGAGGTGAAAAAAATCAATGGTGCAATACAATATCCATTCATAAAGGAGGAAAAGAACTACGATGATGATTGGCTTTTGTGATTGAGTTATATTGAATTACTTCGTGGACTTCCTCTCTCTTCTGTGGTATGCTTTGTGTCGCAGGAGGTGAAAAAACATGGCAAAGTATACGAATGACTTAAGGCGATTGTTAATTCGGTTTTAGAATTAGCAATCGCCTTTTAATATTCAAATTAGCTGAAACATTGACAACAATTTTTCAAAAGGGTATCCGAAAAAATTATTCGGTATATAATATTTGAAAAGGAGTTGTTGAATCATGAATGA
>JAUMXX010000137.1 GCA_030535285.1 bacterium | reverse complement strand
GACAAGTGGAGCTTTGAATCTTACGGAGATGGATATGCAATTGTACATCCGCAAGGAGAAGGTTATGTAGTGCCTAATACTGTAGCGATAGGAGTTCAATCATATCTTAAATGGACCACTCCTGTTTACGTTGTGTATGATGAAACAGAACAAGCTTTCCGTATTTACAGAACGGATTCAAGTAGTGGCGGTCAGTACAAACTTGTTGTTTGTAACGATTTGAACGGGAACTACATTTGCGTTATAGGATGCCATAATAATGAATTTGATGATTATTCTTATTGGGAAATCTATATGGTAGATCCTATGTATATCGAGCCGTCTACGTTTTCTGAAATTTACAACGCCGGTTTTCATGTGGCTGAGGAAAAACAGCTTAATTTGCTTGAAAGATACGCCTCTGAGATGAAAGACAGCACAGTTAATTCAAAAAGTGAATATACGACAAAAAGCGGAGCAACCGTTTACTATTTCTCTCAAAACGGAAACGACCGTAACAGCGGAAAAACAAAAAGCGCGCCTAAAAAGACACTTTCCGCACTTAGCAGCTTGCAGCTTAAGTCAGGAGATGTGGTGCTTTTTGAAAGAGGCAGTCTTTTCAGAGGAACGATTGCAGCTCAAAGCGGCGTTACTTATTCCGCATACGGAGAGGGCGCAAAACCGATTATTTGCGGCTCGTTATTAAATTACGCAAATGAAAGCTATTGGACAAAGACGCAATATAAAAATGTATATGTTTGCACTAAATCAATAAACAATGCAGGCAATATGATTTTTGACAATTCATGGGTTTTGGGAGATTACACTCAAACTCTCGGTACATTAAAGGTGGTTAATCTTGATGGATTTACAGGGGTAAAAGATTTGAAAAACGATCTTGAATTCCACTGTGACATAAGCAATAAAAAATTATATCTCTACAGCAGTGAAGGGAATCCGGGAAAAAGATTCAGCACGATAGACATTTGCGAAGAAGGAGATTTGTTTGATGTAACGAACAAAAAGAATATTATTGTTGATAATATACATTTTACTTTAGGCGGTACTCACGGTGTAGGCGCAGTAAACGCAAACCAACTTACGGTTCGCAATTGCATATTTAACTGGATAGGCGGTGCAGTCCAATACGGAACAACGCGCTACGGTAATGCAATAGAGTCGTACGTTGCCAGCAATGGTTTTTATGTTTATAACAATTGGATATATCAGATTTACGATACGGGAATCACCACACAATTTGGGGAAGACACACAGAACAAAGAAAACATTATGCAGAATAATGAGTATTATAATAATCTGATAGAGTATACATTCTGGGCTTTTGAATATTTTCATAAACCGGCTAATGGCGTTGTAAGAATTACAAGAGATATATATGTACATGACAATTTCTGCCGTATGAACGGTAAAGGCTGGGGCAGACCTGGTGCCGGTCACATGTGTTGCTTTGCCCCAAGCGGAGAAGACATATCTAATGTTGTGATTGAACATAATATTTTTGACAGAGGATTTGCATTCTTGGTATCTACATATTCTGCCGATGCGTCGGAGCTAAACTATAACGAGAATGTTTATGTTCAAGAAAAGGGCGAATTGCTTGCTTTTATAAACAGTACAACTCATTATATGGATGATAATGCATATAAAACAGTTAGTGACCTTGTGGGAGATGAGGCATGTTGTGTTATTGGTGTAAATTGGTAAAAAACGATTAATACGAGGAGGTCTGTAATGAAAAAAATATTAATTGCATTAATTGTTTCCGTTTTTGCACTGCTTACGATTTTACCCATGACTGTTTTTGGCGCAAAAAATTATATACTTG
>JAUMXX010000136.1 GCA_030535285.1 bacterium | reverse complement strand
GATTGCAAATGCATCACGAGAGTTGTTGAATGATAAAATTTGATCCTTATACTGCTCATCCCACATAATTGCCCAACTTTTAGGGGTTTCTTTAACTGTCTGTGTGTTATAAATAAGACCGACCATACCGACATTGTACGGAACCGAGTATTTATTATCCGGGTCAAAATACAAATTCTTGTATTGCTGTGCAATGTATTTATAATTTGTGAGTTTTGAAGTGTCAATGCCGGTTAACATATCCTCTCTGATCAAGCGCTGAATCATATAGTCAGAAGGAATGATAATATCATATGATGTTGCACCGCTCTTCAATTTTGAATACATCGTTTCATTACTTTCGTAATTACTGTAGTTAACCTTAATACCGGTTAATTTCTCGAAAGCAGCATTTATGTCAAGCATACCCTCGCTGCCGTCAGAGATATATTCACCCCAGTTAAATACATTCAATTCGGTACCCGAAAGGTCAGTTGTGTATTCACCCTCAAGGTTTTCAACAACATCATTGGTGCTGCCACAACCCGAAAAACAAAAGACCGAAGTTAAGATTACTAATGATAACATAATTGATATATATTTTTTCATCAAGTTTATTCTCCTTTTAATTGAATCTTCTTTTCAGACCGTATTTGTGCAAAGTTAATAAGCAACAACAAAACCAATACGGTTAAAAAAATAATCGTCGACAATGCATACATATCAGGTTTAACGGCACGCTTTGTCATTGAAAAAATTCTGATTGGAAGTGTTTCAAATCCGGGCCCGGTAGTAAAATAACTTATAACAAAATCATCAAGTGAAAGGGTAAATGACATTATAAGTCCGGTTACAATGCCGGGGGAAATGGACGGTATTATTACTTTGAAAAAAGCCATAGCAGGTGTACAACCTAAATCTTCAGCCGCTTCTGAAAGGTATTCATCGGTCTGACGTAGTTTGGGCAAAACATTTAAAATAACGTATGGTAGATTAAACGTTACATGAGCAATTAAGATTGTCAAAAATCCCAGCGAATTTGACATATTAATCAATTTGCCGACGAAAACAAATAAAAGCATCATTGAAATACCGGTCACAATATCGGGGTTCATCATTGGAATGTTTGTGACGGTTTTTACCGATGATTTTAAGAACCTGGATTTCATATTAAAAATGCCAACAGCTGCAACCGTCCCCAGAATTGTGGCGATAACGGCAGAGCAAACCGCTAAAATCAGTGTATTTTTAACCGCCTCTATTGTTGCGCTATCGTTTAACAGTTCAGTGTACCAATGTAAAGAGAATCCGCTGAATACCGAAGTGCTTTTTGAGGAATTAAACGAAAAAAATATCATTACAACAAGCGGAGCATATAAAAATATGAAAATTAGTGCGGTGAAAACTTTCGAAAGAATTCTCATACAATCATACCTCCGTCGTCATCATCGGTAAACCTGTTCATTACAAACAGACTCAGCAGTATAAGTATCATAAGAACAAAAGAAATAGACGCGCCTAAATTATAATTATACAGATTAAACTGTCTCTCGATAGCGTCACCGATCAGCATAATTTTTCCGTTTCCGAGTTTCTGTGAAATATAAAAGGTGCTGATTGACGGAACAAAAACCATAGTTATACCGGAAATAATTCCCGGAAGACTGAGTGGGAAAATAATCCTTCTGAGTTTAGAAAAACCGTTTGAACCCAAATCCTCAGCCGCTTGCAAAAGTGAATTGTCAATCTTCGACATAACAGAATAAAGCGGTAAAATCATGTAGGGGAGATAGTTGTAAACCATTCCCAGAATAACCGCACCCGGAGTGCCGATAAGTTTAATTGTTGAACCGCCAAAACTTTTTAT
>JAUMXX010000010.1:18409-26578 GCA_030535285.1 bacterium | reverse complement strand
GTTATGCGGTATTAGCAGTCGTTTCCAACTGTTGTCCCCCTCTGTAAGGCAGGTTGCTCACGCGTTACTCACCCGTCCGCCACTAAAATACACATGTTACTTCCTTTAGCAAGCTAATCTCAGTATCTCGTGTATTCCCGTTCGACTTGCATGTGTTAGGCACGCCGCCAGCGTTCGTCCTGAGCCAGGATCAAACTCTCTAAATTATTATATCTAAAACCTCTCGGCTCTAAATCTAATCTATTCGCTTAATCGCTACTCAAAACAACCCTTGCGTGTTGTTCCGTCTTTACTACCGGTTCTTCTCTCCGGTTATTGTCGGGTCTTTCTAATTCGTTGTTTAATTTTCAAGGTCCGTCTCGCTTAACCCTCTCTTTTGGGCCGCCCGATTATATTACCACATCTCCTATACCTATGTCAACACCTTTTTTTAAAAATTTTAAATATTACCAAATAAGCAAATACTTTTAACAATAAACTTGTAAATATGCTAAGTATTTGTTATCATATATATAAAAATATACATAGTAATATGATTTGAAACAATCAGTACCTAACAATACAAAGGGGTAAACAAATGCCAATAAAAATTGTTGACAGCCTTCCCGCTGCCAGAACCTTAGAATCTGAAAATGTTTTTGTTATAACCGAAAACCGTGCTCAAAAACAGGACATCCGTCCGCTAAGAATTGCAATTCTTAACTTGATGCCCAAAAAAATCGAGACCGAGACGCAACTTTTGCGTCTTTTAGGCAACACTCCGTTACAGGTGGAAATTGAGTTGCTGCAAACGGCATCTCATGTTTCAAAAAACACCTCATCTGAACATCTTTTAAAGTTCTATAAAGTTTTTGATGATGTAAAAGAAGAGAAGTTTGACGGTCTGATTATCACCGGTGCGCCAGTTGAACAAATTGATTACTCTGAGGTTGATTACTGGGAAGAACTTTGTCAATACATTGAATGGGCAAAAACGAATGTCTATTCAACATTCTATATCTGTTGGGCGGCCCAGGCAGGTCTGTTTTACAATTATGGCGTAAACAAATATCCGTTGAACGAAAAACTCAGTGGCATTTTTGCCCACAAACTAACAACAAACCTGCATCCTCTCGTGAGAGGGTTTGACGATAAGTTTTGGGTTCCCCATTCAAGATATACCGAGATTCGCTATGATGATATCAAAAATATATCGGATTTAGATATACTGGCTGTATCCGATAAAGCAGGTATTTATATCGTCGCCGACCACGACTGCCGAAACATATATGTTACAGGGCACTCTGAATATGGTTTGATGACCCTGGCAAACGAATACTCACGCGATACGCTTAAAGGACTCAATCCAAATATTCCGGAAAACTATTTCCCACAAAACGATCCCCATCAAAAACCTATTTTCAAATGGAAGTCACACGCAAACCTACTTTTCAGCAACTGGTTAAATCATATTGTATACCAGCACACGCCTTATGATCTGTCATCATTATAAGCAGAAAGGTTCTACCCAATTCAAATTGGTTGTAGAACCTTTTATTTTATATAGTAATAATGCAGATAATACCTTTTACACTATGCAAGCATTTCACGCATTTGGAGCAAAATTGCCTTTTCTCTTCTTGAGACCTGGACCTGAGTCATCCCAAGATTAGCAGCAGTTTCCTGTTGCGTTTTTTCCTTAAAATATCTTGAAACTATCAAATTTCTGTCGCCCGGTTTCAATCTTTTCAAAAGATCATTTAAAAGAATCTTATCAAATACACAATCTTCTGTGCTTTCGACCGGGAGCGAGAGTTCCTCAAGTCCGTCCTCGCTATCAACTGTCAACGAAACGGTGCTTTGAGAAGCACATAACGCTTCAGTTACCTCTTCACTACTAAGATTTAACCTTTGTGCTATTTCATTAACCGTCGCCTCATGACCTATTTGCTTCTCGATTATCTCCTTTTCACGCAGCACCTTAAGTGAACGCTCTTTTAAGGATCTTGCAATCTTAACCGATCCGCCATCACGGAATATCTTTTTTATTTCTCCCAAAATAACCGGAACCGCATAGGTTGAAAAGCACAATCCACGTTCCTCATCAAAACCGTCAACTGCTTTTATCAAACCAACACATCCGACCTGAAACAAATCATCATACTCCGTTCCCTTCCCTTTAAATCTTTTACACAGCGAATGAACCAACGGAATATTTTGCTCTATAAACTTATCCCTATCTTTCATTTTTAAACTCGATATGCAAGTTTTTTTATCATTGAAACTGTCGTGCCGATGTTTTCTCTAGACCTAACATTCAACCTATCCATAAAACTTTCCATAACAGCAAATCCTAAACCGGCGCGTTCCTCCCCACCTGTAGTAAACAAAGGTTCCCTTGCTTTTTTAACATCTTTGATTCCACAGCCACGGTCACGGATTTTAATCACAACAACATTTTGGTCACTTAAGGAAACAGTTATGTATATTTTCCCTACACAATCCTTATAGGCATGTACTATACAATTTGTAACAGCTTCCGAAACTGCGGTTTTTATGTCATTTATCTCTTCAATTGTTGGATCTAACTGTGAAATAAACGCTGCTACAGCAACCCTTGCATAGCTTTCATTTGATGACTTTGACAGTATTGTCATTTTCATTTCATTTTTTACCATCTTAATTAACCCCTTTATCAATCTTTGCCAAACGTTCCATTCCTGCCAATCTCATAACTTTATATATCTGCGGTGTAGTGTTAGTAATATGTAACTCTGCACCGTTTTTGCTTAAAAGCTTATATCTTCCCATAACTAAACCTATCCCGGAACTATCCATAAAACTAATGTCCTTAAAATCCATTATTAATAATGACGGCATATATTTATCTATTGCACTGTCTATTTCCTTGCGCATTATTGCAGCAGTATGATGATCCAATTCCCCCTCCAGAAATGCCGTTATTACTTCACCGTTGACCAAAATTTTAACTGCCATTTATTTTCACCTCAAAAAATAAAGAATCCTCTATAGATTATAATAGAGGATTCTTCTTAAATATTTTGTAATTATCTGATGTCAAATTTTAGCATTTGAAGGTGTTTATTAAGGATTGACGTATTCCACCCGAAAGATAGAGAGAACCAAATACAACAATCGGCCCGCCATTAGCAAGCTGTATTGCAGTCTTTATGGCGTTATCATAATCGGTGGCTATATGGACATTGTCATTAAATTCCGAACAAATACTCGCCAACTGTGTTGCACAGGCACTGCGCGGATTATCCTCAACCGTGACGGTGACAATATCCTTACACAGCGGAGAAATCTGACGCAAAGCATCACTAATTGATTTGTCTGCCATCATACCTATTATGGCGGTAATTTTATTAATATTTAACTGCCTAAGCAAATCAGAAAGTGAAGCAATACCATCAATATTATGGCTGCCGTCAAGAATTACAATCGGTTCGGTTGATAAAATCTCGGAACGTGCCGGCAAAAACGCCTTTGAAAGTCCTTCAACAATATCACTTTGCTTAATTTTAAGGCCTGAAACCTCAACAGCGGTTATTGCATTTGCTGCATTATCAAATTGGTGGGTGCCGATTAACCCGGATTTGTAAACACTTGAATCAAACACAAATTCATTACCGGATACACCTACTGTGCAAGATGAAAAACTGGGCAAACAGTTTAAAAACAATGGAGATTTTTTGTTTTTACACTCTGCCCTGATTACCTCCAATGCACATTCAGGTTGATGGGAACTCACCACAACCGGACACCTGCTTTTAATAATTCCGGACTTCTCAAAAGCAATTTTCTCAATACTGTCGCCAAGTACATTTTGATGATCCAATCCAATCCTGGTTATAACACTTACCAACGGTTTTTCTACCACATTTGTCGCATCAAACCTGCCACCAAGCCCGGTCTCCAAAACAACTACGTCACATTTTTTTTGCACAAAACACTCAAACGCAAGCGCAGTTATAAACTCAAACTCAGTAACAGGATCAGTGTTATTCAATGTTTGGGCGGCTTCCCTAATTTTTTGCGTTATTTCACATAACTCGTTCTCATTAATATAATTACCGTCGACTTGAATTCGCTCACAAAAATCGGTTACAAAAGGAGAAATATACAGACCCGTTTTGTAACCTGCCGCACTGCAGATCGACTGAACCATAACGGCAGTCGAACCTTTTCCGTTTGTGCCTGCTATATGAATTATCCTCAATTTTTTCTGCGGGTTTCCAAGCCTATCAAGCAAATAACTAATTCTACTCAAACCCGGCTTAGACCCAAATCTCAGCAACGAATGAATATAATCTAAACATTCTTTATAGTTCATAACTTAAACCGTCCCTTATAGACCAAAACAATTCAGGCGAACAACAGTCCGCCCGAAATTTTTAGATATTCGATTTAATATCAGCAATACTTTTTTCTAAAAGATTTATCTTATCCAAAACCTTTACAAGTTTAGTACGCTGTTCAGCTACAACAGCCTCAGGTGCCTTATCAACAAAGTTCTTATTATTAAGTTTACCGTTTAAGAAAGCCTCATCTTTTTTGGCAGCGGCAAGTTCATTATTCAACCTGTTAAGCTCGGCCTCAAAATCGACAAGTTCATTAAGCGGAATACTGATAACCGCATTTTCCGTAACAACGGTCACCGCCCCATCAACCGCAAATTCATTGTCAACCGCAACCTCGGAAGCAGAAGCTAATCTCTGCATAAATACTGCTCCGGTTTCAAAGGTTTGCAAATCCTTTGTAGCTATATAAAGTTTTGCTTTTTTTGACGGCGGAACATTCATCTCTGCACGACGATTTCTAACCGCCTTTATTACCGACATAATCTTTTCGAACTCAATCTCCTCGGCATCAAAATCAATATTGGTGTCAAATTCGGGCCATTTCGAAATCATAATCGAACCACCCTCATGAGGAAGAGCCTGCCAAATTTCTTCAGTAATAAAGGGCATAAAAGGATGCAACAACTTCATTGTGTTGGAAAGAATATAAACCAAAACCTTGCGCGCCGTATCGGCTTGCTGATCGTCACCCGAATTTAAGCGAACTTTTGAAATCTCGATGTACCAATCACAAAATACATCCCATATGAAATCATATAATTTTGAAACAGCCAGCCCGATTTCATGCTTCTCAAGATTTTCATTTACTGCCTGGGTGAGTTTATTGAATTTAGAAATAATCCATTTGTCCTCGAGCGCTAAATTCTCGGGTATTTCAACCCTGTCAATCCCATCGTTAAGATTCATCAAAACAAATCGCGCGGCATTCCACATTTTGTTAGCAAAATTTCGGCTTGATTCAACCCTTTCAGGTGAATAACGCATATCATTACCGGGAGTATTTCCGGTTGCAAGCGTAAAACGAAGCGCATCGGCGCCATACTTTTCAATTTCAGCCAGCGGATCAATACCGTTACCCAAAGATTTAGACATCTTCCTACCCAATGAATCACGCACAATACCATGGAACAAAACCGTATTGAAAGGAACGGTACCGGTATACTCTAATCCTGAGAATATCATCCTTGCTACCCAGAAAAAGATGATATCATATCCGGTTACGAGCGTACTTGTTGGGTAGAAATATTTCAAATCATCCGTATTTTCCGGCCATCCCAAAGTTGAAAACGGCCATAATGCAGACGAAAACCAGGTGTCAAGCGTATCTTCATCACGCGAAAGTTTTTTACTGCCACACTTGCAGCAGTGTTGCGGATCATCCTTTGCAACAATCACCTCACCGCAATCCTGACAATACCACGCAGGAATTCTGTGTCCCCACCACAACTGTCTGGAAATACACCAATCCTTAATGTTTTCCATCCAGTTGTAATATGTCTTCTCTAACCTACGGGGAATAAACTTGATCTCACCCGTTTTAACAGCCTCTACTGCCGGCTCAGCAAGAGGAGCCATCTTGACAAACCACTGCATTGAAATTCTTGGTTCAACCGTCGTATTGCAACGGTAACAACTTCCGACATTATGCTTCATATTCTCAATTTCAACAATAAAACCTTGCTGTTTGAGTTCATCTACAATTTGTTTTCTTGCCTCATATCTATCAAGTCCCTGATACTTTCCGCCGTTTTGATTTACTATTGCATTCTCATCAAAAATATTTATAACCGGCAGATTATGTCTGAGTCCCACCTCGAAATCATTAGGATCATGTGCAGGAGTGATCTTAACAACACCGGTCCCAAAATCCATCTCAACGTACTCATCGGCAATGATCGGGATTTCTTTATTGACAAGCGGAAGAACAACTGTTTTACCAACAAGATCCTTATAGCGCTCATCATCAGGATGAACCGCAACCGCTGTATCACCCAACATTGTCTCCGGTCGGGTGGTGGCAAGTTCAATAAACCCGGAACCGTCAGCAAGCGGATACCTTAAATGCCAAAAGAATCCGTCCTGTTCACTGTACTCAACCTCAGCATCAGAAATAGAGGTGCAACAATGCGGACACCAGTTAATTATCCTCTCGCCGCGATAAATAAGTCCTTTATTATAAAGTCTGACAAATACCTCATTTACCGCTTTTGAGCAACCTTCATCAAGGGTAAATCTTTCCCTCTCCCAATCACAAGAAGCACCCAACTTCTTTAACTGCTCAATTATTCTGCCGCCGTATTTGGTACGCCAATCCCACGCGCGTTCCAAAAAACCGTCACGCCCGACATCCTCTTTTGTTAAACCTTCCTGTTTCATTGCTTCAACTATTTTTGCCTCGGTCGCAATTGAAGCATGATCAGTACCCGGAACCCAAAGAGCAGCCATTCCCTGCATACGACGCCATCTGATTAATATATCCTGAATTGTATTATCAAGAGCATGTCCCATATGCAACTGACCGGTAATATTCGGTGGCGGAATAACTATTGTAAACGGTTTTTTATTTTCATCAATCTCGGTGTGAAAATATTTATTATCAAGCCAATATTGATAAATCCTTTCCTCAACCGAGCCCGGATCATAAACTTTTTCTAATTGTCTAGGCAAACTAATCCCTCCAAAAAAATGGTAAAAACTTCTTATGATAAAAAACAAACTATTACACAATATAATACTGTCAACCCGATAAATTAATTGCGTTTGTAAAATAAATGGTTGACCGCCGTTTATAGAGCACAAGCTTTATAAACGGCGTTTCTTATAGGCTCAACTGTTCGACAGAAACCTCTTCAGCAGACGGAAGTGAGCCTGCCGCCGGGAGATTTCTTGTTCTGTATCTATGGGGTTTTGAAAGCATTCCCTCGTTAAAAATCTCAACATCAACCAAGCGTTGACCTTTTTTCTGTGTCATAACCGCAACACCGTTATTGCTTTTTGAAACCTTAGTTTGTAACGAGCCGGTATGCAATAATAGCATACGCCCTCCACTCGATTTCATTAATAATTCACAATCCTGTGTCACATGAATTATTTTACATAAAGTAAACTTATCGGTAAATGCGTTTATAAGTTTTTTACGATTGGTCTTAGTGGCATAGGCTGAAAGCGAAACCTTTGAAACCCTTCCGTTTTGGAAGCAGAACAACAGGCTACCTTTATAATCTGAAGTGACAACTGTTCCGACAACCTTTTCATCCGAGTCCATGTTGAGTTTAGTATTAACATACTCTCCCAAAACACTCGCCTTTGTATCTTCAAAATCACAAACTTTCGACTTATATACCTGGCATTTATCGGTAAAGAAAAGTAACTCATCAGCGTTATTTGCCTCAAATACATCAGACAGTTCGTCACCTTCTTTAAACTTCTGTTCACCACCCATTCTCAATGACAGAGGTGTGATTTTTTTGAAATAACCCTGCTTTGTAACAAACAAATTAACCGGATATTTCACAACCTCTTCGACGATATCATCAATTTCATTTTCATAGGATGAGATAATTGTCGTTTTTCTCGGTTGGGCGTAATTCTTAATAATCTCCTCAAGTTCATGAATGATTATACTGTGAACCTTGTTTTTGGAATTTAAGGTTTTCTCATAGTCCTCTATTTGCTTCTGAAGAGAATCAATATCCTCTAAACGTTTGAGAATATATTCCCTATTGAGATGTCTTAACTTTATCTCGGCGACATATTCTGCCTGTTGCTCATCAATTCCGAAACTTATCATAAGATTGGGTACAAC
>JAUMXX010000010.1:0-18399 GCA_030535285.1 bacterium | reverse complement strand
TTTTTCTTCGACAGTTTCTCTGACTACCTTTATTGCCTTATCAATATCAAGCAGAATTTTTGATAATCCCTGTAACAAATGATATTTTTGCTTCGCCTTGGTAAGTGAAAAATAAACACGCCGTTTTACGCACTCTACTCTAAAAGCAACCCATTCACTTAAAATTTCCCTAACAGATAACACCCTGGGTGAACCCGAAATCAAAATATTGAAATTGCATGAAAAAACATCCTGCAAGGGAGTTAACTTAAACAACTTTTGAATGAGTTTTTCGTGGTCGGTTCCTCTTTTGAGATCGATTGTAATTTTTAAGCCTGAACGGTCTGTTTCATCACGTATATCACTGATTTCGGTGATTTTCTTCGTTTTTACAAGTTCAATTATCTTCTCAACAATGGCCTCAATCGTAGTTGTCGGCGGAATCTCTGTGATATCAATACAATTTTGAGATTTATCATAACTGTAAACCGCACGAACCTTGAAACCTCCGCGACCGGTTGCATAAATTTTTTCAAAATCCTCACGGTTATAAAGAATCTGTCCACCCACAGGAAAATCAGGTGCTAACAGTGTATCTAAAATATTACAATCATTATTACGGATATATTCGATAGTGGTACGACATACCTCTTCAAGATTAAAAGGACAAATAGAACTCGCCATTCCCACAGCAATTCCGGTGTTTGCGTTGACAAGCAAAGACGGAAAACGCGCAGGAAGCAAGGTGGGTTCCTTCATCGTTGCATCGTAATTATCAACAAAATCAACGGTATCTTTATCAATATCCCTGAAAAGTTCCGCAGAAATTGCCGAAAGTCTCGCTTCTGTATAACGGGACGCCGCGCACGCCATATCTCTTGAATACGCCTTACCGAAATTACCCTTAGAATCAACATACGGATGTATGAGTGCTTGGTAACCTTCGGATAAGCGTACCATTGTATCATAAATTGCGCTGTCACCGTGCGGATTCAACTGCATTGTACGACCCACAATATTAGCAGACTTTATGCGCGGACCGTTTAAAAGTCCCATGTTGTACATTGTATACAAAAGCTTACGGTGAGACGGTTTAAAACCGTCAATTTCAGGAATTGCGCGGGACATAATAACGCTCATCGCATATGGCATATAATTGGTTTCCAGTGTTTCGGTTATCGGTTGTTCAACAACCAAACCGGCACCGGCAATATACACATTTGTATTCTCAGGTTCAGACACTGACGTCCGTTTTTTCTTTGAAGCCATTTGTTTACTTCCCCTTGTAGAATTTTATCAACTAAGGTCTAAATCCTCCATGTACAAGCATCCTCTTTCGGATATAAAATCCTTTCTGCCCTGCAGATTGTCACCCAACAGTAGATCAAACATATTCGCCGTCGCCTCTGCTTCTTCAGGCATAACTTTAACGAGCCTGCGGGTTTTGGGATTCATTGTTGTGAGGTTCATCATATCAGGCTGGTTTTCACCGAGTCCTTTAGAGCGCTGTATAGTATACTTTGCCGCTCCTATTTTTTCAAGAATTTCATTTTTTTCGCTCTCATCATATGCGAAAAATGTCATATCTTTTGTATTGATTTCATACAAAGGAGTTTCGGCAATAAAAACCTTTCCCATATTAATAAGAGTCGGCATTAAACGATAAATCATAGTTAAAATCAGTGTTCTTATCTGGAAACCGTCAAAATCAGCATCGGTACAGATTATAACCTTATTCCAACGCAAATTATCAATATCAAAGTTTGATAAATCCTTGTTTGCCTTTGTTTTAACCTCAACACCGCAACCTAAAACACGAATTAAATCGGTTATAATATCATTCTTAAAAATCCTATCATACTCAGCTTTCAGACAATTGAGTATCTTTCCACGGACCGGTATAATAGCTTGATATTCAGAATCCCTTGCCATTTTGCAGGAACCGAGAGCCGAATCACCCTCAACAATAAATAATTCTCTTATCGAAACATCACGGCTGCGACAGTCAACAAACTTCTGTACACGGTTTGCCATATCGCTTCCTGCCTGCAGTGTTTTTTTCAAGTTAAGTCTTTCGCGCTCAGAACGCTCACGGCTGCGCTTGTTAATAAGCACCTGATTTACTATCTCGTCAGCCTCCGACTTGTTCTCGATAAAATAGACCTCTAACTGATGTTTAAAGAAATCTGTCATAGCCTCTTGTATGAATTTATTGGTTATAGATTTCTTGGTCTGATTCTCATAAGATGTTTGTGTCGAGAATGATGAAATGCATATTACCAAACACTCCTCAACATCAGTGAAGGTTATCTTGCTTTCGTTTTTCTGATACTTTCCGTTCTGCTTGATGTAATTATCAATCTGACTAACGAAGGCATTCCTAACAGCCTTTTCGGGAGCACCGCCATGCTCAAGCCAACTCGAATTATGATAGTATTCTTTTAAATTAACCTTATTTGAGAAGCAGACCGCAGCATTGATCTTTACCTTGTAAACATCCTTATCTTCACGGTCCTTTCCGGAGCGTTCAGCCTGCCAGAATTCAACCGGCGTAATGCGCTTCTCCTCCGATAGTTCAGTCACATAATCCTTTATCCCGTTTTCATATTTAAACTCGAACTTTTCGAATTTACCCCCTACCTGATTACGCAACTCAAATAAAACTCCGTTGTTAACAACCGCCTGTCGCTTTAAAACATCTTGATAATATTCAAGGGGAATGTCGATGTCGGTGAACACCTTGAGATCGGGTTTCCAACGTGTTCTTGTTCCGGTATCCTTTCCCGAATATTCCTGCTTCTTAAGTCCACCGATATTTACACCGTTTTCAAAATGAAGATTATAAATAAATCCGTCACGCTTTATCTCAACATCCATATACTCAGACGCGTACTGCGTTGAACAAAGGCCCAAACCGTTCAGACCAAGAGAAAACTCATAATTTTCTGCTTGGTTTGTATTAAACTTTCCCCCTGCATACATCTCACAATATAGCAGTTCCCAATTGTATCGGTTATGTTTGGTATTAAAATCAACAGGTGCACCACGTCCAAAATCCTGTACTTCTACTGAGCCGTCTGAATAACGGGTAACGATAATCTTCTTACCATATCCCTCTCTGGCCTCATCAATAGAATTCGAGATGATTTCAAAGACGGAATGTTGACATCCGTCAATACCGTCTGAACCGAAAATAACACCCGGTCTTTTCCGGACTCTATCAGCACCCTCAAGTATATCAATGCTTTCATTTGTATAATTCGCAGATTTTTTAGGCATAAACATAAACCTCACTAATATTTCTTAATATTAGAGTATAGCAAAAACAAATTCTCATCATTTACTTTAAAAGTAAACACAACAGACTGACTTTAAAACTTATAATCATCTTATTTTAAACTATATATTGTATATAGTCAAGTGTTTGAACCCAAAACATTCATAATTTACGATCATAATCAACAATATTACCTAAAAAAACAAAAAAATAACCGGCACCAAAAGTGCCGGTTGCAAATTTAAAACATACAAGAACAACAAATGACTTAATTTTTAGATTTAAACACCTAAATACGGTGCGGGATCGACAGCATTACCGCCGATACGAATTTCAAAATGCAGATGGTTTCCGGTTGAATACCCGGTAGAACCTACTGCAGCAATAACACTGCCGCCGGCTACAAAATCACCCGCCGAAACATACAAGGCACTACAATGCGCATACAGATACTGTCTGCCATCATTACCGTTAACCAAGATAGAATATCCGTATCCGCTGCCAGTAACACCCCAGCCTGCAGAAACAACAGTTCCCGAAGCCGCCGCAATTATATCGGTTCCACAGGGTGAAGCAATATCAATACCCTTATGATTTCTTCCATCGCCATAGTATGCGGAAATACACATATTCGAATTTTTTCTGACCGGCCAAATTACACGATCAGATGAAGAAAGTTTATAACTCGCAGTGCTCGTCGTAACCAACGCGGTACCCACAGTAATCTCCTGTGAAACCGGTTCGTTAACAACAACACTTGAAAGTTCAGTTTTAGCGGTTTCAACCCCGTTAACGTAGGTTATTTCAACCGTGACGTCACGCAGTCCCTCACTGCCTTTTTTTGTAACCTTTTTATAACCCTTGATTTTGTTGGGGTTTTCAACGGTTACAGTTCCGAAGGGAATAACCTCGCTGTAGGTCTTTTTAACGACTGTCGAAACGGTCATAGGTATGTTTTCCTCAGACAGTTTTGTCTTTAGTAAATCAGTATCCGCAATATCCTCAGCTAAGAAATACGCTCCCACAATCGTTGCATTTTGTGTGAAGGATACATCGACAGGAAGTGAATCGCCAACCGACTGATTTCGGTATTTATTCAGGATTTCAGTCAACGAGTCCTCAATAACCGTTTTGTCTTCAGCGGCAACATACAACTGACCGTCAATTTGCAAACCATAGGCAAATTTGAGCTTATCACTACTCACAACTGCCTCTTGTGCAATTTTCTCGGGGGTATCAAGCTGATTATCGCTTACAATACAAAGTTTAAACTCCGGTTGCGGAATAACACATTCGTATTCATCCTTGGCGACCATTTCTTTGATGTGTCCAACAGCCTGATTGTACACATTAGTATCTTTTACATAACCTACCGAAACACCATTGATGCTGACGTTATAAGCAGCAATAAATCTGGTCCAGATTCCTGCAGAACACAAGACACCAATAACAACAACTGCAGAAACAGATAAAACTACAACACGGTAAAACTCAAGAAAGTGAAAATTCTTTACCGCCCTTATTGCATAAACAAAACTTTTTAACCGTGCGCCTAACCCTTTGGTTTCGGATTTTATGGCACTGAAAACCTTTTTGTTATACCCGTAAACAAATGCGAACGGGGCAACAAACACCTTCATAAACCATGATGCTACTATATTTAAAAAGGATAATATCAATCTAAAAAATGTTAATGTCACATCGGCAGTCATTAAGCCAACAAAAATAAACAACCTGCGAACTTCCCTTTTTGCGAAGGATTCGGATTTTGTTTTATGTTGACATGATTTTGTTTTTCTGCTGCTAACTAACAAAAAATCATCTCCATAAAAGTAACACGATTGTTACAAATCGTTATACTTATTATATCAATTTATTACAAAATTGCAATATTTTAATTATTTTTGTAACTTTTTTTATTGCATTTGTAATATTTTATCCACAAAACTTAATTACTAAACAGCAATTTAAACAAAGATACATAAAAAACAGGGTTGTATTAACCTCAACCCTGTTTTAAAAACTCAAGATATTGATCATCAGTCATGCCATACCGCAATATATCATGCGCGCCGCCTTTAAAATACATTGATTTTTTATTTAGCCCCTCAAAACTAAACCCCAGTTTTTCGGCAAGTGCACTTGACGCCTTGTTATCAACCATCATTCTGACCTCAATGCGCAAGAGTTTCATCACCTCAAAACCAAACGCAACTACACACCCTACTGCTTCGGCACCGAGTCCTCTGCGCCAATACATATCAGACAGGCAATACCCAATCTCTGCTATTAGAAATGTCGGGTCAACAACCGTAAAACCGCAGGTGCCAATTAACCTTCCGTTTTCCTTAAGTTCAATTCCCCAGACCATCCCCTCATGTTTGCGATAAGCCTTAATGGTTTGTCTGACAAAGGACCGTGTCTGCTTAATGTCGGTATGTGGCAGCCATTCTGTATATTTACATACACTTTGTTTTTTTGAATACTGATAAATATCGAATGTATCGCTTCGCCTTATCCTACGCAAACGCAGTCTATCGGTTTCCAAAACCGGAAAAGGAACGAAAAAATTCTCATATTTTCTTTGCATGACTAAGAATTCCTATCGGTAATGTGAAACTGCTTAAGATTTTTTGTCTTGCCGGAGCGTTTCTCAAGCTCAAAATTAACGTCTTCAGGTTTTATTCCCAACTCGCACATCAAAACAGTGAGATGGTAAAGCAAATCGGATATTTCACACACCGTTTCGGTCTTATCACCATTCTTTGAAGCAATTATTACCTCTGCACATTCCTCGCCGCACTTTTTTAAAATTTTATCCAATCCTTTTTCAAAAAGGTAGCAGGTATATGAACCCTCTTCATTGTTTGCCTTTCTCTCACAAACGGTATCATATAATTGAGATAAGATATCCATAAAAACAACTTTCCTTTCACTTGGCTAATCAAATTTCAACACCATATTTGTAATTAGAAATCATTAAAAAAGCAATTATGTCTTCCTGTATGACAAGCGGGACCTGTTTGCTCGACGTCAATCAACAACGTATCAAAGTCACAGTCGGCTTTTATGCTCACAACCTTTTGCTTATTACCCGAGGTTTCACCCTTATTCCACAATTTGTTTCTCGAACGGCTGAAAAACCAGGTGTAACCGGTCTCAATGGTTAATCGCAAAGACTCGCAATTCATATAAGCAAGCATTAAAACCTCATCGGTGCCGCTTTGCTTAATCACAGCAGGGATCAGTTCACTCTTATTAAAACATTTATCAATCATTAAGTTGTTGCTGAGTTTAATAGCTTCAGCAAGATCTAAAGTCCCTTTATAAACAGACTTTCCGCAAATTGCACCGTAAAGTGAAAGATCAGACAAATTCTTTATGTCATCAATGTTTGTAATTCCGCCGCTTGCAATTATATTACAACTAACAGCATTATTAAGTTCCTCAAGTTGAGCAAGATTGGGTCCCGACAAGGTTCCGTCTTTGGAAATATCGGTGCAGATTATACAACCAACACCCTCTTGTTCAACCCTCTTGGCTAATTCAATAAAATCCATACGGGAAGTATCCAACCAACCATTAACAGCAACCTTACGGTTTTTTGAATCAATTCCTACAGCAATCTTGTCCCCATAAGTTTTACACGCAAGTCGAACAAGTTGCGGATCAGACAATGCAGCCGAACCCAATATTATACGGCTGATTCCGTTTTCTAAATAATACTCGATGGTCTCCATACTGCGAATTCCGCCACCAAGTTCAACCTTTAGTCCACTATATTTTACAACATCTAAAAACACCGATGCATTTCTCGGTTTGGCATCTTTAGCACCGTCAAGATCAACCATATGAATCCACTTTGCACCGCAATCAGCGAATTGTTTTGCTGTTTTAACCGGGTTTTCAGCAACGGTTTCTACGGTTGAAAAATCACCTTTAAAAAGACGAACACAGTTTCCGTCCTTGATATCAATTGCAGGTAAAATTATCATTATATAACTCCTTTTGTTGACAAAACCTCATCGCCGTCAACCTTCACAGCATCTTTCAATGAATGTGCTACTGCCTTAAACATTGCCTCAGTCAGATGATGAGCATTATCACCGTACTCCCCTACAACATGCAGGGTTACAAGTGCATTATATGCAAATGCACGCATAAATTCAGCAGTTATACATGAATCATATTCTCCTATAACTTCCTGCGGCATTTCGGCTTCAAAAACACAAAACGGTCTGCCGCCAATATCAACACACGCAAACGCGAGTGACTCGTCCATAGGTATAAAACTTGTGCCGTATCTGGCAATCCCCTTTTTATCTGCAACAGCCTGAGCGAAAGCCATACCTAAAACAATTCCTGTATCCTCTACAGTATGGTGACAGTCAACCTTTAAATCACCTTTTACATTAACCGTCAAACCGAATCCCGAATGTTTTGCAAAGGTCTCAAGCATATGGTCAAAAAATCCGATGCCGGTATTTACGCATATCTGACCGCCATCTAAGCAAAGTTTCAAATTGATATCGGTTTCTTTTGTTTTTCTTTCAACATACGCTTCCCTCATATAACTGCATCTCCCTTAAAAAACATCTTTATTTCCTTAACAAGTTCAACATTTTCATTCTCATTGCCTGCTGTTATCCTCAAATATTTACCAAAACACCTAACTAAAATGTTTTTTGTTTTGAGATATTCGAAAAGCAATGCAGCATTTTCGCTTTTGATAAACACAAAATTGGTTTTTGTATTCATCACTTCAACACCATTATCTGCACAAATCGGTTTCAAAGCGTTATACAGAAAGTCCCTTGACTCAATAATTCTTTTTCGACAACCATCTAAATATTTCTTATTTTTTAATACCGTTGTTGCCATAATCTGAGAAACAGAATTAACATTATAAGGTGATTTGGTCGCGCGCAAAGCAGAAACTATCTTTTCATTTGCAACAGCGAATCCTACCCGCAACGCTGCAAGTCCCATCATTTTAGAACAGGTGCGCAACACAATCAGATTATCATACTGCGCCGCTGATTCAATTAATGAACTATCGTCAAAATCCATATACGCCTCATCCAGCACAACCAGACCATCAAAGTTTTCAATAACTCTTTTCACCTGCGAAGTTTCAAGACTCAGAGAAGTCGGATTGCAGGGATTAGAAAACACAATCATTTGCGGATTATTAACTCTACAAAATTCAATTAATTCCTCTACGTCAATTTCCGCATTACATTTAGGGTAATCCAAAACTTTACATTCACATATATGTGCATAAAATTTGTACATTGAAAAATCGGGTGATAAAACAACCACCGAATCACTCTTTTTCAAAAATGAACTGAAAATAACCGAAATCAGCTCATCAGAGCCGTTGCCTGCAACAATGTACTTTCTATCCAACCCGTAGTATTGTGCATATGCAAGACAAAGTTCATCGGCATCCGGATCCGGATACCTGTTAAAATTTATTTCATCCAGATTAGCCTTCAACTGCTCTACAATCTGATTAGGAAGGTTTATAAACGACTCATTAGCATCAAGGCGGATTTTATAAGTCTGTTTGTCAACGCTGTAGGGTGAAAGTGATTTGATTTTATCATTAAGTTCGTATTTCAAAATATCACAACCTTACAATAACAGAGTTTGCATGTGCATCAAGTCCCTCGGCGTTTGCAACCGTAATAATATCATCAGCCGCTTTGACAAGTTCGGATTCGGGATAGAAAATAAAACTTGATTTTTTAATAAAACTGTCAACCGATAAAGGTGAGAAAAATCTGGCAGTCTGTGAGGTGGGAAGCACATGATTCGGTCCTGCATAATAATCCCCCAACGGCTCGGGTGAGAAATTGCCCAAAAATACCGAACCTGCATTATCAATTTTTTCAATATAATCCTTCGGGTTTTCGAAACAAACCTCCAGGTGTTCAGGCGCAATTTCATTAGCAAGCTGCAAAGCCTCATCATGAGTCCTACAAATAATTACCGCACCGTAATTATGTAATGATTCCGCAATGATTTGCTTGCGTGACATTTTGCAACATTGCTTCTCAAGTTCTTTTAGCGTTTGCTCGGCAATGTTTTTATCGGTTGTTATCAAAACCGCAGACGCCAACACATCATGTTCTGCCTGTGACATCAAATCTGCGGCAATAAACTTAGGGTTAGCTGTCTTATCTGCTAAAATCAGAATTTCACTGGGTCCTGCAACCATGTCAATATCAACAGTACCGAAAACCAGACGTTTGGCTGTTGCAACATAAATATTACCGGGACCCACAATTTTATCAACCTTAGGCACAGTTTCTGTTCCGTATGCCAAAGCGGCAACCGCCTGTGCGCCGCCGATCAGAATAACACGACTGACACCCGCTATAAAAGCTGCCGCCATAATGATCGGATTTGCACCCTTGCCCTTAAGCGGAGGCGTAACCATTACTATCTCATTAACACCTGCTATTTTTGCAGGGATAGCATTCATCAAAACAGACGACGGATATGCCGCTGTGCCTCCGGGAACGTAAATACCCACGCGGTTTAAACCCCTAACTCGTTGTCCCAACAACACGCCTTGCTTATCCTCTTTACTCCAACCAACCTGCTTTTGCTGCTCATGAAATGCTTTTATGTTTTCTGCTGATTTTTTTAATGCCGATATCAATTTTGGATCACACATATCACAAAACTGTTCAAGTTCTTCGTTTGTATATACAAGTTTTTGGGGTAGAAATCCATCAAACTTTAATGTGTAATCAAACAAAGCTTTATCTTTGTTTTGCCTAACATTATCCAATATTTCTTCAACAGCTAATGTTACCTTTTTGCTGACCTGCTCACTTCGACTACGCAGTCCAGACAAAACTTCTTGCTGTTGTTGTGTACCTGCATATGTTATTGGTATCATTTTTCTTCCTCGCTTATACTGTTTTTGCTTTGCTCATTGCGGATACAAAATCCTCAATTTCTCTCTTCCGGAGTTTCAAACTTGCCATATTAACAATAACCCTTGCTGAAATCGGCACAACATCCTCAATAACACTTAATCCGTTTTCTTTCAGTGTTTTTCCCGTTTCAACAATATCAACAATTGCATCAGCAAGCCCCAGCAACGGTGCTAATTCAACCGAACCCTCTATTTTTATAATTCTGACATCCATACCTTTTTTCAAAAAGAACTCTTTTGTTACCTCAGGATATTTTGTTGCAACGGTCTTTTCCGCATAACCCCCGAAAAACTGAGTACCATTTGGTGCTGCAAGCGCAAATTTGCACCTGCCTATCTCTAAATTAAGCAACTCATAATAACTTCCGGGAAACTCATAAATAGTATCCTTACCCACAATGCCGATATCACACACACCGTGCTCAATATATGTAATTACATCGGCAGGCTTAACCAAAACAACCTCGAAATCACCTAAAGGCAGTACCAAACGTCTTCCCTTATTCTCAAGATTGCTTACATCCAAACCCATATTTCTGAAAATATCGATCGCGGCCTTTTCTAACCTACCCTTTGTTAATGCTATTCTTAAAGGTCTCAATACCATTCACCTCTTAATTTCCGTTACAAATATATCCTTGCCGACAACTGCAAAACTCACATTGCGATTATGTGAAATCTGTTCAGCCGATTTAACATCAACAAAACTCATCATTTCACACATCATGCCCTTTTTTATGCACTCATTCATATATTCAAGCGCCTTCATTTCATATCCCTCGGCTGCAAAAACCAGCATATCGGGCGACTGTTCACAAGGATTTTCGTTAGCAAGCAAAATATCACATATTGCATCGACATCAACCGCAAAGCCAATCGCAGGACGGTCGCAATCCAAATCGTCAAAAAGGTTATCATACCGACCGCCTGACACAACTGTAGTTCCGGAACCTGTGATATATCCCCTGAAAACTATATCACTGTAGTAATTATTTCGATGCACAAGTCCCAAATCAACCCTTATCTTATCACCGAATACGGTTGAAAGTGATGAATAGATCTTCTTTAAATATGCAATTTCATCAGAAATTATCGTGCCATATAACTGCTCAGCAATATCAAAAACCTCTACACCGCCAAATAATCTGGGCAACATTTTTAAATCTCTTGCAAGGCCGGTATCACTTATCTTTGTCAACTCATCATCAAGCGCACTGTAATTCTTAGACTCAATCAACTTACGAATTTGTTCTTTTCTGCGCTTGCCTACAGGTAACTTTTCTGCTAATTTCTTAAAAATATTTGCATGTCCAATCTCAATTGCAAAATAATCAATACCACAAGTCTGCAATGCTCCAAACGCAAGAGAGATAATCTCCAGATCAGACAAAACACCCTTTTCCCCGATCAATTCGATTCCGGACTGATTAATTTCATTACGGCGTCCCTTTAGATTTCTATTAAGTCGAAACACCTTCTGATTATAAAAAAACCGCAAAGGCAACTGTGCATCACGAAGTCTTGTAGCCGAAAGCCGTGCAATCGGCATAGTCATATCGGGACGTAGCACTAGTAAACGGTTGTCAAGGTCGGTTGACTTGTATATCTCCTCTTGAGTGAAATCGGAAGACGGCAAATTAAATAAATCAAAATATTCCAAAACCGGTGTTATAACTTCACGATATCCCCTTTTAGAAAAGAAATCCGACAAACGAGATGTTATTTCCCTATTTATTTCACACTCTCTCAGCAACAGATCTTTCATTCCGTTAGGCGTTCTGTTAAGTATTTCATTCATAATAATCAAGTATCCTTTCAGAAATAAAGCCTAAATTTCACCCTTATTTTAAACATTCACTTTAGTACGCTAATATACTAACATACTAAAGTGAGCTTGTCAACACTAAAACATACACATTTGAGATGTTTCGGGAATCCCGTCTAAGACACCCAAATCCCTTAAAGCCTCAACGACAGTTTTAGAAATGCCGGACTTTTCACGAAGTTCCTCAACAGTATAAAAATCACCGTTTTTGGTAACCTCATAAAGCGAATATGCCGCCTTTTCTCCCACACCGGGAAGCGCACCGAAAGGAGGCCTCATTTTCCCATCCTCAACCAAATAATGTGTAGCGTGCGATTTTTTGATATCGATCGGTAAAACCTCCAGGCCGCGTGACATCATCTCATTAAATATGAGAAGATTTTCACAAACAGACAAATCCTTTTTCGGCGCAGTCTTGCCCAGTTCTTTAATCTGGCGAATTCGGTTTCTCACGGCGGACTTACCTTTTAAGATAGTAATAATTTCTATGTCCTCATTGCGAACCGTAAAATACGAACAGTAAAACTCAATCGGTTTATAAACCTTATACCAACCAAGGCGTAATGCAGAAATAACATATGCCGCCGCATGCGCCTTAGGGAACATATACTTGATTTTAAAGCACGAGTCAATATACCACTGAGGAACATTATTATCAATCATTAGTTTAATATACTCGTCGGTTAACAGTTTTTTCGCCTTGCCCTTACGTACAATCTCCATAATTTTAAAGGCCGCCGCTGCAGGTAACCCTTTATATATCAAGGTTGTCATAATATTATCACGAGTTCCGATAACATCCGAAATTGTACATTCTCCGCTGCGAATCAAATCCTGAGCATTTCCCAGCCAAACATCCGTACCGTGAGACAAACCTGAAATCTGTAATAAATCAGAAAACGTTTTGGGCTTAGCTTCAACCAACATTCCGCGGACAAAATTAGTTCCTAATTCAGGCAGTGAAAGTGTTCCTGTTTCGACAAATATCTCGTCCGGTGTAACACCTAATTCCTTGGGTGAATTAAGAAGGCTCATTACCCTGCTGTCACTCATTGAAATATCCGTAACCTTAATACCGGTATTGTGTTCCAGGTATTTAATGATTGTAGGCACATCGTGACCAAGTTCATCAAGTTTTAGAATATTATCATGAATTGAATGGAAGTCAAAATGCGTTGTAATTGTATCAGACTCAACATCATCCGCAGGGTGCTGAACAGGGCAAAAATCATACACATCCTTATATTGCGGAACGACAACCATTCCACCGGGATGCTGTCCCGTAGTTCTCTTAACAGAACAACGATACAACAAATTTGCAAGTCGGCTTCTTTCGATATTACTTAACACTATTCCCTTCAAATCCTCATACTGCTTCACATAACCAAATGCAGTTTTCTCTGCAACAGTCGAAATAGTTCCCGCCTTAAAAACGTTTTTCGTTCCAAACATATTCTCGGTAAATTTGTGGGCAAACGACTGGTATTCACCCGAGAAGTTAAGATCAATATCCGGAACCTTATCCCCGTCAAATCCCAAAAAGGTTTCAAATGGAATATCCTGACCTTCACGCATATACGGCGTATTACAAACCGGGCACATTTTTTCAGGCAAATCATAACCCGAACCAACAGAACCGTCTGTTATAAATTCGCTGTGTTTACAATTTCCGCAAACATAGTGCGGAACCAGCGGATTAACCTCGGTTATACCTGCCATAGTAGCAACAAACGAGGAACCGACAGAACCACGTGAACCCACATAATAACCGTGTTGCATTGAATCATGTACTAACTTCTGTGCTGTAACATACATAACCGCGTAACCGTGCTTAATAATAGAATCCAATTCACGTTCGAGACGCTTTTGAACAATTTCAGGCAACGGATTTCCATACATCTCATATGCCTTGCTCATGGTAATCTCGGTTAGAATTTCTTTATCATTTTCGATTGTCGGAGGAAAATTCCCGCGCGGGATCGGTCTGATTCCGCCATCAATCATATCAACAACCTTTTGCGGATTACAAGTCACAACCTCAATTGCGGTTTCCTCACCGAGATACGCACATTCTTCTAGCATTTCATCCGTAGTTTTAAAATAAAGCGGCGCCTGATAATCGAAGTCCTTATAACCCTGCCCGGCAAATAATATCTTACGAAGCAGCGCATCCTCTTTTTTGAAAAAATGCACATCACCGGCTGCAACAACAGGAACATCTAACTCTTTTGCCAAATCAACGATAGTTTTGTTATAACGCATAAGTGTCTGCTCAGAACCAACGCTACCGTTTCTCAGCATAAACTGATTATTTGATATAGGCTGTATTTCAAGATAATCGTAGTATGAAGCAATTTCCAATAATTCACTTTTTGGCCTGCCCAGCCTAACCGCTTCGAACAATTCACCGCTTTCACAAGCAGAACCAATTACCAAACCTTCGCGGTATTCCTCGAGGCAGGTTTTAAACATCAAAGGTTTTTTATAAAAACTATTTAAATGCGATTGGGATACAATTTTATAAAGATTTTTCATTCCCACTTGATTTTTTACAAGCACAATCATATGGTGGCTTGCACTTCTTTTTGCACACTGCTCACGCAAATGTTTATTTAAAGCATTTAAATCGGCAATCGTTTCTTCCTGTGTTGCAAACTTTATAAGTTTATAGAAGATATCCGACAGAATTTCAGCATCATCCAATGCTCTATGGTGCTCAAAATTTTTAAGTTTAAAGAACTTCTGCAGTGTATCAAGACGATGATTTTTGATGCCCTGGAGTAGTCTCTGAGCAATAATCAGTGTATCAACATATGTAAACTCAAAATCTATTCCTAATCGGTTGAGTGCCACTTTAATAAAGGTAACGTCAAATGTTGCATTGTGTGCAACCAAAACTGCATCCCCGCAAAAATCTACAAATTGCTCAATTGCTTTCCGTTCATCAGGTGCACCCAAAATCATTTCCGGTTTTATTCCGGTGAGTTCGACGATTTTCTCAGGAATAGTAACCCCACAGTTAACAAAGGTGGAAAACTTTTCGCCCGCCTGTCCGTTTTTTATCTTTACTGCACCAATTTCGATTATTCGGCTTTCGTTGGCGTCTAATCCTGTTGTTTCAAGGTCAAAAACGACAAACTCGTCATTCAACGCGCAATTCTTACTACCGTAAATTGCGGGGGTAGTATCATCAACGAAATAGGCTTCCAACCCATAAATCACCTTAAAATCGGTATCGGGATCCCCCTTTTTGATGTCATCAAAAGTACTCATCGCTTCCGGAAATGACTGAACAACGCCATGATCTGTAATCGCAATAGCCTTGTGACCCCATTTATATGCTTGCCTAATTAAATCGGATGCTGAGCACAAAGCATCCATCTGTGACATATTAGTATGCGCATGAAGTTCAACTCGCTTAACCGCAGCAGTATCTTGGGCTTCATTTTTACTGACAATGTTTATACTCACAGGGGCAAGAACATAATCTTTTTGCCAGTCATCATATTTATACCTGCCTTTAACCAAAATCGTCTTACCCACCTTAAGCGACTCAAACGGTTTAGCAAGTTCATTTTTTATATACATCTTAATCATTAAAGAGCCGGAAGAATCGGAAAAGCAGATATTAACTCTCTGCTTGTCCCCATTTCTTGTCGGACTCATTTCAAACTGAAAAATATCACCCCAAACGACAACACTATCACTATTTGAGTTGACATCTGACATAGGTATGCAGACACCGCGGATCTTTCTGCCGTAAACAGTTTCCTGGTTTGTTATATCAAAAGGTAACTCGATATTCTGCCCAATAGTTTCCTGTGTTTCAACCGTCTTTACCTCAACAGGTTTTTCTTTTATCGTCACAACCGTTTCTTCAGGGGGTGTGAAAATTTCAATATTCTCGGTTTGTCCCAAAAATCTAACCTCAATATCAAATCCAAACCACTCACTTACAAATTGTTGCAGTTGTTCAATGAAATTCATTTTTTTAATACTATCGAGTCCGCCGTATTTTAAATCAATACTGAGCACGGTATTATCATAAGAAAAATCCGCATCATTTAAAAAACCTTGCAATACTACATTTGATTTATTCAGCATCTTTATGATATCGGCGCAGGCAGTATCACCAAAAGCGTTTGACGAAAATTTTCTGTCAATTTTAACCCATTTTAATAGAAAAAGATTTTTAATTGTATCAGATAACGAAACAATCTCATCATCACAAACGTATTCAGAAAACAAACAACGCATTTTCAGTGTCCTGTCTTGCGAGTTTAAATCACAACAACAAACCTGAGCATCCAGAATGACACTGTTGCTTATTTGTTGCTCAATATTTCCAAATAAATCTCTCACCCTTGCGTTTGCCATAAAAATCCCTACATCTTTTCAATTTCATTAATTAATTCTGTAAGCAATTCGCCTTCGTCAACCTTGCGAATTATCTCACCTTTTTTAAAAATAAGCCCGCAGCCGTCACCACCGGCAACACCAATATCAGCATGTGAAGCCTCGCCCGGTCCGTTAACAGCACAACCCATGATGGCTACTGTTATGTTTTTTCTACAATCTGACAGCGCATCCTCAACATCCCGGGCTAAGCGAATCAAATCAATTTTTGTTCTTCCGCAGGTAGGACATGAAACAAACTTAATTCCGCCCACATCGTGTCCGCATGCCGATAAAATATCCTTGGCAGCCTTTACTTCCTCAACCGGATTATCGGTTAATGAAACACGAATTGTATCACCAATATCCCTAAGCAACAAGCTTCCAATACCGGCCGCTGACTTTATAATGCCCATATGCTTGGTACCGGCCTCGGTTACACCGAGATGTAACGGATAAGGACAACTCTGTGCCGCCAAATCATATGCCGCATACATTGTTTTAACATCGGACGATTTAATTGATAAAACAATATTATTATAATCAAACTTTTCAAGCAGACGTATATGATACAGACCGCTTTCAACCAAAGCCTCAGGAGTAGGTCCTGAATATTTTGCAAGTATTTCCTTGTTCACAGAACCGGAATTTACACCTACTCTGATCGGAACATCCCGAGAGCGACACGCTTCAACAACCAATTTCACCCTACTGTCATCACCTATGTTGCCGGGATTAATCCGTATTTTATCAACCCCTGCAGCAACACATTCGATCGCAAGTTGAAAATCAAAGTGTATATCGGCCACGATAGGAACCTTGACGGAATTTTTAAGTAATTCAACCAGTTTAACGGTGTTTTTGTCAGGAACCGCAACCCTAATAATATCACAACCGGCATTTTCAAGCTGCTTAGCTTGTTCAATATTACCTTCAAAATCACCGGCAGGCCGATTCAGCATTGATTGTACGCTAACAGGTGCACCTCCACCCATTGCGACACCACCTACATAAATCTGATTAGTATCAAATCTTGTAAACACCTAAACACCCCTAAATAAACAGAAAATATACATCCTTAATGGTTATTAACACCATAAAGCCAAGCAGTACCAACATACCCACAGCATGCACTGCCGCCTCATACTTTTGAGGTACAGGCTTGCGGAAAATCAATTCTATGAGCAAAAACATTGCCCTACTGCCATCAAGTGCAGGAATCGGCAACAAATTAAACAAACCTAAATTGATAGTTATAAGCGCGAATATCTGCAGAAGGTTATTTACTCCGGTTTTTACAACCTCACCGATTGCCGCAGTAACCCCAACAGGTCCGGAAACCGCGCTTATTCCATATTTGCCAGTAATCAAATCAACCAACGAAAACCAAACAATGCGACCGTATGAAACGGTTGTTTTGAATGATTGCGAAATAAAGTTCAGAGGCGTTTTCTCTATGGGATTAACAAAAAAATCAACCTTTATATAATTTATATCATTTTCACTGTCTACATCGAACTTAACATCCTCCAGGAGCACCTTTTTGCCATTACGTTTGACCAAAAGGTCGACCTCGCCGTCAGAATCAATACCCGAAAAAGCATAGCTCAAATCATGAGTTGTATAAATTCTTCTGCCGTCAACACCCATTATAGTATCACCGACTTTGAGCCCGTGTTCGCAACTTACCGCCCCTTCGCCAAAAGCAGAAATCTCAGTACCTGCAAACACATTTTGCGAGGAAAGTATTATCATTACAATAATAAATCCTAAAACAATATTAAAAAATGCGCCCGCAATTATTACAATTAATCTTTTCCAAGCAGACTGATTACAGAATGCAGATGGATCATCGCTATCTGAATCTTCACCCTCTAATGCGCAAAATCCGCCAATCGGGAAAATTCTGACTGAATATTTAGTCTTTTTTCCCTGTTTCTTGAAAATTGCAGGTCCGAATCCAATTGCAAA